>DASYTK010000001.1:0-13970 GCA_036002405.1 Candidatus Limnocylindrales bacterium
CGGTCTCTTGTCCCCCTGGCTGACCTGAAATAGATTCTTTGACAATGTATCGCGAACAGATATAATCGGGCAATGACCGTCGGCGCCGACCGCCAACCTCGTCCGTCCATCTCGCGTGTCGCGATGTACATCCTTCTGGCCATCGGGCCGGAGGAGCGGCACGGCTACGCGATCATGCACGAGGTCCGCCGGATCACTGACGGGGCCGTCCGCCTGGGACCAGGTGCCATCTACACGACGATCAAGCGGCTCCTCGCCGATGGCCTCATCGAAGAGAGCGACGAGCGGCCGGATCCCGAGCTCGACGACCAGCGGCGTCGTTATTACCGCCTGACGGCGCTCGGCCGATCGGTTGCCGCGGGGGAGGTCCGTCGACTCGAGGCGCTGGTCAGCTCCGCCCGCCCGTGGGCGCTCGGCACGGACCGGAGCACGCCGCTGGCGCACGCGGCCATGTTGGCGGGGTCATGAGCGTGGGCGCCCACTCGCCTGGGCTCGTGACCCCGAAGGGCGAGGTTGACCGATCGAGCGGCGCGGGTTTCAACGAACGGCTCTATGCGAGCCTCATACGGATCTACCCGGCAGCGTTCCGGGCCCGGTACCGCGACGAGATGGTCCAGCTCTTCGCGGATCAGCTCCATGACGCCCGGGTCGGCCAATCGGGCCGCGGCTTGGCTCGTGCCTGGCTCCGGGCGCTCGCTGACCTGGTCACCAGCGCCGCCGCGGAACACTTGAGAGGAGATCGCAGCGTGGCTCACTCGACCGCAATGGCCCCGCCGGGCGCCGTCGCTCGCGCTCTCGGCGCCGCCGGAGTCCTTGGCGGCCTCGTCCTGCTCGCTGGCTTCGTCGTCAACATCGGACCGGACTTCAACTGGATCCGGATCGTCCTCTTCAACGTCGGCGCGATCGCCATCGGCATCGCCCTGGCGCGCCGTGCCGCAGCTCCTCCAGCATTGCTCATGCTGACCGCCGGCGCCGTCGTCCTCGCCAACGCCTGGTACATCGGCATGACCGTGCTCTCACTAGGCGTGCTGCGCCCAAACGCCGGCACCTTCGGCTATGTCTACTTCCTCGCCGGTGCCGCCACGTGGCTGGCCGACGCGGCCTTCGGGGCCGTGCTCGCCAGGAAACGGCGCCTGACCGCCGGACTCGGCGGACGGGCCGCTGCCGTGGCCCTCGCGATTGGCTCGCTGCTCGCGTTCACCGGGATGGATCGGCTCGGGTTGGTCAGTCGGGACCACGAGACGATCTTCGCGACGTTGTCGCTCTTCGGAATGTTTCTGAACGGACTCGGCTGGATCACGCTCGGTCTCGACGTTGCGATCGGCCGCCGCCGGCTGCCGCCCTCGAGCGCAACAGCCGGCTGAGCGTCATGGCATGGCCCCATTCCCTGGGCTGGGCTCGTCCTTCAACTCGAAGACGCTCTTGCTCGGGGTCCCCACTCGGGTGGGCATACGCGCTCAGCGCAGGCCGCGGAGGCCCACGCTCGCGAGTTCCGCGCGGGCGAGTCGGTCGTGCCGGCCCCCGGCGAAGTCGCCGAACGGGTCGGGGCTGTACTCGAGGAGTGCCTCGTACGAGAGCCGGTGGAGGGCGCGGGAGGCGAGAAGCCGCTCGACGACCGGGTCCGAGAGATCGTGGGCGCGACGGATCACACGGTGCGCCGCGCGCAGCCGTCCGAGCCTATCGAGTCGCCAGGGCACGTAGCGGCTCAGCCACGGGATGAGCGGGATGGCGACGAACGCGATCGCCACGATGGCCGACAAAGCGAGGATGAAGCCCTCGAGGTCGGTCCCGAAGTCGATGAACGGCCGCCCAGCCTGGGCGAAGACGCTCGCGCTCGCGTCGCGCAGGCTCGCCCCCACGACCGGGACGCCGGCCAGGGCCCGTCCGAGCTCGACCCCGGCCGTGTCGAGGTTCCGGCCACCTTCCCGGATCACCCGACCGGCCTCGGCGAAACTGCGCAGGAACGTGTAGAGCTGCCAGGCCAGCCAACCCCAGAAGCCGACCCAGGCGGCGGTCGCGACATCGGCCCCCACCTCCGCGGCCCGCGCTGCCGGCAGCTCGCTCCACAGCTTGATCATCGCCCGCACCTCCCGGACTAGTCTCTCGCACGGCGGTCCCGTGGGTGACCGTGTGGGACGATGTACGGGTCGTTCCAGCAGGGAGAGAGGAGGACCGGATGGCAGCAGTCCGCCGCGCCGAGGCGACCTGGGAAGGCGATCTCACGACCGGGAGCGGCCGCGTGTCGGCGGCCTCCTCGGGCACGTTCACCGACCTGCCCGTGAGCTGGGCGTCGAGGACCGAGACTCCGGACGGCCGAACGAGTCCCGAGGAGCTCCTTGCCGCGGCGCATGCCGCCTGCTTTTCGATGGCCCTCTCGAACGGGCTCGCGAAGGCCGGGACGCCCCCGCAACGACTCGAAGTCAGCGCGGAAGTCACGTTCGAAAAGGTCGGCGAGGCTTGGAAGGTCGTCTCCAGCGCGTTGCGTGTCCGGGGGACGGTGCCCGGCGCCGACGAGGCCGGTTTTCGGCAGGCGGCGGAGTCGGCCAGGGACGGCTGCCCGATCTCCAAGACCCTGGCCGGGAACGTCGAGCTGACCGTCGAGGCTAAGCTTGCGGCCTGACGGACGGGCCCCACGCGGGCCCGGCTGGGGACTCGGGCATCCTGGGACCTGGGCGTCCTTGGGACGTGGGCGTCCTGGGACTCGGGTGTACGTGATTTCCGACATGGTTCAACCGTGGGCCAGGCCCGGGTCAAGCCTGCCAGCCGTCACCCGGCGACCCGCCTTTATCACGCGATCCGGCCCCGGTGATCGCTCTGATGGTTCGCCAGGACCACAAGCGTGGACGATCGCGACCCTTGACGGCTCGTTACCCGCCTCGTGAACCATAGGAAGCGTCGTCGCGGATCGAGTGACGTGCCGCTCGGGCGGCCTCCTCCTCCCCGTGCGAATCCCGGGCTGATCGGGCTCCCTCACGTGCGAATCGCGTGTCCGGCCCGTCGACCGCCGGGGAGGTCGGCGGTAGACTGACCTCATCGCCGACGGGGCCCATAACAGGCGCCCGGCTGCACCCGAGGAGCACGAGAACGATGGCCGTCGAGACCCTCCACGAGATGAAGATGCTGATCGGCGGGGAATGGGTCGAGTCCTCGAGCGGCGAGTGGATCGACGTCGAGAACCCCGCCACCGGTGAGGTCATCGGCCGTGTGCCGGCAGGCACCGAGGCGGACGTCGATCGAGCCGTCAGACGGGCTCGCGAGGCGTTCCGCGATGGGCGCTGGCGGAAGCAATGGATCCCCGACCGCGCCCAGACCCTCTACAGGCTCGCCGCCCTCATCGACGAGTACACCGACGAGCTCGCCCGGCTCGAGACCCTTCAGACCGGCACGACCCTGAAGATGCGCCGCGATTCGGACATCCCGTTCGCGGCCGACAACCTGCGCTTCTTCGCCGGGGCACTCCGGCATCTCGAAGGAAAGGCCGCCGGCGAGTACAGCACCGACCACACGAGCATGGTCCGGCGCGAGCCGATCGGCGTCGTTGGCCAGGTGGCGCCCTGGAACTATCCCTTCATGATGGCGATCTGGAAGATCGGGCCCGCGCTCGCGGCCGGCAACTCGGTGGTCATCAAGCCGGCCACCGCGACGCCGCTGACCACCCTGCGGCTGGCCGAGCTGGCGAAGGAGGCCGGGCTCCCGGACGGCGTGCTGAACGTCGTGACGGGCCTCGGTGACACCGTTGGAGCGGCGATCGCCAGGCATCCCGACGTCGATCTCGTCTCGTTGACCGGCGACTCCGCCACCGGCAGGAAGATCCAGGCCCTCGCCGCCGAGAACCTGAAGCGCGTCCACCTCGAGCTGGGCGGCAAGGCGCCCTTCATCGTCTACGCGGACGCCGATCTCGACGCGGCTGCCCGCGGGGCGGTGGCGGGCGGCTTCGTCAACGCCGGCCAGGACTGCACGGCCGCGACCCGGATCTACGTCGAGCAGCCGATCTACGAGGATTTCCTGGGCCGGCTGAAGGGCTACGTCGAATCGGTGCGGGTCGGCGACCCGCTGGCCGACGACACGGACATGGGCTCGCTCATCAACGAGGGCCAGGTCCGCCGGGTCGAGGGCTTCGTCGAGCGGGCGGTCCAGGCCGGGGCACGCCTCGTGACCGGAGGCGCTCGCCCCGAGGGCCTGGGCAAGGGGGCCTTCTTCCAGCCGACGATCGTCGCCGACGTGGCGCAGGACTCCGAGATCTGCCAGAACGAGGTCTTCGGGCCCGTCCTGACGGTCCTGCCCTTCGAGTCGGAGGAGGAGGTCCTCGAAAAGGCCAACGACACGAAGTACGGCCTCGCGAGCTCGGTCTGGACGCGCGACGTCTTCAAGGCGATGCGGGCCGCGATTTCGCTCGACTTCGGCGCCGTCTGGATCAACGACCATCTGCCGATCGCGAGCGAGATGCCGCACGGCGGCTTCAAGCAGTCGGGCTTCGGCAAGGACATGTCGAGCTATTCCTTCGACGAGTACACCCGGGTCAAGCACGTCATGGTCGAGCTGACCGGCGTGGCCGACAAGGGCTGGCATTACACGATCTTCGGGGACCAGAAGGAGGACTAACCTCCGGCCGGCGGGCCGCCCTGTACCATCCCGCCGTGCCGCCCATCGAGCAGCTCCAGCGACCTCCGCTTGTCTACCTCGAGCGGTTGAGGGCCCAGGGGGTGTTCACGACCGGTCTCCTGCTCGAGGTTTCGGAGACGCCGACGCGCCGGCAATACCTCGCCGACCAGATCGGCGCGACGACGAACGACGTCAACGCCTGGCGCGACGAGGCACTGCTCCTGAATCTCGCCTCGTTCGGGCCGACCGAGCAGCAGATCTTCACCCAGGCCGGGATCATCGGCCTCTCCGACCTCCTCGCCCTGAGCGTCGATGAGCTCGACGAGCGGCTCAGTCGCGCCGCTCGGGCGTTGGGCCCGCCACCCCCCGAGCGGCTGCGCGTCGAGGGCTGGCGCGAGCAGGCCGAGACTCTCCGCGAGGAGTAGGGGCCGCGCCCCCCGGCCCACCGCACTCGCGGCAGCCCGCGATGAGCGTGCCACAATGCCCGCCGTGACCTCCGCGACCGCATCGGCCGTCGCGACCCCCTCGCTCGAGGCGCGGTCGCGGGAGCGGACCGTTCTCTCGCTCCTCGTTGCCGCCGCCACGGTGCTCGTCGTCCTCGCGCTATCGGTCTTCGTTCTCGTCCAGCCGGGCTTCACTCACTGGGCGCTGCGATCGGCGGGCTCGGCCGAGCTGCTGAGGATCTCGCCGGCCCAGGTGGAGGCGATCTCCGACCGAACGATCGGGGAGCTTCTCGCCGGCCCGGGCACGTTCGTCTTCCCGCTCGAAGCCGGTGGGCCGCCCTTCTACGACCGGGCCGAGGCAGCCCACCTCGGAGACGCGCGGCTCCTGTTCTGGCTCCTCGTTGGCGGTGGGTTCGCGGGCGGGCTCCTGCTCGCAGCGGCCCTCGCCGGCTCGGGTCGCGAGGCCTGGCCCTGGCGCGCGATCTCGGCAGGCGGGGCGACCCTCGCGATCGCGCTCGTCGTCGTCGGCGCCGGGTTCGTCGTCGCCTTCGACGCCGCCTTCGAGCTGTTCCACCGGCTCTTCTTCCCGCAGGGGAACTGGGCCTTCGATCCGACGACGGAACGGATCGTCCTGCTCTACCCGACGGCGTTCTGGCAGCTGGCCGTCGGCGGGCTCGGGGTCCTCGGGATCGCCGGCGGGACGATCTGCTGGGCGGTCGGCCGGGCTCAGGCCGGGAGGATCGAGCGGGCTGCTCGGGTCGGCCGGGTCGACCGGACCTCGCGGGGCGCCCGATGAACCGGGGCACGATCGGTGTCGCCCGCATCCTGGGCGTCGAGCTGCGACTGCACCCGAGCTGGTTCTTCGTCTTCGCGCTCGTCGTGATCTGGCTCTTCACGGTCGAGGTGCCGGCGGTTGCCCCGCGGGTCTCGGCGGGCGGGGGGCTCGTGCTCGCCCTCGTCGTCGCGCTGCTCTTCTTCGGGAGCGTCGTCGTCCATGAGCTCGCTCACGCCCTCGTCGCGCGTCGACTCGGCCTGCCCGTCAACGAGATCACGCTCTTCATCTTCGGCGGCGCGGCGAAGCTCGAGCAGGAGAGCCCGAACGCCCGGACGGAGGCGATCGTGGCCGGCGTGGGGCCGCTCTCGAGCATCGGCGTGGCCGCGGTGTTCTTCGCGGTCTGGGCGATCGTGGGCCGGACCGAGAACGAGGCGCTCCAGGTCGTGGGAGGCGCGGCCTTCGAACTGGCCCGGATCAATATCCTCCTCGCCGCGTTCAACCTCGTGCCCGGCTTCCCGATGGACGGCGGTCGTCTCCTGCGGGCCGTGATCTGGGGCGTCTCGCAGGACTTCCTCCGGGCGACGCGGATCGCCACGCTGATCGGCCGCGGTTTCGCCTACCTCCTGATCGCCCTCGGCTTCATCATCGCCATCCGGATCGACGTCGTGAGCGGGATCTGGCTCGCCTTCATCGGCTGGGTCCTCAACCAGGCGGCCGAGACGAGCTACCGGCGGATCGCGGTGGAGAAGCTCATCGAGGGCATCCGCGTCGGCGACGTGATGGATCGGGACGTGCCGCTCGTCCATCCCAACCTCACCCTGGACACTCTCGTGGAGCAGCATTTCCTGACCGGACGGGCGACGCTCTATCCGGTCGTCCTGGACGGGGTCCTCGTGGGGACGGTCGATCTCGGTCAGGTCAGCCGGGTCCCCGCGCCCGACCGCCCGGTCACCCGTGTGACCGACGTGATGACGCGTCTGGGCGAGGTCGCGACACTGCTCCCGTCGCAGCCGCTCTGGGAGGCCGTGACCCGCTTCGAGGAGGGCGGTAGCGCGGCGATCCCGGTCGTCGACGCCGAGAACGCCCGCCAGCTCGTGGGGGTGCTCACCCGCGACGGGGTCCTGCGTGCGATCCGCGCCCGTGCCCAGCTCGGCGGGGAGCGGATCCGCGGCGTGGGTGAGGCGGCCTGACGTGTCGAGATCGGCGCTGCGTGCCCTGCCTCGCGAAAGTCCGCGGTGACGACCACGCCTGTGGCTCCCGGGCGCGCCGGTGGGGGCCTGCTCCCCCTCGAGACCGCGCTCGAGCGGATGCTGGACGGAGTGGAGCCGCTCCCGGCCGAGACGGTCGCGGTCGAGGAGAGCCTGGGCCGCATCGCCGCCGAACCGCTCGCGGCGCGGCTCACCCTGCCACCCTGGGACAACAGTGCGATGGACGGCTTCGCGGTTCGGAGCGACGACATCGCCGATGCGACAGCCGAGCGGCCCGTCCATCTTCGGGTCGTCGGCGAGGTCGCGGCCGGTCGCGTCCCGGAGCGCGGCGTCGAGCGAGGGACGGCGCTCCGGATCCTTACCGGTGCGATCGTCCCCGCCGGTGCCGATGCGGTCGTGCCGGTCGAGGACACCGACGCGCCCGCGGGAGTGGCCGATCTGCCCGACTCGGTCGCCATCCACTCGGCGGCCGGCCCCGGCGCCCACGTCCGACATGCAGGCAGCGATCTCGAGGCGGGCACGCCGTTGCTCGCGCCGGGCGCGGAGATCGGTCCGTCCGCGATCGGGCTCCTGATCGCTGCCGGTTGGGCGCGGATCCAGGTCTATCGCCGGCCCCGGCTGGCGGTGCTCTCGACGGGCGACGAGCTCGCCCCCTCTGGCGAGGCGCTCGCTCCGGGTCGGATCCACGACTCGAACGGGCCCACGCTGGCGGCCCAGGCACGCCTCGCCGGCGCCGACGTGGAGCGCCTCGGCATCGTCCCGGACGAGTTGGAGGCGGTCGTCGAGCGTCTCGCGTCGGGGATCGAGCGCGCAGAGGTCGTCGTCGTGAGCGGCGGGGTCTCCGTCGGTGCGCGCGACGTCGTGAAAGCCGGCTTCGAGCGCCTGGGGCGACTCGAGGTCTGGCGCGTGGCGGTCCAACCCGGCAAGCCACTCGCGTTCGCGCGGGCCCGGCGACAGGGCACGGGCACGGCCCTTCTCTTCGGCCTGCCAGGGAACCCGGTCAGCAGCTTCGTGACGTTCGAGCTCTTCGTCCGTCCGGTCCTTCGCAGGCTCGCCGGCCGGATCGACCCGCTCGGCGCACCCACCGTGCCGGCCCGACTGGCGGAACCCGTGCGGACCGATCCAGATCGCCGCTCCTTCGTCCGGGTTGCCGTGGAGACCGATCCCGACCGAGCCGACGGCTGGCTCGCGCGCCCGAGCGGCGGTCAGGGTTCGCACGTGCTCTCGGCACTCGCGGCAGCCGACGGGCTGGCGGTCGTGCCGGAGGGCATCGAGAACCTGCCGGCCGGAGCGGAGGTCGAGGTCCGTCTGCTCGATCGGGCGGAGAGGATCCGGTGAAGGAGCCGCGTCGCCGGGTCGACGTCCGGCGGCTGAGCCACATCGACCGCAGCGGTCGGCCCCGGATGGTCGACGTCGGTGAGCGTCCCGTCACGGCCCGCCACGCGGTAGCCGAGGCGGAGATCGCGCTCGAGCAATCGACGCTGAGCCTCGTCATCGACGGCGGCGCCGAGAAGGGCGACGTCCTGACCGTGGCCGAGCTGGCAGGCGTCATGGCCGCGAAGCGAACCCCCGAGCTCATCCCACTCGCGCATCCACTCCCGCTGACGAACGTGAAGGTGGAGATCCGCCCCGATCGCGCGGCCGGGGCGCTCCGGATCCGCGCGGCCGCCTCGACGATGGCCCAGACGGGTGTCGAGATGGAGGCCCTGACCGCGGCTGCCGTCGCCGCGCTCACCGTCTACGACATGCTCAAGTCGGTCGACCGCGCCGCCGAGATCCGTCACCTGCGGCTCGTCGAGAAATCCGGCGGCCGATCGGGCGTCTGGCGACGGTCGGACGCCGAGCGACCGCCCCGCGCCGGGTCGCTGAGGCCCGGGACTCGCGGACCGAAACGGAACCGAGGCTAGCCTCGACCCGGTGGGGCGCGCGGCCTTCGTCCTGACCGTCAGTGACCAGGCGAGCGCCGGCGGCCGTGTCGACGAGAGCGGCCCGGCCCTGGCCGCGCGGCTCGAGAGGGACGGGTTCACCGTCGCGCGGGCGATCGTGCCGGACGAGGAGGCGGCCATCGCAGGCGCCGTGCGGCAGGCGGCGCCGAGCCATCGGCTCGTCGTGATCACCGGCGGCACCGGCGTCGCTCCCCGCGACGTCACTCCACAGGCGCTGCGCGGCCTGCTCGACTACGAGATCCCGGGGTTCGGCGAGCTGATGCGCGCCGAGGGTCGCCGCTCGACCCCGTTCGCTTCCCTCTCACGGTCCCTGGCCGGCGTGGTGGGCCGGACGCTCGTCGTGGCCGTGCCCGGCAACGTCCGGGGCGCGACCGAATCGCTCGAGGCGCTGGCCGAGCTGCTGCCGCACGCCCTGGAGCTGCTCGGCGGCGACCCCGTCCATCACGCCCACGGGTCCGGCGAGCCGCCAGCCGAGGCCCAGGCCGACCGCCCCCCCGAGTTGGCCGGGTGAGCGAGCAGGTCCCGCTCTACCCGCTCGCGCCGCTCCTGTTCTGTCTCGCGACGGTCGTCTTCCTCCTTCAGATCGCGCGGCACCTGCGGGTCTTCGCGCGCGCCCAGCCGACGACCGTCACGGATGAACCGGCCTCTCGGATCGGCTCGCTTGCGACGTACGCGATCGCCCAGGTCCGGATGTTCGCCGACCCCCCGGCGGGGCTCTCCCACGCGGCGATCTTCTGGGGCTTCGTGATCCTGACGCTCGGCACCGCCGACCGGGTCACGCTCGGCGCCGTGCGCGCCGTCCTGGCCTGGCCGCTCGACGGCTGGCTCTGGCGCTTGCTCCTGCCGGTCCAGAACCTGATCGCCCTGGCCGTCCTCGCCGCCGTCGCCTACGCGCTCCTCCGCCGCACCGTCAGCCGGCCCGAGCGGCTCACGCTTTCGCGGGACGGCCTGACCATCCTGCTCCTCATCGGCGGTGTGGTCTTGACGGAGTTCATGGCCGAGTCCCTCCGGCTGGCGCGGTACGGCGACCCGGACGCCGCCTTCTCGTTCCTGGCCGACCCGCTGGGCCGAGCCTATGCCCGGGCGCTGGCGGCGCCCGCGCTGGAGGCCCTCTTCGCGGGCTTCTGGTGGGCGAACGTGCTCCTCGTCGCCTCGTTCCTCGTCTACCTCCCCCGCTCGAAGCACCTCCACATCGCGACCGCCTTCTTCAACGCCTACTTCCGGAAGCTCCGGCCGCGCGGCGAGCTCCCGCCGCTCGACCTGGAGGCGGAGGGCGGACGCTTCGGGGTGCGGACGATCGAGGATCTCGGCTGGAAGGATCTCCTCGACGGTTTCACCTGCACCGAATGCGGGCGCTGCCAGGCGGCTTGCCCGGCCTGGGCGACGGGCAAGCCGCTCAACCCGAAGACGATGATCATGGGCCTGCGCGACCTGTCGGTCGAGGCCGAGCATGGGCTGCCGCTCGTGCCCGGCCTCGGGCGGGACGCAGCCGGGGCGGCGAGTCTCGAGCGACCGATCGTCGACAGCGCGATCCCGTTCGACGCGGTCTGGGATTGCGTCACCTGCGGGGCGTGTGTCGAGGCATGCCCCGTGCTGATCGAGCACGTCGACAAGATCGTCGGCCTGCGCCGGAACCTCGTCCTCGAGGAGAGCCGCTTCCCGGCCGAGCTGAACGCGGCGTTCACGAACATGGAGCGCCACGGCAATCCCTGGGGGCTGCCCGCGAGCAGCCGGCTCGACTGGACGAAGGGACTCGGCTTCGACGTGCCCGTCGCGGCCGACCTGGTGGCCGGAGAGGGACCGGGCGCGGTCGCGCGGCTCGACGTCCTCTACTGGGTCGGTTGCGCGGCCGCCTTCGACGACCGGAACCGGCGGGTCGCGCGAGCGGTCGTCAGCTGCCTCGAGTCGGCCGGCGTCCGCTACGCCGTCCTCGGCGAGGAGGAGTCCTGCACCGGGGATCCGGCCCGGCGGATGGGCAATGAGTACGTGTTCCAGATGCTGGCCACCGCGAACGTCGAGACGCTGAACGCGTACCGCCCACCGACGATCGTCACCGCCTGCCCGCACTGCTTCAACACCCTGGGCAGCGAGTACGGACATTTCGGCGGCACGTACGAGGTCGTCCATCACTCGACCTATCTGGCCCGACTGGTGGAGGAGGGGAGGCTACGGCCGGCCTGGGGTCCGGGTCGGTCGGTCACCTTCCACGACCCCTGCTACCTCTCGCGCTACAACGGCGTTGAAGCGGACCCGCGCCGGGTGTTGGGCGTCGTCCCCGGGGTCGAGCTCCTCGAGATGGAGCGCCACGGCCGGGAAACCTTCTGCTGCGGCGCTGGCGGCGGCCGGATGTGGATGGAGGAGCGCCGCGGCACCCGGATCAACCTCGAGCGCACGCACCAGGCCCTCGAGACCGGGGCTCAGGAGGTCGCGACCGGCTGCCCGTTCTGCCTCGTGATGATGCGCGACGGCCTCGCCGACGCTCCCGAAAACCGCGCCGCGGTCGACGCCCGCGACATCGCCGAGATCCTCGCGGAACGACTACCGCCAGGTGGGGTCCGGACCCTGCAGAGCCGGTGACGGGACGTTCGGCCACTTGCACCGCGCCCCTCCGACGGTCACGATGGACCGGTGAGCCCCCCAGTCCTCGTCAAGCTGACCGAATCGACCCAGGAGCCCGAGGCGGCGCACGAGCTCACTTACCTCGTGACTCCGGCCGACGAAGGCGATCTGGAGACCGGCGTCCTCCTGCTCGACGGGCAACCGATCGGGCGCCTCAGCCGTCGGCCGCGCCGACCCGCGGCGTACCCTCACCGTCCCGCCGAACCGCTCCCCGAGCCGTCCCTGGCCGATTCCGTCTGGCATGCCGAAGCCGTCGGCTGGCTGCCGCACGACGGCCGGCCCTGGGACTCGCGGATCACGAGCACGGCTCCTACCCGCCGCCGGGCGGCCGAGGACCTTCTCCGGGCATACCGCAACCACCGCTAGGTGACGGCTCGGCTCACCGAGGAACAAGTCGCCCTTCGCGATGCCGTTCGGGAGCTGGCCGACGAGCGGATCGCGCCACGGGCGGCGGACATCGACCGGACGGCCGAGTTCCCCTGGGACGTGGTCGAGGTCCTCGCCCAGCACGACATCCTGGCCCTGCCGTACCCCGAGGAGCACGGCGGGCTCGACGCGGACCTCCTCACGATCTGCCTCGCGATCGAGCAGATCAGCCGGGTCTGCGCCACGTCGGGCCTGATCCTGGCCGTCCAGGAGCTGGGCTCGCTGCCTCTCCTGCTGGCAGGGTCCGACGAGCAGAAGCGGCGCTGGTTTCCGGACCTCGCGGCAGGGAGGAGCCTGGCGGCCTTCGCCCTCACGGAAGCCCAGGCCGGGTCGGACGCGGCCTCGGCTCGCACCCGCGCGACACGCGACGGCGAGGAGTGGCGAATCGATGGGGCGAAGCGCTTCATCAGCCAGGGCAACGTGGCCAAGGTCGTCACCGTGTTCGCGGTGACCAATCCGGAACCCGCTGCCGTCCAGGCCCGGCGTCACCTGACCTGCTTCGTCGTCGAGCAGGGAACCCCCGGCTTCGCCTGCGCCCGGATCGAGCACAAGATGGGCATCCGCGGCTCGCCTACCGCCGAGCTGACCTTCGACGGTGCCCGCGTGCCGGACGCGAACCGGGTCGGAGAGGTGGGGGAGGGCTGGTCGATCGCGATGCGGACGCTGGACCGGAGCCGTCCCGGGATCGCCGCCCAGGCCGTCGGGATCGCCCAGGGTGCTCTCGAGGTCGCGACCCGTTACGCCGGGGAGCGGGAGCAGTTCGGGAAACCGATCGGGGAGCTCCAGATGGTCGGCGCGATGCTCGCCGACATGGTCACCCGGACCGAAGCCGCGCGCCAGCTCCTCTACACCGCCTGTGGCGAGATCGAAGCCGGTTCGGCCTCCGCCAGCCGCTGGTCGGCGATGTGTAAGCTCTTTGCCGGCGACACGGCGATGGCCGTGACGACCGATGCGGTCCAGGTGCTCGGTGGCTACGGCTACATCACCGAGTACCCCGTGGAGCGGATGATGCGCGACGCGAAGATCACCCAGCTCTACGAGGGGACGCAGCAGATCCAGCGCCTCGTCATCGCCCGCGATCTCCTGGCGGGGCATTGACGAGAGGCCGTCAACTGACGGGAGGCTCCGCCGCCGGTGCACATCGTGGTCCTCGTCAAGGCGGTCCCGGTGGTGGGTACCGAACGCCTCGGGCGCGACCGACGCACGGACCGAACGGTGACCCTCGAGGCGAACGGGAACGACGAGTACGTCCTGGAGACTGCCCTCAAGCTGACCGAGAACGCCGGCGGGGAGGTGACGGTCCTCTCGATGGGCCCCGCAGGAGCTCGCGAGGCGATCCGCAAGGCCCTCGCGATGGGCGCCAGCCGGGCCGTCCACGTGAGCGACGACGCGATCGCGGGCTCCGACGTCCGGGCCACGGTCGAGCTGCTCGCGGCGGCCCTTCGGGAGCTCGAGTACGACCTCGTGTTCTGCGGCGCGGATACCTCGGATGGACAGGGAGGCGTCGTCGGCGCGGCGCTCGCGGTCCGGCTCGGCCTGCCGTACCTCTCGAACGCCGCCTCGATCGAGCCCGACGAGCCGCAGCGGACCGTCCGCGTTCGCCGCCTCACAGCGACCGGCAGCGAGGTGGTCGAGGCCGCGATGCCGGCCCTCGTGATGGGCACACAGCTCCTGGGCGAGCCCCGCTACCCGGCGCTGCGCGGGATCATGCAGGCACGCTCGAAGGAGACACGCGCGGTGGCCCTGGGCGAGCTTGGGACCGACCCGGGCAGTGTTGGCGCGGGTGTCTCGACGACGCGCGTCATCTCCTCGGAGCCGCCACCCGCGCGCGGCGCGGGCCAGGTCGTCCGAGGCGATCCGGACGCTGCCGTCCAGGCGATCGTCGATCTCCTCGTGTCGCGGCGCTTGATCTGATGGCCGGCGCGATCTGGGCCCTCGGCGAGGTCGTCGG
>DASYTK010000002.1:0-5502 GCA_036002405.1 Candidatus Limnocylindrales bacterium
TCACACGCGCCCGCTCCAGCGCTCGGACGACGCGCCGGGGATTCGCCAGGTCGGTCCGCTCCGCGAGCCGTGGCGCGGCGCGGCGGAGTTCCTCGGCGAGGCTCGCGAGGCCGTCTTCGACGAGGCGCCGCCCCAGCTCCGCGCGGAGGGTCGGGTCGGGGCCGCCCTCGTCCAGGGGGAGGCCGCGGGCGACCGCCCGCAGATAGAGACCCGTCCCGCCGACGAGGATCGCAGACCCGTCGCGCCCATGGATCTGATCGAGAGCGCCGAGGGCATGGCGTCGGAAGTCGGCCACGCTGAAGCGCTCGTCCGGGTCGACGAGGTCGAGCCCGTGGTGGGGCACCCGGGCCCGCTCCTCGGCGGTCGGCTTCGCCGTGCCGATGTCCATGCCCCGGTAGACCTGGCGCGAGTCGGCACTCACGATCTCGAGGCCGCCGAGCCGCTCGGCAAGGCCGAGCGAGAGGTCGCTCTTCCCGGTCGCGGTCGCTCCGCCGATGACGATGAGCGGGGGCAGGCGCCTGCGGCTCAGGCGACGAGGCGGCCGACGAGCGCGTAGGGGCCGGCGCGCTCGATGGAGACGTCGACGAACGAGCCGACCAGCTCGGCGGAGCCGCGGAGATGGACCAGCCGGTTCTCGCGGTTGCGTCCCACCAGCGCCACCCCCGACTGGCCCGGAGCCTGATCGGCCGCGCCCTGATCGACGTCGTCGTGGCGGTGCGATCGCTCGGGCCGGACCTCCTCGACGAGGACCTCGGTCGTCCGTGTTTCCCAGGCGCGATTGCGCTCGTGGCCGATCCTCTCCTGGAGAGAGAGCAGGGCCTGCAGCCGGCGGCGCTTCTCGGCCGGAGGCACGTCGTCGGCGAGTCGGGCCGCCGGGGTTCCGGGCCGCGGGGAGAAGGCCGCCGCGAACACCTGGTCGTAGCGAACCTCGCGTAGGAGATCGAGTGTCGCTTCGAACTGGGCCTCCGTCTCACCGCAGAAGCCGACGATCACGTCGGTCGTCAGGCTGATTCCCGGGATGGCCGCCCGGAGGCGCTCCACGAGGACGAGATAGGCCTCGGTCGTGTACTGCCGTCCCATCCGGTGGAGGACGGCGTCGTCGCCGGACTGGACGGGCAGGTGGAGGTGCTCGCAGACCGAGGGACACTCCGCCATCGCCGCGATCAGGCGGGCGCCCAGGTCCCAGGGATGCGAGGTGACGAAGCGAAGGCGGGGGATCGCGGGCCGGCCGTCGGCCGTCCGGAGCGCATCGATCGCCCGGAGCAGCTCCGCGATGTCGGGACGCCCGTCGAGCTCGATCCGATGCCCCAGCGTCCGCTCCCGACGCACGTGCCCGAAACGGGCCTCGACCGGAAGGTCGTGTCCGTAGGAGTTGACGTTCTGCCCGAGGAGCGTGACCTCTCGGTAGCCGAGCTGGGCGAGGTCACGCGCTTCGGCAACGACCTCGTCGAAGGGACGGCTGCGCTCGGGACCGCGGCTGAACGGGACGATGCAGTAGGTGCACGTCTTGTCGCAGCCGTAGATGATCGGCAGCCAGGCCTGGATCCGACTCCCCCGTTCGACGGTGCCCGCTGCGACGGCTCGGGCCCGCGTACCGGGCAACCGGTCGGCGGTCGCCGCGATCGAGCGCCCCACCCGCACCGTGCCCGTCGGCTCGGTCCAGCCCCCGGCAAGGGGCCCGGGTGCAGTCGGGCCCAGGAGGCCGAGACGGGCGACGAGCTCAGGCTCCTCGTCGGGGCGCAGGAATAGGTCGACGGCGGGGTATCGGCGCGGCAGCCGGACCACGTTGTCGGCGCGCACGGAACACCCGGTCAGCACGACGCGCAGGTGAGGATTCGCCTCCTTCAAGCGGGCGAGCGAGCCCATCCGGCCGATGACCTTCTGCTCCGCCTGCTCGCGGATCGCGCACGAGTTGATGACGATCAGGTCGGCCGACTCGAGCGTCGGCGCTTCGCGGCAGCCCGCCCCCAGCAGCGCCCCGGCCATCTCCTCCGAATCAGAGCGGTTCATCTGACAGCCCAGGGTCCAGACGTGAAAGCTGGGCAGGACGACGTCCTCGGTGGCGAACTCGACGAGCGGCTCCGCCGGCCGTGGTGCGCGACGCGCGGAGGTCGACGGGAGGGGGACCTCGAGAACGGGGAGCACCCGGAGGGTCATCGCTGCCGAGCCGCGGTCAGCGAGCGGCCGCGCTGTGACGAGCCCCGATCGCAGCGAGCAGCCGCTCCCCCACCGCGTCGGGCACGAACGTCGTCGCCTGTGCCTCGGCGTAGCTCATCGTGTCGCCATGGTAGTCGCTGCCGCCGGTGGCCAGGAGGGCGCGGTCGGCAGCCAGGTGGGCCATCCGCTCGACCGTCTCGGGCAGGAAGCGGGCGTAATGGACCTCGAGCCCCTCGAGCCCCCAGTCGTGCAGGCGGTCGACGACGTCGGGCCGCTCCGGAGCGGCGGGGAAGTGGGCGAGCGATGCCACGCCTCCGGCCGAACGGATCGCCTCGATCGCCTCGCGGGGGCCCAGGCCTCGCCTGGGCACGTAGGCCGGCGAGCCGCGGGCGAGGACGCCGCTCATCGCCTCGTCGACGCTGCCCACGTAACCGGCCCTGACGAGCGCCCGGGCCAGGTGCGGTCGCCCCGCCGAGGCGACGTCCACCGGCAGCATCTCGGGGAGCAGTTCCTCGATCGGCATTCCCAGCCGGCTGAGCCGCTCCACGACCTCGGCGAGCCTCGCGCGGCGACCCTCGCGGAGGCGCTCGAGGAGCGCGTCGAACGTGGCGTCGTCGGGATCGACACCGTAGCCCAGGATGTGCAGCTCTCCCTCCCAGAGATCGGGGAATTCCTCGGCGACGCTGTTGATCTCGACCGCCGCCACGAGCTGCGGACCGGCCCGGGACGGCCGGTGACCGAGGCCGATGTCGCGAAGCTCGCGGTAGCCGGCGAGCGTGTCGTGATCGCTGATCGCGACGAGCCGCATCCCGTACGCCCGCATCTGCTCGTAGAGCGCCGCGGGGGCGTGGACGCCGTCCGAGCGGCTCGTATGGCAGTGGAGGTCGACCCGGTTGCGCCGCGGCGTCGTCACCGCGCCGTCTACGTGTCGAGGATCCGGCTGATCCGCTCGATCGTCAGCGTGCGTCCGGTCCGGAGCTCGATGTCGAGCTGGATCGCGTTCAGCACGACCGGGCCTTCGCCTACCTCGAAGCGTGTCGGCAGGGCGGTGAGGAAGCGGGGCAGGACGGTCGCCGGGTCGAAGCCGATGACGCTGTGGATGGGCCCCGTCATCCCGATGTCGCTGACGTAGCCAGTGCCGCGGGGAAGGATTCGCTCGTCCGCCGTCGGCACGTGGGTGTGCGTGCCGCAGACGGCACTGACCCGCCCGTCGAGGTACAGCCCGAAGGCGGTCTTCTCGGACGTGATCTCGCAATGGAAGTCGACGAGGCGGACGGTGGGCAGCTCGACCGCGCCCTGCTCCAAGAGGCGGTCGAGGGTGGTGAAGGGATTGTCGATCGGCTGCATGAACGTCCGGCCCTGGGCGTTCACGACGGCCAGCTCGGTCCCGTCGGCCGCGTGGAACAGGCCCCAGCCGCGGCCCGGAACGCCCTCGTCGCCGTAGTTCAGGGGGCGGAGGATCCTTTCCTCGCGGTCGAGCTCGGGAAGGATCTCGCGGCGGTCCCAGATGTGATTACCGCTCGTGATCACGTCGATCCCGGCGCCGAATGCCGCCGCGGCCGTCGAGGGCGTGAGGCCGGCTCCTCCGGCAAGGTTCTCACCGTTCGCGACGACGAAGCCGATCCCTCGTTCCTCGCGAAGCGGGGGCAGGTGCCGCTCGACGGCCTGACGACCCGGCTTCCCGATCAGATCGCCGATCATCAGCACCCGAAGGACCCCGCTCCCCGGTCGGGGGGAGGCGGCCGGGAGCCGATCGGCGGCGAGAACGCGTCCCGCCTCGTCGATGTCGCGCCGGCCGGCGGCTACGTCCCGCTCACTTCGCGTACTCGACGGCACGCGTCTCGCGGATCACGGTGACCTTGATCTGCCCGGGATAGGTGAGCGACTCTTCGATCTTCCGCACAATGTCGCGCGCGAGCCGCATCGAGGCGAGGTCATCGATCGCCTCGGGCCGGACGAGGATCCGGACCTCGCGTCCGGCCTGGACGGCGAACGACTTCTCGACACCCTCGAAGCTGTTCGCGATCGCCTGGAGATCCTCGAGCCGCTTCATGTAGGTCTCGATCGACTCACCGCGAGCGCCCGGCCGGCTCGCGCTGATCGCATCGGCGATCTGCACGATCGGCGCTTCGATGCAGGCGTACTCCACCTCCTGGTGATGGGCCGCGATCCCGTTGATCACCTTCATCGAGAGGCCGTGACGGCCCGCGATCTGGGCGCCGATCGAGGCGTGCGGTCCCTCGACCTCGTGATCCACCGCCTTGCCGATGTCGTGGAGCAGCCCACCCATCTTCGCGACCTGGACGTCCGCGCCAACCTCGGCCGCGATGATCGCCGCCAGCCGGCTCGTCTCGATCGAGTGCTGGAGGACGTTCTGGCCGTAGCTCGTGCGGTACTTCAGCCGGCCCAGGAGCTTGACGAGCTCCGCCGGAAGGCCCGGGACGCCGGTGTCGTAGGCTGCCGCGTCGCCCGCCTGGCGGATGACGAGGTCGACCTCCGCACGCGCCTTGGCCACGACCTCTTCGATCCGGCCGGGGTGGATCCGCCCGTCCAGGATGAGCTTCGTGAGCGCGATCCGGGCGATCTCGCGGCGGACCGGATCGAAGCCGCTGATGAGCACGGTCTCGGGCGTGTCGTCGATGATGAGGTCGATCCCGGTCGCCTGCTCCAGCGCCCGGATGTTCCGCCCCTCGCGGCCGATGATCCGGCCCTTCATCTCGTCCGAGGGCAGGTGGATGGTCGAGACCGTCATCTCCGCCGTGTGGTCGGCCATGACCCGCTGGATCGCCGTCACGACGATGTCACGCGCCCGGTCCTCGGCGTCCTCGCGTGCCTTCTGCTCGATCGATCGGGCGAGCCGGACGGCATCGTGCTCGGCCTGCTCGCGGACGGCCTCGAGGAGCACCTTCTGGGCCTCCTCGGCGCTCATCCCGCCCACGTGCTCGAGGGCGGCGATGTGCTCCTGGCGCGCCTTCGAGAGGTCCTCCCGCTGGGCCTCGAGCTCGCGTTCACGATCGAGCAGCTTGCGGTCGCGCTGCTCCAGCATGTCGGTCCGCTGGTCGAGCTGCTCGTCGCGCTGAAGAAGCCGCCCCTCGAGGGCACTCAGCTCCGTTCGTTTCGCGCGCGCCTCTTCCTCGGCCTGGCGCTGGATCTGGACCTGCTCGTCCTTCGCCTGGAGGATGAGCTCCTTCTGGTGGGCGCGCGCCTCAGCGACGATCCGCCCCGCCTTCTCCTGGGCGGCCCTGACGGCCTGGGCGGCCCAGAATCCACGAGCGACGAATCCGAGCGCGGCTCCGCCGGTGACGGCCACGAGGACGGCGACCGCCAGCACGATGGGCTCGAACA
>DASYTK010000003.1:0-6386 GCA_036002405.1 Candidatus Limnocylindrales bacterium
GTCCTTATCTCGCACCTCATCGGCAGGCGGCAAATCCTGGGATGGCGAGCGAGATCACCACGCTCGACGTTCCGAGCCTCTCCCGGCGTCGTCAAACTGACCCGCAACCCCCCCACCGGCGGCGGAGGAGAACGGGCGTGCTACCGTAACCGGCCGTGGCGAGCAGCACCGCCCCGGGCGCGACGCCATCGGTCCTGCGACGGGTCGGCGGCCGACCGCTTGCTGAGCTCGTCGTCGACGGCTTTCGCGAGCTCCTCGGACGGGAGCGCCTGATCCGCTACCTCGTCCGCGCGAACATGAAGCGGACGCACTCGGACACCGTGCTGGGGCAGCTCTGGTGGATCGTCGACCCCCTCTTCCAGATGGCGATCTACTACCTCCTCGTCGCGATCATCTTCCGCCGCGCGACGCCGGACTTCCCGCTCTTCCTGTTCGCGGCGATCCTGCCCTGGAAGTGGCTCTCCACCGGACTCAGCGCTTCGGCGGTTTCGGTGACCGGGCGGGAGTCACTGATCCGGCAGCTTCAGTTCCCGAAGATCGTCCTGCCCGCAGCCGCGACGCTGGCGACGACCGTGAGCTTCGTCTTCAGCCTCGTCGCGCTCGCGATCATGTACGTGCCCTATCTCCACCGGCTCAGTCCCTGGATCCTCGCCCTCCCGCTGATCGCCTTCGTCCAGTTCTTCTTCGTCCTCGGGGTGGGGATGATCCTCGCCGCGCTGAACGCCTTCTACCGCGACATCCAGAACGTCCTCGGCCATGTCGTGCGGCTCTGGTTCTACGTGTCGCCCGGGCTCTTCTCGGTCGAGCATCTCGATCCGGACTCGAAGTTCCGGATCGCCCTCGCGGTCAACCCGATGACGCCGATCCTGGAGTCCTATCGCGACATCATCTGGGGCACCGATACGACGGGCGGCGTCGCGCCCGATTTCGTCGGCCTTGGACTCGTTCTCCTCTTCTCCTTCGCCCTGCTCGCGGTCGCCGTTGCGATCTTCAAGCGCGCCGAGCCCGCCTTTGCCCGGATCCTCTGAGGCACGGGCGGGCAGCGCGATCGCCCCGGCCACGCCGCTGGCCGAGCCCGTGGTCGCGGCGCCCGACGCCGGCCGCCCCGCGACGGATGGTCGAGCGGCCGCGGCGCGGCGGGCGGAACCTTCGCCGGAGGCGGCCGACCTCGCGATCCTCGTCCGGGACCTTGGGATCCGCTACAACCTGCGCCTCACGAAGCGGACCACCCTGAAGGGCTCGCTGGCAGGCATCTTCCGGCGGAACCTCGTCGAGGTGCCAACGCATTTCTGGGCCCTCCGCCACCTCGATCTCGAGCTGGGCCACGGGGAATCCCTGGCTGTCATCGGCCCGAACGGGGCCGGCAAGACGACCCTCCTCCTTGCCCTGGCCGGGATCCTCGACCCGAGCGAGGGTGAGATCCACATCAACGGACGGATCTCGACGCTCCTGACGCTCGGCGCGGGGTTCGATCCCGAGCTGACGGGACGGGAGAACATCGACCTCTCAGCGGCCTTCCTAGGCATCGATCACCACGAGATGGCCGAGCTGACGCCCGGGATCATCGAATTCGCGGACATCGGCGCCTTCATCGACGCGCCGGTCCGGACGTACTCGACCGGGATGCGGGCACGCCTCGGCTTCTCGATCGCGACCGCGGTGACGCCCGACATCCTCCTTCTCGACGAGGTCCTGGGCACCGGCGACCAGTCCTTCCGGACGAGAAGCCAGCAGCGGATCCGCGAGCTGCTCGGCGGGGCCAACTCGATCGTCGTGGTGACCCACGACCTGCCCTTCGTGACCGAGAACTGCAGCCGGGCCATCCTCCTCGAGCGCGGGACGCTCATCCACTCGGGCGCGCCCGAGGAGACGGTCGAGGTCTACCGCCAGCGGATCCAGGAGAACAAGCTGCTCGCCGAGAGCGACGCGAAGCGCTTCGCCCGGAGGGCGTGATCCGCCGCGCCTGTGTCTTCTGTGGCTCGAACCCGGGCCGTGACGCGGTCTATGCGGAGACCGCCCGTACGCTCGGAGGGCTCCTCGCCGAGCACGGGATCGGCCTCGTCTACGGTGGCGGCCGCGTGGGGCTCATGGGAGCGCTCGCCGACGCGGCCCTCGCGGCCGGCGGGGCGGTCATCGGCGTGATCCCACGCGGCCTCGTCGACCGGGAGCTCGCGCATCCCGGGCTCAGCGAGCTGCGCGTCGTCGAGACGCTTCACGAGCGGAAGGCCGTCATGGCCGAGCTGGCCGATGCGTTCGTCGCACTCCCCGGCGGGCTCGGCACGCTGGAAGAGCTCGCCGAGGTGCTGAGCTGGGCGCAGCTGGGGCTCCATTCGAAGCCCTGCCTGCTCGTCGACGTGTCGGGCTACTTCGGCCCCTTCCTCAGATGGCTGGACGGCGCCGTCGCTGCTGGCTTCGTCGCACCCGCCGACCGGGAGCTCCTCCAGGTCGTCGACAGCCCGAAGGAACTCGTGGCTCGGCTGGCGCCGGAACCCACCGCCGGTGAGCGCCCGGGAGGCCGCTGAGCCAGGTCAGGCCGGGTCCAGTCGCGCGCGGAGGGCGGCGAGATTTCGCTCGCCCTCGGCCTCGAAGCGCGTCGCGAGCTCGGCGGAGCTGCGCTCGGCATCCCGCTGTCGCGCCAGGACGGTCTCGATCCCTGCCCCGATAGAGGCGGGGTCAGGAGCGACATACGTGACGCCGGGACCAAAGGTCGCCCGCTGCGCCGCGGTGTCCGAGAGGACGAGCGGCCGGGCGACCGAGAGCGCCTCCCACGAGGCGCACAGGAGCGTCTCGTCGCGGCGGGTCAGGCAGACGATCGCGTCCGCCCGGGAAAGAAGGCGAGCGTAGGCGGCCTCGTCGACGAAGCCTGCAAGCGTGACGTTCGGCGGGAGATCGAACCGGCGCCGAGGACGCCCGGTAAGCGACAGGTGGAACGGCCGACCACGCGCGGCCTCGACGAGCTCCTCGAGCGGCTCGTCGTCACCCCAGCCGCAGACCGCGACGACATGCGGCAGCCCATCCGGGCTGGCCCCCATCGATCGCCCGGAGACCGCCAAGTCGGGGAGCGGGTCGGGCATGACCAGGGGGTCGACCCGGTGGGAACGGAGCCGCTCGGCCAGGGAGGGCAGGGTCACGAGCGCGGTCCCCGCCCAACGGCAGACCGCATAGAGGACGGGCAGCAGCGGTCGCCAGGCCCGGCCCAGGAGCGCCCCGCTGTGGACGTCGACCGCGACGCGGGCGCCGAGAAGCCGCGCCAGCGGGACCGCGACGAGGGGTGCGACGAAGGGCGGGGCGACGACGACGATCGCCCGGGGCCGCAGCCGCAGCAGCAGCGCTACCGTCCGGAGCGCCATCAAGGGGTAGACGAACGGCGCCGTCCAGGGACGGCGAAATCCCGGTCGGGCCAGGAGGCGCAGCTCCCAGCCCAGTCGTCGGGCGATCGTCTCGGCCCGGCGGCTGCGCGGCAGCCACCCGAGTACGAGGCCCCGAGGCCGCGTCAACTCCCCGCTCCCAGAAGTCGTCGGTAGGCGTCGAGGAGGGTACGCGACTCGGTCTCCCAGTTGTACCGCTCGAGGGACGCGCGGCGAGCGCGCCGGCGGAGATCGAGCCGCTGCTCGGCCGGCAGAGCCAGGAGCGAACCGATCGCGCGGGCGACCGCAGCAGGGTCGCCGGGGTCGGCGAGGGCTCCCGCCCGTGTCTCGGCGATGAACCGGGCGCGCTCCGGAAAGTCGCTCGTGACGACGGGCACACCCGCCGCCAGCGCCTCGTAGAGCTTGTTCGGCGTCGAGAGGCGATTGTTGAGATCGCTCGCCTCGTAGACCGCGACGAGGACGTCGGCCGAGGCCGTCCACTCGAGGAGCCGGTCGACCGGCACCTGGGGAAGCACGAAGAGCCGATCCGCGAGCTCCGGGCGGGCCGTCTGGTCGATCAACCAGCCCTCCAGGACGCCCGAGCCCAGGCACACGAGGACGGCGTCCTCCAGCTCGGGTCGTTCGAGCGCCGCCACGGTGACCTGGATGCCACGATCGGCGTGGAACGCCCCCTGGTAGAGGACGATCGGCCGTTCCGGGGAGATCGGCAGGCGCTCGCGGAAACGGTCGAACCGGGGCGCGTCCCGCTGCTCGGGCCGCCAGCGCGGGGGGCAGTTCCGAACGACGACCGGCCGGGCGATCCCGTAGCGGGCGACGAGCTCGTCGGCGATCGACTCGTTGACGGTGACGACGAGGGTGGCCCTGCGGGCGAGCCAGCCCTCGACCGCGCCGAAGACCCGACGAAGAAGACGCGGCAGTTCGCGGTTGAAGCCGCTCTCGAGGAACAGCTCGTGGCTGTCGTACACGAGCATGCCGCGGCCTCTGCGCGCGTGTGCCCAGGCGATCGCGAGCCCCGGCAGGTCGTGCCCGTGATGGGCATCGCTCGCCGGCACGACTCGTGCCGACCGGCGCTGCCAGGCGAGGAGGGTGATCAGACGGCCGAGGAAGGCGAACGTCCGGCGCAACCGGATCGGCGCCAGTGCCGCGATCCGCCCGGAACCGGGCAGAGAGCGGCGCCACCCGACCGGGACCCGCCGGATCAGGACGTTGCCCCGCCGCTCGACGGCAGGGTCGCCGGCACGGCGGATCCCGACGATCGTCACGTCGGCCCCGGCGCCGGCGAGCGCGCCCGCCTCGCGCAGGACCCGCGCGTCGTGGTGGACGTCGCCGAAGACCTCCATCGTGATCCGACGGGCATGGAGCGGGCCGTTCACGTCGGTTGACCCTCTTCCCAGCGACCCAGCGCCTCCGCGATCGCCGTTGCCGCACCCGCGGCCTCGACGGACGCGGCCGAAGCACGTCGGCTCGCATCGGCCGCAGACGTGCCGGCGGGGGCCAGCCTGTCGAGCGCGGCCAGGGCAGCATCCACATCCGTCCCCACGAGCGCGGCCCGGCCGCCCGCGGATTCGAGCGTCTCGGGCCACTCCGTCGTCTCGCGGAGGACGAGGGCCGGGACGCCGAGCCAGTCGGCCTCGCGCTGGATGCCGCCGGAATCGGTGATCACCGCCGCAGCGTGGAGCTGCAGCGCGAGCGTCGTCCGGTACCCGAGCGGGGGGACGAGGTGAACGCCGTGGGCGAGGACCGCACCGTGCTCGTCGAGCGCACGCTTCGTGCCCGGATGAAGGGCCAGGACGACCGGGCGATCGAGCTCGTCGAGCAACCTCGTCCAGTGCTCGATCGCTCCCGGCTGCCGGTTCTCGGCGCGATGGACAGTCGCAAAGAGGTAGCCCCCGGGGTCGAGCCCGAGACTTTCGATCGGCTCCTGCGCAGCCTCCCGGATCGCGGCCGGATCGCGGATCGCGGGGAGCGTCGCGGCGCAGAGGTCGCGCATCAGGTCGCCGACGAGCAGCACGTCCTGGGTCGCGTGCAGCCCCGGGGCCGCGGCGGGCGCCCCGATCCCCTCGGCGCGAAGATTGGCCACGGCCTCGTCGGTGGGGGCGAACAGGAGGTCGGCCAGGTGGTCGACGATGACCCGGTTGACCTCCTCCGGCATTCGCCGGTCGAAGCTCCGCAGGCCGGCCTCGACATGGGCGAGCCGGAGCTCGAGCTTGGCCGCTGCGAGGGCGCCCGCGAGCGTCGAGTTCGTATCGCCGAAGACGACGACGGCACGGGGAGCGACGCCGAGGAGGACGGGCTCGAGCCGCTCGAGCATCGCGGCGACCTGCCGCGCGTGCGACCCGCTCCCCACTCCGAGCTCATGGTCCGGTTGCGGCAGGCCGAGTTCCTCGAAGAACGCGCCCGCCAGCTCCTCGTCGTAGTGCTGGCCGGTGTCGACGAGGACAGGCTCGTGACGCGTGCGCAGCGTCGGCCACACGGCTGCGGCCTTGATGAGTTGCGGCCGCGTGCCGACGACGCAGGCGAGCTTCACGTCCGGCGCCGGGTCAGGCGCCCGTGGCGCCTCCGGCCACGACCTCACGACGTAACGAGCCGTCCTGCGGACGGGCGTCCGCCCGCAGGGCAGGGCGACCGACGCCGACGTAGCGAACGTTCCCGGGGAGTGCCACCCTGGAGAGGCGGTTGCGCCCGTCGAAGACGATCCGCAGCTCCGGGAACCAGGCCGGATCGAGCTCGGCGAAGGTGGCGTCGCCGGTCTGGGCCACGATCGCTTCGACCGGCCCCGGCTCGCCCCAGCGGTACGGCCGCGCCGCCAGCCGGGTGACCTCGTCAGCGGAAAGGAGCGGGTCGTAGGCCCAGACCTCCGCGCCGTGGAAGCGGAGACGCTCGATCAGGGGCACGGCCCGCGAATAGGCAAGTTCCTTGACCCCCTCGCGGTACGTCAGCCCGAGCACGAGCACCGGGACGTTTTCGAGTGAGCCCAGCTCCCGTTGCAACGCGCCCACCGCCAGGCCCACCTGCCCG
>DASYTK010000004.1:0-22215 GCA_036002405.1 Candidatus Limnocylindrales bacterium
GTGAAACGGCGCAGGCCCAGCCGCCAGCCACCGGGCGCCGTCTCGTCGTCATATTCGGCGGCCGCGAAGCGGGCGGCGTCGAAGCGCAGGACGATGAGCAGGCCGGTGAAGGCGACGGCCAGCAGGACCCGGAGCTGCGCCTCGATGAACACGGGCCCCGCCTTTGCTAGGAGCCGCTCTCGCCGGTCCGGAGCACGGCGAGGAACGCTTCCTGCGGGATCTCGACGCTGCCGATCCGCTTCATCCGCTGCTTGCCCGCCTTCTGCTTCTCGAGCAGCTTCCGCTTTCGAGTCACGTCGCCACCGTAGCACTTGGCCAGGACGTTCTTGCGCATCGCCCGGATCGTCTCGCGGGCCACGACCTGCGAGCCGATCGCGGCCTGGACCGGGACCTCGAACATCTGGCGGGGGATGAGCTCGCGCAGCCGCTCGACGAGTGCCCGGCCCTCCTGGGCCCCCCGGCTCCGGTGGACGATGAGGGAGAGCGCATCGACCGGCTCCTGGTTGACGAGAACGTCGAGCTTCACGAGGTCCGCCTCACGCTCGCCGATCGGCTCGTAGTCCATGCTCGCGTATCCCTGGCTCCGGCTCTTGAGCTGGTCGTGGAGGTCGACGATCACCTCGCCCAGCGGCATCTCGAACGTCAGCAGCACGCGTGACGGATCGAGGTACTCCATCCCCGCGAACGTCCCTCGCCTCGTTGTGGCCAGCTCGATCAGCGGGCCGATCGAGCCGGCCGGGGTGACCACGCTGACCTTCACCCAGGGCTCGGCGATCGCCTCGATGTCCGCGGGCGGTGGAAGCCTGGCCGGGTTGTCGATCCGAACGCTCGGCCGATCATGAGTCAGGCGGACGACGTACTCGACCGAGGGCGCCGACGCGATGAGGTCGAGACCGAATTCCCGCTCCAGCCGCTCCTGGACGATCTCCATGTGAAGCAGGCCCAGGAAGCCGCAGCGGAACCCGAATCCGAGGGCAACCGAGCTTTCCGGCTCGAAGCTGATCGAGGCGTCGTTCAGGTGGAGTTTCTCGAGCGCGTCGCGGAGGAGCGGGTATTCCGTGCCCTCGACGGGGTAGATGCCCGCGAAAACGAGCGGCTTGGCCGGCTTGTAACCCGGCAACGGTGCCGCCGCGGGCCGGGCGGCGAGCGTCAGCGTGTCCCCCACCTGGCAGTCGCGGACGCTTTTCAGCCCCGTCGCGACGTAACCGACCTCACCCGCGCTCAGTTCCGCGACTGGCACGAGCTGGGGCCGGAAGACGCCCAGCTCGAGAAGCTCGGATTCGGCGCCCGAGGCCATCAGCCGGACGGCGTCGTTGCGGCCGAGCCTGCCCTGAGCCAGCCGGACGTAGGCGACGACGCCCTTGTAAGCGTCGTAATGCGAGTCGAAGATCAGACCCTGGAGGGGCGCCGCGGGATCGCCTGCTGGTGGCGGGATCCGCTCGACGATCGCCTCGAGCACCTCCGGCACCCCGGTGCCCTCTTTGGCCGAGGCGAGGATGACCTCCTCCCTCGGGATCGCGAGCACCTCCTCGAGCTCCTGCGCCACGAGGGCCGGATCGGCCGAAGGCAGATCGATCTTGTTGATGACCGGGACGATGACGAGTCCCGCCTCGAGCGCGAGATGGACGTTGGCCAGGGTCTGGGCTTCCACCCCTTGCGCGGCATCGACGACGAGGATCGCGCCCTCACAGGCCTGGAGCGAGCGGCTCACCTCGTACGTGAAATCGACGTGGCCGGGCGTGTCGATGAGATTGAGCGCGTAGCGCTCGCCGTCGCGGGCCGTGTATTCCAACCGCACCGCGCGAGCCTTGATCGTGATCCCCTTCTCGCGCTCGAGGTCCATCGAGTCGAGCACCTGGCTCGTCATCTGGCGCGCCTCGATCGTGTGGGTGAGCTCGAGGAGCCGATCGGCCAGCGTCGACTTGCCGTGATCGATGTGCGCGATGATCGAGAAGTTGCGCAGCCGCGCCTGGGGGACCATGGGGCCGCCGAGGATAGCAAAGGCCCTGGGGCGGACGACCGTTCGCGGGCGACCAACGCGGTAAGCCCCGGTGCGCTCCCTTCCCTCTGCGCCGTCCCGCGCCGTCCCGCCCGGAAAAGTGCGGGGTGCCGATGAGGTGCGACGTAAGGTGGATCGAGCCACCGCGTCGCGCCGGATAAGGCGCAGCCCGAGCGCGGGAGACCGGCTCACGGCCCTCGCATGCGGCCCTCACAACGTGAAAACGGCACGTACGTCGCACTCCATCGGCAGGCCGCTCCGTTTCGGGCCGACCCGAGCCATAGGTCGCGCTCCATCGGCAGGCCGCTCCGTTTCGGGCCGACCTGGGCAGAATGCTGGGCTCCGCCCATCCCAAACCGACCCCTACCGTCAGGGGGCACGCTCGACGCCGCTCGCCGGCGGGCGTAGAGTGCCCGGACCGCCCGTCGTTGGCGACCAGGAGGGAGGCCTGCGATGTTCCCCACAGCTTCGAGCAGCCGGCCACGCCGTGCACGCGTCCGCGCCCCGCTGCTGTTCCTGACCGCCACGGCGGCGATCTTCCTCGCTGCCGCTCCGGCTGGCGCCTCGACCGTCGGCGCGATCGTTCTCGTGACGAACGACGCGAGCGGCGACAACGAACCGGATATCGCGACGAATCCCCGGAACGGGAGCCAGGTGATCGCCGGCTGGAACGAGTACGCGCTCCCGGATGGCACCCGCATCGACGACGCCTGTGGCTATGGCTGGTCCCGAGACGGCGGCCTGACCTGGCGCCGGGGCGTCCTCCGTGGCGCTCCCCGCCCCGATGGGGGCACGTACGGCAATGCGGCGGACCCCGGCACGGACTGGGACAGCCAGGGCCGCGCCTACTTCGAGTGCCTGTACTACGACTTCGACGCGAAGGGCTGGGGCGGCTCGATCTACATCTTCCGCTCGACGGATGGCGGCAGGACCTATCCCGAGCGGTATCTGGCCGCCGGCAGCATCCGGCTCAGCCGGTCGCACGACCACCCCTTCATCACGATCGACCGCGCCACCGATACGGTCTACGTCGCCTACAGCGTGTTCAACGGGTTCGGGCTCCGCGCCCGAAGCTATGTCGTCCGCGCCGACGTGAACAACATGGCGGCCGGGTTCAGCGCGCCGGTCAACGTCAGTGACATCACGAAGAACGAGATCTTCGACCTCACGGCGGTCGTCGGGCCCAGGGTGACCGGCGGCACGGACAGGACCGTCTACGCGGTCTTCGGCGTCTGGAGCACGGGGGTGAACTGGAACGAGGACAAGGTCGCCGTCTCGCGCTCCCGCGACGGGGCGCGCTCCTTCGAGAAGAGCGTGATCGTCGATTCCGTCACGCCGATGCCCTTCAACCTCGAGGGCCAGGGCTGGCGCACGGGGCAGCAGCCGATCGGCGCGGTCGACCCGAACAACGGCAACCACCTCTGGGTCAGCTACATGGACTACGCCGACGGTGATGGCGATCTCTACCTCAAGGAATCGTGGGACGGCGGCACGACCTGGAGCCCGCGCCGACCTGTCGGCGAGACGGCAGCGGGGTCGGATCAGCTCTTCAACTGGCTCAGCGTCTCCCCGGACGGCAACCGGCTCGACCTGATCTACTACGACCTTGGCTATGACCCGAGCCACTACCTCATCGATCTCACGTACGCGAGCTCTTCCAACGGCGGAAGGAGCTGGTCGCGGACGCGAGTGACGCCGCAGGGGTTCGACGGGAACCTTTTCCCGCCCGGTGACACGCCGTTCATCGGCGACTACATCCAGGTCGAGTCGTTCGCCTCCGCGGCGCGCATGGCCTGGACCGGCAATGGCTCGAGCAGCACCGAGATCCTCACGACGACGGTGACGCCCTAGCCGAGCGCCCGGTACCGGCGGACGACGTCCACCGCGACCCGCCACTCGGCCGCGCGCGGGACGGGCATGGCTGAACGGCCGCTCGACGCCGTCACCGGTGCCTTCAGCTTCACCGGTCGCGCGATCGCCGCCCACCTCCTCGCCGAGGGTCGAGAGGTCATGACGCTCGTGCGCCGGGCACCGTCCGTGGATCCCTTCGGAGGCCGCGTCCGCGCCGTGCCCTTCGATGTGGACGATCCGCTCCGCCTGGGGGCCGACCTGGCCGGGGTCGACACCCTCTACAACACGTTCTGGATCCGGTTCCCGAGAGGCGACCTGACCTACGAGGTCGCGGTCGAGCGCACGCTGCGCCTCGTGGAGGCAGCGACCCGGGCGCGGGTGAGGCGGCTCGTCCACGTCAGCGTGGTCAACGCCTCGGAAACGGGTCCCACCGCCTACTTCGCGGCAAAGGCCCGACTCGAACGGGAGATCCGCGGCTCCGGGCTCTCCCACGCCATCGTCAGGCCGACCTTGACGTACGGCGAGGAAGACATCCTCGTCAACAATCTCTGCTGGATCCTTCGGCGCTTCCCGATCTTAGGCGTCCCGGGGGACGGGACGTACCGCCTCCAGCCGGTCCACGTCGACGACGTCGCCGCGATCTGTGTTCGGGCGGGACGGGATCCCGGCGATCCGATCGTCGACGCGGCCGGGCCTGAGATCCTCGTCTTCGACGACTTCGTCCGGCTCCTGGGTGGAGCCGTCGACAGCCGCACTCGAGTCCTCCATCTGCCGCCCCCGATCGCGCTGGCCGCGAGCGGGCTCATCGGGATCGCACTGCGAGACGTTGTGCTGACGGCCGACGAGGTGACCGAGTTGACGGGCAGCGTCCTCGTCTCCTCTGCGCCGCCGGCCGGTACGACGAGCTTCCCGAGCTGGGTGGAGGCGCATGCCGACCGGCTGGGGCGCCGCTATCACTCCGAGCTGGCTCGGCACTACCGGCCGCCGCGCGAGTGACCCCCGTCGGGCAGGGTCGACGGGGGTCGTCTGGTACCATCACCCGTCGCGTCTGCGGACGCGGACCCCAGCTCGAGCATCGAGAGGACGACCTTGGCCCATTCGCCCCGCACGTGGCAGGGTGCCCGCACCCCGAGCGCGATGAAACGCGCCCGTCAGAACGAACGGCGGCGCGCCGTCAACCAACCTCGCCGCTCGGCCGCGAAGACGCTCGTCGCGCGGACGGTGCGCGAGGCCGTCAGTGGTGACGTCGAGGCCACGCGCGAGTCGCTCCTCGCGGCCGTCGCGGCACTCGATCGCGCGGCGAAGAGCGGAGTCATCCATCGGAACGCGGCGGCCCGCCGCAAGAGTCGCCTGATGATGAAGATCAACGCGGCGCTTGGCGGGGCGAGCCTCGTCGAGGCCGCGAAGCAGACGCGCGCTGGCAGGGCCGCCGCGGCCAAGGCAGCCAAGGCCCGCATCGCCGCCCGCGCGACGAGGTCGAAGGGAGAGCAGACCGCGGCCGGCAAGGCCCGCGCCGCGATCCGCCGCTCGACCCGCGGCGACGGTTCGGCAGAAGTGGCGGCGGAAACGCGTGCCGCGCCCGAGGGCACGACGAGGCGCCGCGTGAGCGCGACCGCGGGAACGGACTCGGCGACCGGCGCGAAGACGACGAAACGGTCGACGTCGGGCGCGAGGGCCGCTGCGCCGAAGGCACCTGCGCCGAAGGCCGCTGCGCCGAAGGCTGCCTCCAAGCCGGCCGCGAAGTCTGCGGGTCGCGCATCAGCCAGGACCACGACGACACGCGCCTCCGGCGGGACGCGCGCCCGCTCGACGAAAGGTTCCTAGAAGGGGCCGTCCGAGGCGGGAACGGCCGCCGTCCGCGGTCCTTCCGCGGGGCGCGTCGTTGCGCCGTAGATCAGCCCGCCACCCAGCGCACCAAGCAGCGTCCCTGCGGTCAGCAGGAACCCGCCGTTCAGCTGTTCCGCCAGCACGGCCCGCTCGAATCCGGCCGCGTCCGTGATGCCGCGGCCGGCCAGCTCCTCGCCCTGGCCCAGCCGGACGTAGCGGGCATACGTGCAGCCCGGCCCGGTCGGGCAGGTGGGTTGCCCGGCGCGGTTGAAGTCGGGGAAGCCCGTGTCGGCATAGACGAAGAGCAGGCGCAGGCCGCCGTAGAGAAGCGCCAGGGCGAGGCCGGTGACGAGGCCCGCGTACGCGGCGTTCGCAAGCACGCGGGCCCAGGGCCGCCGACGCCCGGAGCGGGCCTCGGCGTAGTAGCCCACGAGGAGGCCGGCCGCCGGAGCCACGACGAAGACGAGCGCCTGGATCGCGACGATCAGCTCCAGGCCGATCGCGACCAGGAGGGCGACGCCCAGTCCAACCCAGCCGGCGAAGACCGCGCCGGGGTCGACCGGCCTCTCGATGCGAGTCACGAGGTGCCTGCCAGGGCCGCCCGTCCCGGGTAGCGGGCGTCGGGCCCCAGCTCCTCCTCGATGCGGAGCAGGCGGTTGTACTTCGCCACCCGCTCCGACCGCGAGGGAGCTCCCGCCTTGATCTGCCCGGTGCCGGCGGCAACGACGAGGTCCGCGATCGTCGTGTCCTCGGTCTCGCCGCTCCGGTGGCTCACGATCGCGCCGAAACCGGCCTCCCGAGCGAGCTCGATCGCGGAGAGCGTCTCGGAAAGCGTGCCGATCTGGTTCAGCTTGACGAGGATCGCGTTCGCGGCTCCCTCCTCGATCCCGCGCGCGAGGCGCTCGGGGTTCGTCACGAAGAGATCGTCGCCCACGACCTGGCAGCGGCTGCCGAGCCGTTCGGTGAGCTCGTGCCAGCCGGCCCAGTCGTCCTCCGCCAGGCCATCCTCGAGCGAGACGATCGGGTAGCGGTCGACCCAGTCGGCCCAGAAGTCGACCAGCTCGGAGGTCCGCAGCGTTCGCCCTTCCTTCGCCAGGCGGTAGCTCCATTCCCCACCCGTGTCGCTCGCCCCACCCGGTTCGACGAGCTCGGTCACGGCCGGATCGAGCGCGATCGCGACCTCCGTGCCGGCACGATAGCCGGCCCGTTCGATCGCCCGGAGGACGACTTCCAGGGCAGCCTCGTTCGACGGCAACGAGGGCGCGAATCCTCCCTCGTCGCCCTGGCCGGTCGCGTGGCCCGCGTCAAGGAGGAGCGTTCTCAGGGCGTGGAAGACCTCGGACCCGGCCCGAAGCGCCTCCGCGAAGCTGGGCGCCCCGAGGGGCATGACCATGAACTCCTGGAAGTCTGTCGAATCGGCGGCGTGTCGCCCGCCGTTCAGGATGTTGAACATCGGTACGGGCAGCGTCCGCGCCCGCATCCCCCCGAGATACCGATAGAGAGGCACGTCCATCGCCGCGGCTGCCGCGTGTGCGCAGGCGAGCGAGACGCCCAGGATCGCGTTCGCGCCCAGGCGCGCCTTGTTCGCGCTCGCGTCGAGCTCCACGAGGAGCGCATCGATCGCCGACTGGTCGGAGGCGTCCTCGCCCAGGACCGCCGGTGCGATCGTCTCCACGACATGCTCGACCGCGCGTCGGACCCCCTTGCCGGCATAGCGCGCCGGTTCGCCGTCGCGGAGCTCGACCGCCTCGTGGGCGCCCGTCGAGGCCCCCGACGGCACCGCCGCCCGGCCGGCCGCCCCGCCGGCGAGGACGACGTCGACCTCGATCGTGGGATCGCCCCGGGAGTCGAGGATCTCGCGTGCGCGGACGCGCTCGATCGCGGTCGAGCCGCTCACCGCGCGGAGGCGGCCTTCTTCCCGCTCGATCCACGTCCTTTCGTCCCCGTGGAGGTCGCGGCGGTCTTCCGCCCGCCGGCCGCGCCGGGCCGCTTCGTGGCCGGCTGGCGCGCGGCACGAACGCGCTGCCGCGGCTCCGCCGCCTCGTCCTCGACCGGGCGCTCGAGGAGAGCGGCGATCCCGGGCAGTTCGCGGCCCTCGAGGAACTCGAGGCTCGCCCCGCCCCCGGTCGAGATGTGGGTCATCCGCGTCGTCAGCCCGAGCTCCTGGACGGCGGCCACGGAATCGCCGCCGCCGACGACGACGGTTGCGCCCTCGTCGGCACGGCGCGCGAGGTAGCGGGCCATCGCTCGCGTCCCGTCGCCGAAGCTCGGGACCTCGAAGACTCCGAGCGGCCCGTTCCAGAAGATCGTTTGCGCCGGATCGAGGGCTTCTTCGAACGCCTGCCGGCTGGCGGGCCCGACGTCGACGATCGACCAGGAGTTCGGGATCTTCGTCACCGGGACGACTTTGTGCTCAGCCCCCCGGGTCACCTCCTTGGCCACCACGACGTCGGACGGGAGGACGATCCGGACCCCCTGCTTCTCGGCCTTCGCGAGCATCCGGCGGCAATCTTCGACACGGTCGCGCTCGAGCAGGCTCTTGCCCACCGTGTGGTCGCGCGCGACGAGGAAGGTGTTCGCCATCCCACCGCCGATGACGAACGTGTCCACGAGCCGGAGGAGGCTGTCAAGGACGGTCAGCTTGTCGGACACCTTGGCGCCGCCGATGACAGCTGCGAACGGCTTCTCGGGTGATTCGAGGAGACCCGAGAGCATCCGGATCTCGCGCTCCATGAGCAGCCCGGCGTAGGCGGGCAGGAACTGGGTGATCCCGACGGTCGAGGCATGTGCCCGATGCGCCGTGCCGAATGCATCGTTCACGTAGACGTCCGCGTAGCTCGCCAGCTGCTTCGCGAAGCCCGGGTCGTTGGCCTCCTCCTCGGCGTGAAAGCGGAGGTTCTCGAGGAGGAGGACCTGCCCCGGCTTCAGCCGGTGGACCGCGTCGACGGTGCCGACGCCAAGCGCATCGCCGGTGACCGGGACGGTGCGCCGGAGGAGCTGGCTCAGGCGCTCGGCGACAGGTCGCAGGCGGTAGGACTCGACGATCTTCCCATTCGGCCGGCCGAGGTGGCTGACCAGGATGATCGCGGCCCCTTTCTCGAGGAGCAGGAGGATCGTCGGGACCGCTGCCCGGATCCGCGAGTCGTCCTTGACCTTGCCGTCCTCGATCGGAACGTTGAAGTCGACCCGGACGAGGACCCGTTTCCCGGCGACGTCGGCGTCGCGGACGGTGAGCTTCTCCATCAGGCGCGGCGTGAGGTCACTTCGGTCCGGCCGGCGGCGGGGCGGCTTTCGGCGAGCCGCTCGGCGACGAAGCGGATGAGGTCGGCGCAGCGGCAGCTGTAGCCCCACTCGTTGTCGTACCAGGCGACGACCTTCACCATCGACCCGCCGATGACCATCGTCGAGAGCGCGTCGATGATCGCGGAGCGGCTGTCGCCGCGAAAGTCGGTCGAGACGAGGGGCTCCTCGCTGACGCCGAGGATCCCCTTCAGGTCCGCCTCGGCGGCCTGTCGGAAGGCGTCGTTCACGGCCTCGACCGTGACCTCTTTCTCGACCTCCGCGGTGAAGTCGACGACGCTGACGGTGGGGGTCGGGACGCGCAGGGAGAAGCCGTCGAAGCGGCCCTCGAGCTCGGGGATGACGAGGGCGAGCGCCTTCGCGGCACCGGTCGTGGTGGGGATGATGTTCTGTCCTGCCGAGCGCGCTCGTCGGGGATCCTTGTGTGCCACGTCGAGGATCCGCTGGTCGTTCGTGTACGAGTGGATCGTGTTCATCAACCCGTGCCGGATCCCGAACGTCTCGTGGACGACTTTCGCCGCCGGCGCCAGGCAGTTCGTGGTGCAGCTCGCGTTGCTGATCACGTGATGCTCGCTCGGGTCGTAGGCGCCTTCGTTCACGCCCAGCACGACGGTGATGTCCTCGTTCTTCGCCGGCGCGCTGATGATCACCTTCTCGGCACCCGCCGCGAGATGAGCTCGCGCCTTCGTCGCGTCGGTGAAGATGCCGGTCGACTCGAGGACGATCCGGACGCCGAGCTCTCGCCAGGGCAGGCTGGCGGGATCCTTCTCCTGGAGCACCCGGATCTCGCGCCCGTCGATGATCAGCGCCTCGTCGGTGTGATCGACGCTCCCCTCGTAGGCGCCGTAGGTCGAGTCGTGCGCGAAGAGGAGCGCGTTCGTCGCAGTGTCGATCAGGTCGTTCACGGCGACGACCTCGACCTCCGGGGCACGCTCGAGCAGCGCCTTCAGCGACTGTCGCCCGATCCGTCCGAAGCCGTTGATGCCGACCCGTACCGCCATGCTCGTCCTCCCGCGCCGTTCTCCATCCCGCGCCGACGGCGGCGCCTCGGAGGCTCCTCCCGGCCGGACGGGACCGCTGTCGCCCATCATCCTCGCATCCCCTGTCGATGCGGCGCCCGGCGCCTCCGTTCGCGGCGGGGTCGCCCGCGCGCTCGACCCAGAGCCGAGCCCGGTGCGCCTCCGCCGAGGGCCGCCTCGACGAGGGCCACGGCGCCCACGAGGCTCACATCCTCGCCCAGCTCGGGCGGCACGATGGTGACGCGCTGGGCGGGGATGCGGAATGCCTCGACCGCCACCGCACGTCGAGCGGGACCGAGCCAGCGATCCCCCTGGCCATGGGCGATCCCGCCGCCCACGATGATCCGCTCTGGGTCGAAGACGTCCACGAGACCCACGACGACCTGCGCGAAGGCACGCCGGGCGAGCTCCATGATCTCGCCCGCGACGGGGTCGCCGGCGTCCTCGGCCGCCGCGACGTGGACCGCGGCGAGAGGGGTCGGAGCGATGCGCGTCGCGAGCTCGGCGAGGCCCGACGCCCGGCCCTCCGCGATGGCTGCGCGGGCGGCCCGAGCGATGCCCGTTCCGGAGCTGATCGCCTCGAGATGACCATGGCCGCCGCAGCCGCAGACAGGCCCCTCGACCTCGACCGGCAGGTGGCCGAGCTCGCCCGCCACGCCGTCGGGCCCGGTCAGGAGACGCCCCCCGGAAACGACCGCTCCGCCGATGCCCGTCGACACGGTGAGGTAGATGAAATCGGTGCAGCCGCGTGCCGCACCGAAGGCCCACTCCCCCAGCGCCGCGACGTGCGTGTCTCGCTCGATCGCGACGGGCAGGCCGAGCCACTCGCCGAGGGGCCCGGCAAGGGCGAGGCCGCGGTACTGGGAAGGCAGGTTCGGCGGCTCGACGAGGATCCCCCGACGGGGGTCGAGCGGACCGACGGCCGAGATCCCGAGTCCGAGGAGAGGCCCTTGCTCGGCCGGATCGAACCGCTCGCGGACGCTCTCGAGGAGGTCCCGGAAGGCGGCCAGGATCCCCTCCGCCTGGATCTCACGTGGTGTGGGCCGGTCGGCGCGCTGAAGCACCCGGCCGCCCGCGGTCACGACCGCCGCGCGGACCTGTGTCCCGCCAACGTCGAGGGCGAGGACCGATCCGGCCGTCGAGGACGAGGCGCGGTGCGGACCGGGCAGGGGCTGCTCCGGCTGCGCCGGGTCCGGCATCGCGGCCCCAATCATCCCACAGCCGACATGGAACGACCCCGGCCGGATCCGGCCGGGGTCGTCGCCTGAAGCGCGGGGGTGGTTGCTATCCGCCGATCTTGAACATGCTCGTGCCGCACACCGGGCAGGTGCCCTTCACGGCCGGTTTGCCGTTCTTCATCGTGATGTTCTGCGGGTTCTGGATCTCGCGCTTCTGCTTGCACTTGACGCAATAGCCATCGGCCATGGATTCGATTCCTCCTTGCCCGGCATCTGCCGGTCCTGCCGATCCAGCCGGTCGAGACCGACGCGGACCGATCACCTTGACGTCCGGGCAGGTGCCCGGGCTCCGTCGAGTCTGGTCCGCCGCTAGGCGGGCATCCCGGACGCCCACAGCGACGGCCGCCAGTACGTCTCCCCCGCGGCGTGCACCGCGTCGTCGATCTCGGCAAGGAGGCTGAGCGCCTCCAGACCGGTCTCGACGCAGGCGGCCTCGGCCCGCTCCTTCGCCGCTCCCTCCACGAAGGCCCCCGTGCGGCGCTGCGCGTAGGCCGCGCACACGACGCCTGCCCGACAGCCGGCCAGGCCGGCCAGCACGAGCAGTGCCGACGCCTCCATCTCGAAGTTGACGACCCGCTGGCGGGCCAGGTCGTCGGCGAGATCGGGGAACCGGATCGGCAAGCGCGGGATCGGCCGGCCCTGGGCCCCGTAGAACCCGGGCGCGGTCGCCGTGATGCCGACGTGGGCCCGGTGCCCGAGGCGGTGCGCGGCCTCGACGAGAGCGGCGACCGCGACGTAATCGGCCACGGCGGGGTAGCCGTCATGGACGAAGAAGCCGGTCGTCGCCTCGAGGCGGACGGCGCCGCTCGAGATCACCAGGTCTCCGAGTTCGATCTCCTCCTGAAGGGCGCCACACGAGCCGACTCGCACGAACGTGGGCCGTTCGGTGATCGCGAGGATCTCGGCCACGACGATCTCCACGTTGTCGGTCCCGATCCCGGTCGAGACGACGGAGATCCGGCGGTCGCGGTACGTGCCGGTGACCGAGGCGAATTCTCGGTTCCGGCGTCGCACCTCCACGCGCTCCAGGCGCGTGGCGATCCGGTCGGTGCGGTCGGGGTCACCGGGGAGAAGCACGTACTCGGCCAGTTCGCCCGGTCCGAGTCCGATGTGGTACTGCCGATCGGTCTGCGGGAGCGCGACGCGGGGGTCCGCGTTCGGCAAGTCCTTCCCTCGGTGCTCGAGCTCCGCGTGCTCGCGGAGCCGTGCGGAGGATAGAGGCGCCCGAGAAGGAGCGTCAAGCGTGGTTGAGCGTGGATCGAGCGTGACCCGAGCGTGGAGCACCCCGGCGGGGGCCCCGCTGGGGGCAGCGGAACCCCTACCGCCGAGCCTTCCGACGGCGCCGGGGGGCACCGCCGAGCCTTCCGACGGCGCCGGGGGCCACCGCCGAGCCTTCCGGAGCCGCCGAGGGCGCGGCTGGCCCGGGTGCGGTCGGCCGCGCGGGGGGCTAGAGAGGCCCTCCTGGGGGCCGGGATGATCTCCCGATCGCTGGGATCGCCGACTTCGCCTGCCGGACGAGCAGCGCCAGCCGGCCGCGCCTCAGTCCGGCGCCCAGCCCGAGCAGCCCCAGCCCGACGAGAACGAGGAGGGCGAGGGCGAGGCTCGCTGTGGGCGATCGTGCTGAGAGCTCGCCATGGATCTCTTCGTTCCGGCGCGGAGGAGCGGATGGCCCGGCCGAGGGCCCGCCCAGGTCGGGAGCGACGCTGCCTGCCCCGGCGGAGAGCGCTCCGACACGGGCGAGGTCGGCTCCCGACCCGGCCTCGACGAGCCAGCTCGCCTTGTCGCGCTCGACGCGACCGGTGACGTTCACGACCTCGCCGAGCGTGACCGCGCCGAGGACCGCTTCGGCGGATCCCGGGAAGCGGGCCTCGCCTCGGCCTGTCCCGTCCTCCAACTCGAGCCTGGCCCGGCCGATCCCGCGCACCCGACCGCCGATCCGCACGAGGCGGCCTTCGTACCTGGAAAGCTCGGCCAGCCCGGCATCGAGAGGAACGACATCGATCGTTCCCGCCTCCGGGAGTCCGGCCTGGACGGAGCCCGGCGACCAGCCCGTGCTCGTCGGCTGCTCGCGCCCGTTCCCTGCCCCCGACCCGCCGCTCGACGTCGGGCCACCGGATCCCGTCAGCCGGAGATCGCCCACGCTCCGCGGAAGCAGGCCGAAGCGCTGGTCGGACGCCGTCGGGTGAGCTCGTCGGACGACGCCGATGACCTCCGCGGTCGCGCCCTCGGTCAAGCGCGAGGGGTCGATCCCGCTCGCCGGCCGCCCGCGGACGGGGATGCCACGGCCGTCCGACAGGAGGAGCTCGGCGCGCCAGCTGTCCCCGTCCCGCTCGACGTCGGAGAGGCGACCGGCTGCGCGGGCGAGGCGCCACTCGAGCGCGGCGGGGATCGGTGCCTCGGCGATCGAGACCGGCGCAGGGAGCGCGCCCGTCCCCAGCCGCGAGGGCGGCCCGTCGAGCTCGAGCTGTGGCGCTCCGAAGTAGGTGGCAACCAGTCCTCGCGCTCGGAGCCGCGAGCCCGCCGTCACCGGCCCATCACCGAGCGGCAGGCGCAGCAGGATCGCGCCGCTTCCGTCCTCGAGCACGACCCTCCGACCGTCGCCATCGACGAGACCCGAGCCGGTCGTGGCCACGCCCTCGACCGTCGCGCTGCTCCCGGGACGCCGGAGGGCGTCTCGGATCGGGAGGGCCCGCCCGGGGTCGCCCGGGTCCGCGGACGGCGATCCGTGGTCGTCGTCGCTCGGGTGAGGGGTGGGTTCGGCCGATGGCCGCGGTGTGGGGCTCGCGTCGCCGCTCTGGACGACGCGGAGGTCTGCGGCCTCGCGGGGCCACAGGCGGTAGCCATCGGGTCGGTCGCGCCCGGTCGCCCGCTGGCCGGCGATGCCGCAGACCTCGACGCGGGCCCCACGCTCCGGGGTCCCGGACGGCAGAGGAGTCATCCGATGCACGAAGATCCGGGCCACTCCGCTGTCGTCCTCGACATCGATCGAGACGCTGCCCGAGGAGCTGCGATCGACACTGCGGACCGTGCCCTTGAGGCGGACGAACAAACCTTCGAGCTCCTCGCCGAGCTCGCTGGCGCTGATCGACCGCGGTGTGGGGACCCTGCCCTGCCCATCCCGGAACAGGAAACCGGAGGCGTCGACACGGAGCTCGAGATTGCCGTAGGGGTCGTGCAGCCGGCCCCGAGCCGTGATCCGCTCCCCGAGGCCGATCTGTTCCGGTCCCGGTCCGGCCAGCCGGATCGGAAGGCCGCCGGTCTCGTCCTGGAGGACGATCGTTCGCTCGTCGAGCACCCTGCCCAGGGGCGCGGTGACGATCCCCTGCACGGTGGCGAGGCTGCCGACCGGCTGCCTCCGCACCTCGCCGATCGGCCTGACTCCCGCGGATGGGACCGGCGTCGGGGAAGCCGTCGCGGTCGGGCTCGGGGTCGCGGCGGGTGGAACGGTCGGGGTCGGCGTCGTCGAGGGCGAGGGAACGCCGCTCGGGCCCGGAGTCGGCGTGGAGCCAGGCGTTGGCGAAGCGGTCGGGCTCGGCGTCGCGCCGGGAATCGCCGTGATGTCGGCCATCGAGCGAAGGTAGAGGCGGTAGCCCTCCTGGCCGGTGCCGCTCGAATCGCGCTGTCCGAGGACGCCCGTCAACTCCACGGACGTGCCCGAGGAGAGGCTCGCCACGGGGATGGATGCAGCCAACGGGGCGACCACCCGCAGTGGGCCGCTTCCGTCGTCGATCGTCGTCGCGATCCCGTCCGAGAGCGTGTCGGGCGTCCCGACGAGGCGTCCCGAGACGCTGAGGAGCAGTCCCTCGAGCGCCTCCCCGGCCGACCCCGTTGCCGTCGACTGGGCGAGCGGGGCCGGCACGACGACGTCGGTTTCGGAGACCGAGTCAGCGTCGATCCGAAGGGTCAGCTGCCCGTATCGGACGTCCAACTCCCCGGCGGCGAGGACCGCCTCTCCGAGGGCGGCGCCTCCCCAGGCGCCGAAGGCGAGGTAGAGACCGATCCCGCCCGTGGGGTCCTGGACGAACGCACCGCGGCCGCCGTCGATCGCTCCCGGCTGCACCGTCAGCCGCCCGAGGATCGCGACGGGCGCTCCTTCCGGCAGCAGCCGGGCCTCCGCGATCGTGATGGCGGAGAGCGTCGGCTCTGGTGACGGGCTCGGCGGGAGGGTCGGTGGCTCGGTGGGGGCGGAGGAAGACGTCGGCGTCGGCGAGTCGGCGGGCGAAGCGGTGGGTGCCTCGGTCGCTTCGGGCGTGGGCGAGCCGGCCGGGGTCGGCGAGACGTCTGTCGGGGTAGGCGGCACGTCCGTCGGGGCGGGCGGCACGTCTGTAGGCGAGGGCGCCTGCGTCGGCTCGGGCAGCGGGGTCGGCGTCGGAACGCTGGGAGTGGCTGTGGGGAGCGGGACAGGGGCATCGGCCAGGCCCAGCGGCAACGGGGTCGATTCGAGCCGGGTGTCCACCGAGTTGTCGTTCGTGTCTCGGCCGTTACCGGCGCTGCCACCGGGAAGTCGTTCGAGGCTCGCGCCGGGCGCGGGAGCCGATCCGGGGAGCATCTCGACGAACGCCGACGCGGCGTCTCCCCAGGAGAGGCTGTCGATGGGCTGGCCCCCGACCGGTCGCAGCACCAGACTGCCCCCGGTCGCGGCGAAACCGCCCGTGTAGGTTCGATCTGCCCGAGGCGCATGGACGCCGGACGCGTTCGCGAGGAGATAGCGGGCGCCCGGCGCGAGAAACGTCGTCTCGGACCAAGATGCCCGACGCGTGATCGTGCCGCCGCTGGCGGTCACATAGGCGATCTCGAGCCCGAACAGATCGGCGGGCACGGCTCCCGCGTTATAGATCTCCACCCACTCGTCCGACGCGGCCGACCCACCGGTCACGACCTCGCCGACGAGGAGTCCGCTCGAGATCGGCCAGGCGGGCGTCGCTGCCCCGGGGTCGGTCAAACCGGCGGAGGTGCGGGCGGCTCCCCGGTGGATCGTCCCGGCCAGAGCGACCGCCACGACGGCAAGCGACAGGACACCAGCGGCGACGGTGGGGAGCAGCGGGAAACGACCCATGCCTGACCTCCCGGCGGGGCGGCGGGAGAGACGGCTGCCCGCGGCACATGACGCCGTGGCCCAAAGCCGGGCAGGGCCCGTTCTAGCGAGTCGGACTCATCGGCGGGTCACCGCACGCTCATCAGCGGCTCCCCCACCGATCCGTCGGGTACGATGCCCTCCCCGACCACTCGGCCGCCGACTCGCCCCGACGGAGGACCGCCGCGCTGTCCCGCTCACGCAACGCTGCCCGCGCGAAGAACACCGGCCGCTCGGAGGCGCGCCGGCGATATCGGGCCGCCCTCCAGGAACAGGCGCGCGACGTCGATGAGCCCGTGGGCGAGGAGACGGAAGAGACTCCGCCCGAGTCGGAGCCGGCGAGCCGTGGCGGGCCGGCGCTTCGCTTCGAGATCCCCGATGTTCGCGGCGATCTGGCCGCGCTGCCGGGGTACTTCCGCACACGGCGCCTGCTCTGGCTCGGCGTGGCGCTGCTCGTGGCGGGCCTGGTGGCGGGTCTCGCCCTCGGGAGCGGCGTGCTCAGCGTGGGGACGGCGACGGGCGCGATCGCTCTGTATCTCTACCAGTCGACGCTCTTCCCGCCGGCGATCATCCCGATCTTCATCGCCGGCTTCGCGGTGCCGCGCGGCTCGTATCTGGCGGGTCTCGTGTTCGGTCTCGCCAGTGCCGTCCTCTACCTCCTTTCCATCCTGGCCTTCCCGATCGCGGCCCCGATCGGGGCGGCGGAGATCGGCTCGCTCCTCGTGATCTCGGTCGTCTCGGGCGCCGTGATCGGCGGCTTCGCGGCCTGGTATCGGGACTTCCTGCAGCGTTCGGCGGTGCGCCGTCGAGCCGCCCAGGCGGAGCGACAGAAGCAGCGCCGGCGCGAGGAGCGGAGGGGCACGCGCTCTCCCGCCAGCCCGCGCTGAGGCCTGTCCCCGGGGCCCTCCGCCCGACTCGAAGCGCCGACCCGGCTCAGCCCAGCCGGCGCATCCCGGCCTGACCGAGCTGCCGAACGCCCACGGGTAGCCCGGGCGCCCCGCGTCCCCGCGCCACCTCCGTCAGGGCCCGGACATCGCGGGCGATCAGGTTGACGACCGAGTGCTGCCGCTCCAATCCGCCCCGGACGAAGAGAAGCGCGTGTCGCCTGATGACGCCTCGCAGGCGAGCCCAGGTGTCCGGCCAGAGCGTGACGTTCACCATCCCGGTCTCGTCCTCGAGCGCGAGGAAGACCGTGCCGCGGGCGGTCATCGGATGCTGGCGGGTGACGACGAGGCCGCCGATCGCGACCGATCCCGGCTGGAGGTCGGCCAGACGCGCCACGGGCACGGCGCCCAACCGGTCGAGTGCCGGGCGGAAGAGCTCGACGACCTGGCGACGCGCGTCGAGGGAGAGGATCGCGTAGCTGTCGCCCAGCCGCTCGAGCTCGGTCGGCGCCGGGAGGTCCGGCGCGGGCGTAGGGGGCAGGCGCAGGTCGAGCGGCCGTCCGGCGGCGCGCTCACGACCGGCCCGTCCGACCCGCCCGCGGCTCGAACCCGCGACCTCCCGGAGCTGCCAGAGGAGTGAGCGGCGAGGCGAGCCGAGCGAATCGAGAGCGCCCGCCCGGATGAGCCGCTCCACGACCTCCTCGGACAGCCCCGTCCGGCTGACGACGTCGGCGAGGGAGCGGTAGGGGCCACGCTGGCGTTCGGCGTCGAGCGCCTCCGCGTGCTCCTCGCCGATCCCCTTCACGAGATGGAGCCCCAGGCGGATCCCGTAGCCCCGCGCATTCTCAGCGGCGAGCCGGCGCCGGCTCTCGGCGTTCGGGACGAGGCAGGCCGAGGAGCGCACGACCGCCGGCCGGTGCTCGATCCCGCTACCTTCGGGCAGTGGGGTGCCGGGCAGCCCGACCCATTCGGTCGCGGTCCGGTAGCGGCTGCGATCGACGTCGACGGGCAGGACGGCCACCCCGTGGCGCTTCGCATCGTTGATGAGGACCTCCGCCGGGTAGAAGCCCATCGGCTGGGCGTTGATCAACCCCGCCGTGAGCTGGGCCGGGTAATAGAGCTTCAGGAAGGCCGACTCGTAGGCGGTGCGGGCGAAGGCTGCGGCATGGCTCTTGTTGAACCCGAAGCTCGCGAATCCCGCCACCTGGCGGAAGAGCTCCTCCGCCTCCGCCTCCGTCAGGCCGTTCTGTCGGCGGCAGCCCTCCGAGAACCGGGCATGGAGCTTCTCCATCTCGCGGGTCGAGCGCCAGGTCCCCATCGCGCGTCGGAATCCGTCCGACTCGGCCGGACTGAAGCCGGCCACGTCGATCGCGATCCGCATGACCTGCTCCTGGTAGAGGATCACCCCGAGCGTCTCGGCCAGGATCGGCTCGAGCGAGGGATGGAGGTAGCGGACCGGCTCGAGGCCCTGCTTCCGGCGCAGGTAGGGATGGACGGCGTTCCCCTGGATCGGGCCGGGACGGATGATCGCCACCTCGACGACGAGATCGTCGAGGTTCTTCGGGCGGGAGCGGGGAAGCGTCTGCATCTGGGCTCGCGATTCGATCTGGAAGACGCCCACCGTGTCGGCCGCCTGGATCATCCGGAAGACCTCGGGCAGGTCCTCCGGCAGCCGGTCGAGGTCGACGTGGACGCCGCAGTCGACCGCGATGTCGCGGATCGCGTCGTCGATCGCGGAGAGCATCCGCAGCCCGAGCAGGTCGAGCTTGATCAGCTTGATCGTCTCGACGTCGCGCTTGTCGTACTGGACGACGACGCGGTCGGGCATCGTCGCTCGCTCGAGGGGGGCGATGTCGACGAGCGGCGCCCGGGTGACGAGCATCCCCCCGCTATGGATCGAGAGATGCCGGGGGAAACCGTCGATCCGGGCACAGAGCTCGAGCCAGCGCTCCCAGGGGGAGAGCCGGGCGGTCGAGCCCGGCCGCGAGAGCGGGCCGGGGAGCGGCTCGATCCGCGCCACGGACGAGTCGTTCGCATAACGGCGGTCGCGCTCGGCCGAGCCACGCCCGTCCGGGGCCGAGCCACGCCCGTCCGGGGCCGAGCCACGCCCGTCCGGGGCCAAGCCACGCCCGTCCGGGGCCGAGCCACGCTCTTCGGCGCGCAGCGCCGGCGGCCGGTAGTCGTCCTTGTCAGCTGGTGCAAGCAGCCGCTTGCGATCGCTCGTTCGACTCGCATTCTCAATCCCGGGGTCTGGACCCACCGACGCGAGGCCGGGCAAGGCGCCGAGGGGATCGCCATCACGTCGGCCGGGCTGGCCACGGCCGGTCACGAGCTCACCGGCGGCTGTCGAGGCTCTCCGCGCACTGGCATTCGACGTGGCCGCACTCCCTTGGGCATCGCTCTCCCCGGCAGCTGCGAATCGGGATCGAATCCCCTGCTCCTCCCGGAGCCACACCATGCTGGCCGCCGAGTCGCCGGGGCTGCCCTCGCCGTCGGGCGGCGAAGAACCGCGAAGGCGAGTCGCGCGCTCTGCCCGGAGCCAGGCGATGCTCACGGGAGAGTCTCCCGGGCCGCCCTCGTCCGATTCGCCCCGGACGGGGAGGAGGCGCTCCTGACGAGCGGGATGGCCTTCTGTGCGGTCCACATCCTCCGGCCGAGCGAGTCGGCCCGTCCGGTGCTCGTCCGCCCCGGCCGTGGCGATACGACCGCCCCGGCCGTGGTTCAGCTGTCCCATCGGATCGACGAAGCCCTCCCTGCGAGCGAGGTGAGCCGCGTCGCGCGCCGCCTCGCTCGTTCGGGCGGCGGGGATCGCCTGGGAAGGCAGGATCGCGAGGCCCGCCTCGCCGCCGACCGTCGCGGAGACCGCCTCGGGCAGGTTGCCGCCGGCGACCGGCGAGGACCCGGCGAGTGGCTCCGTGGGGCTGGGGACCTGGAAGAACTCGCCGAAGCCGCCCTCCGTCTCGAGGTCGCGGCGGACCATGACCGAGTCGTACGTCTCGAGCGCCTTGGCAACCCGATCGACGAGCGGTCGCGGGAAGCCGAGCGCGTAGCCGACTTCGCGGACGGCCGAACGCGCCCGATAGGTGACGACATTGCAGACCATCCCGGTATGGGCCTCGCCGTAGCGCTCGTAGACGTACTGGATGACCTCTTCCCGCCGCGCGGCGGAGAAGTCGATGTCGACGTCGGGATAAGCCGTCCGGCCCTCGTTGATGAAGCGCTCGAAGAGGAGGCCGTGGCGGATCGGGTCGACCCGGGTGATTCCCAGGACGTAGGCGACGATCGAGTCGCCCGCGCTCCCGCGCCCCTGGGCCGGAATCCTGTGTTCCCGCGAGAAGCGCATCAGGTCCCAGCAGATCAGGAAGAACTCGGCCAGCCCGGTCCGCTCGATCACGTCGAGCTCGTGGGCGAGCTGCTTCACGACGGCCGAGGTCAGCGGGTGATATCTCTGGCGAGCCCCCTCCTGGCAGAGCTGGACGAGATAGCTGAAGGAGGTCTCTCCCTCGGGGACGCGGAAGCCCGGGAAGCGGTAGCGGTCGAAGTCGACGTCGATCGTGCAGCGCTCGGCGATCTCTCCGGCCCTCCGGATCCCCTCGCGCCAGGCTCGTCCGACCCGCTCGTCAGTCTCCGGCTCGGTCGGTGGAAGGCGAAGAAGCTCCGCCTCCCCCTTGAGGTGGTACTCCCCGTTCGCGCGGCGGAGATGGGCGCTTTCGTCGAGTGACATCCCGTGGCGGATGCAGACGAGAACGTCCTGGAGCTCGCGATCCTCCGGCAGCGCGTAATGCGTGTCGTTCGTCGTGACGACCGGCAGCCCGCTCCTCTCGGCGAGCTCGACCGTCGCCGCCACGAGCCGGTCGTCTTCGGGCAGGAGATGGTGCTGGAGCTCCAGGAAGAAACCGCGCTCCGCGACCCCGGGGAGCGGCTCGAAGAGGCTCGCCAGCCGGCGAGCGGCGGCCGCCGCGCCCTCGTCGTCGCCACAGAGGAGTCGTCGAGAGATCTCGCCCTGACGGCATCCCGACAGACCGACGAGACCCTCGCTGTGGATGGCGAGGAGCTCGTGCGTGAAGTGCGGCACGCCCTTCGAGCCCGCGAGGTTCGCAGCGCTCACGAGCCGGCACAGGCTCCGGTATCCGGCCTGGTCGCGGGCGAGGAGGACGAGATGGGGACCGCGCTCCCCGTCGGCGATGCCCCGCAGGTCCTCACGCACGGGCTCGCGCTGGCCCGGCAGTCGCTGACGATCGGGCAACGGGCGGGCCGGCTCGCCGCCGGCGGCTCGTGCGGCCGGCGAGGCCTCCTCGCCGTGAGCCCGGGCGCGTCGGCGTTCAGGGACGACGATCCGGCGGGGATCGGCGACGGCGGCGTCGAGGAGCTCGATTTCGAGGCCGACGATCGGCCGGATCCCGGCCTCGTCGGCGGCGATCGCGAAGCGGATCGCCCCGTAGAGGCCCTGGTGGTCCGTGACGGCGAGCGCCGGCATCCCCAGGCGTGCGGCCTGGGCGACGAGGTCCTCGGCCGTCGAGGCCCCGTCGAGGAACGAGAAATTCGAGTGGCAATGGAGCTCGACGAACGGGGCCACCCGGGAATGATAGAACGAATGTTCTAATCATGCGACCACCCTCGACCCACCCGAACGGGCCATGGTCGCGGTTCACCCACCCGCCTACTCTCGGGCCCGCCGCGACTCCGCGGCTCGCCATGACGAAGGCCCGATGACATCGCCGACCGCCGCCCCGGCGCTCTCCCCCACCCGGCGCCCGACGCCCACGAGCGTCGTCGCCTGGCTGCGCCGGCCGACCCTGCCCGGCGTCCTCCTCCTCGGCACGGCGGCGGTTCTTCTCGCCATGGCCCTCACGATTCTCGACTCCGGTGGGCACGTCGCGCTCTGGGAGAACCTCCACTGGACGCTGGCTTCGCTGATCGCCGTCGCCCTCGGCTGGATCGGGGTGCGGCGGTCGAGCGGACACGAGCGGACGGTGCGGTCGCTCTTCCTCGTCGCCTGGCTCGTCTACCTGGGCGGCAGGAT
>DASYTK010000005.1:0-7479 GCA_036002405.1 Candidatus Limnocylindrales bacterium
CTGGTGAGCTCGACGGCGAACATCCGGCTCGAGTCGTTCCTCTTCACAGAGCAGGCCTTCGCCTCGGTGCGCGATCACCTTGCCGACGACGGGGTCTTCGTCCTCTACAACTATTACCGCCAGGACTGGCTGGTCTCGAAGCTCTCGGGGATGCTCGAAACGACCTTCGGCCACCAGCCCCTCGTGCGCACGTACAGCGCGGTCCGGGCGACGCTCGCCGCCGGCCCCGCCGTGGCCGCCCTCGACGGAGGCCCGCCACCGGGCGACTACGTCGACCCGATCCCGGCGGCCGGCAGCCCCGCGCCGCGCCATGCCACCGACGACTGGCCCTTCCTCTACCTCCGGACGCCGTTCATCGCGCCCTACTACCTCGCCGCGCTGGCGGTGATCCTCGTCGGGGCGGCGTTCGCCGTCTTTGGCGCAGCGAAGGTGACGGACACCCCGATCGACCGCTTCAGCCCGCACTTCTTCGTGCTCGGGGTGGCATTCCTCCTGCTCGAAACGCGCAGCCTGGTCAGCTTCAGCCTCCTGTTCGGGACGACCTGGACCGTCAACGCCCTGGCCTTCTTCGCGATCCTCGCCAGCGTCCTGCTCGCGATCCTCATCAACGCCCGCTTCCGGATCCGCCGGCCGAACCTGCTCTATGCCGGGCTCTTCGTCTCGATCGGGATCGCCTTCCTCCTGCCGCCGGAGTCGCTCCTCATCGAGCCGGGCTGGCTCCGCTACGGCCTCGCGGCGGCCGTCGCCTTCGCCCCGGTCTTCTTCGCGAACCTCGTCTTCAGCTACTCCTTCCGCGACACGCGCACGGCGGACATGGCCTTCGCCAGCAACCTGCTCGGGGCGATGGTCGGCGGCGCACTCGAGTACCTCGCGCTCCTGACCGGCTATCGGGCCCTGCTCATCGTCGTGGCCGCCCTCTACGCCGCGGCCTGGCTCTTTGCGACCCGGGCGCGCTGGCTAGCCGACCGCGAGCTCGCCGTGAGCGATTACGTGCCCGAGCCGGCCCTGCCGCTCGAGTCGACGCCGTGACTCCCATGAAGGACGAGAGATGGGTTTCGGACCGCGTGGCGTAGGGGGGCGAGGGGCCGCCTGGATGATGCCGCCGGCGGCCCCGTATCGGCGCGTCTCGCCCGAGCGCCGCCGATCGACCCTGACCAGGATCGTCGCCTTCTTCCGGCCTTACCGCGCCCGGGTCGCCGTGGTGCTCGTCGCGATCCTCGTCTCGAGCCTGCTCGGGCTCATCAATCCGTACCTCCTGAAGCTGCTCATCGACGAGGCGATCCCGCGCCGAGACCTCGGTCTCCTCAGCCTCTACGTGGGCCTGATGATCGTCGTGCCCATCGTCAGCGGCCTGATCGGGGTCGGCCAGGCGTATCTCAACAACGTCGTCGGCCAGCGGGTCATGCAGGACCTGCGCAACGCGCTCTACGGGCACCTCCAGCGGATGCCGCTGCGCTTCTTCACCGAGACCCGGACCGGAGAGATCCAGAGCCGCTTGGCCAATGACGTCGGCGGCGTCCAGAGCGTCGTGACGGACACGGCCAGCTCCGTGGTGAGCAACGTCACGGTCGTGCTGAGCACCGTGGTCGCGATGCTCATCATCGACTGGCGGCTGACGCTGCTCTCGCTCGGCCTGCTCCCCTTCTTCATGTACCTGACCTACCGGGTCGGGGAGATCCGGCGGACGATCAGCACCCAGACCCAGGAGACGCTGGCCGACGTATCCGCGATCACGGAGGAGACGCTCAGCGTCAGCGGGGTGCTGCTGACGAAGACATTCGGTCGGCAGGCCGCGGCATTCGACCGGTTTCGCATCGCGAACGCCCGACTGGCAGGGCTCCAGATCCGCCAGAGCATGGTCGGGCGCTGGTTCTTCATGATCGTGGGGACGATCTTCAGCATCACCCCCGCCTTCGTCTATTTCCTGGCCGGGATCCTGACGATCCAGAACGATCCGACCGCCCCGACGATCGGCGACATCGTCGCCTTCACGACCCTCCAGAGCCGGCTCTTCTTCCCGCTCGGCCAGCTGCTCAACGTGCAGGTCGAGATCCAGGGCGCGTTCGCGCTCTTCGACCGGATCTTCGAGTACCTCGAGATGGAGCCCGAGATCGTCGACGCGGCAGATGCCGTTGAGCTCGATCCGGCCGCCGTTCGCGGGCACATCCGCTTCCGGGACGTCTCCTTCCGCTATCCCGACAGCCCTCGCACCGCCGTGGCCACTGCCCTGGCGCCCGAGCCGGCGCTGGACCTGGAGCAGGTCGAGGCGATCGTCGAGCGCGAGCCCTTCGGCCTCGTGGACGTCGACTTCGAGGCTCAGCCGGGACAGCTCGTCGCGCTCGTCGGCCCCTCAGGCTCGGGCAAGACGACGACGACCTACCTCCTGCCTCGGCTGTACGACGTCGACTCGGGTTCGGTCGAGATCGACGGCACGGACGTCCGCCGGATCCGCCTGGCGAGCCTGGGATCCGCGATCGGGGTCGTGACCCAGGAGACTTACCTCTTCCACGCCAGCGTCCGGGACAATCTGCGCTACGCGAAGCCTGAGGCGAGCGACTCCGAGCTCGAGGAGGCCGCTCGCGCCGCGGCGATCCACGAGCGGGTCGTCGAGCTTCCGCAGGGGTACGACACGCTCGTCGGCGAGCGGGGCTACAAGCTCTCGGGCGGTGAGAAGCAGCGCGTCGCGCTGGCTCGCGTCCTCCTCAAGGATCCGCGGATCCTCATCCTCGACGAGGCGACGAGCGCCCTGGACACCGTCTCCGAGCGGCTCATCCAGGCCGCGCTCGAGAGGGTCATGGCGGGGCGGACGACGCTGGCCATCGCCCATCGCCTCTCCACGATCCTGCGGGCCGACCAGATCCTCGTCTACGAGCGCGGCCGGATCGTGGAGCGGGGCACCCACCGCGAGCTCCTGACACAGGCGGGGCTCTACGCGCGGCTCTATCGCGAGCAGTTCCTCGCCGCCGACGGCCGGATCGAGGAAGGCGAGCCGGAGCCGTTCGCGCTCGAGGCGGCCTCCTGACGAGCGACATCTCCCGGGCAAGAAGGTCATATGCTCGCCGACGGAGCCTTAGCCACCCGGATGGCGCCGCCAACGCCCAGTGTCTTGCGAGATCCGTGCGTGTTATGCCCGTCGGCTGCGAGATTCGCGGCCGTTGACTCCGTAAGTGCGAATCGGTACATGCGGCCATCGGCGACCGAGCCGTATCCTCCTTACGCTCCAGTGGTGAGCGCATGGACGGGTCTGCGGATGGGCCAACCCCGGCGGGCCGGCCGTGGTCGGTCGAGCCTGAGACCGCATGACTATGCAATCGGCGGTATAGTCATGCGTGATGGCGACCGCGCTCCAGCCACGCGAGGAGCAGGCGACCGGCCGCGCTGAGGCGCTTCGCGTGGGGATTCTTGGTGCGACCGGCTACGTCGGAGCCGAGCTCGTCCGGATCCTCGAGCGGCATCCGGGGGTCCGGATCGTCGGGCTGGCGGCGCGGAACCGCGAAGGCATGCCCGTCGGCGAGGCCTTTGCCCATCTCGAGGGCACCGGCCACACGATCGAGGCTGCCCTCCCCGAGCCCGGCGCGATCGACGCGGCCTTCATCGCCCTCCCCCATGGCCAGGCGGCCACGCTGGCTCCGCAGCTCCTCGAGTCGGGCGTCCTCGTCGTGGACCTGGGGCCGGATTTCCGGCTCGCCGATCCGGCCGACTATCCGACCTGGTACGACTTCGAACATCCCGCCGCCGGCCTCCTGCCGGGCGGCACCGGGGGAAGCGCGAACGGCTCGGCGGTCTACGGTCTGCCCGAGCTCCACCGCGACGAGCTCCGCCGCGCGCGCCTCGTCGCCTCGCCCGGCTGCTACCCCACCGCGGCCCTCCTCGCTCTCGCCCCCCTCGCCCGGGCCGGGTTGATCGGCGACCTCGTCGTCGACGCGAAGAGCGGGGTCAGCGGCGCGGGGCGCGAACCGAAGCTTGAGACCCACTTCGGCGAGCTCAACGAGTCGGTCAAGGCCTACGGCCTCGGCGGACATCGGCACCTCGCCGAGATCCGCCAGGAGCTCCGGGTCCTCGGGGTCCAGGAAGCTGTCCTGGACGGGCTCGTCTTCACGCCCCATCTCGTGCCGATGACGCGCGGGCTCCTGGCCACCTGCTACGTGCGCCCGACCCGCTCGATCGACCAGGCTGAGCTCGACCGGCTGTACCGCGACGCCTACGAGCTCGAGCCCTGCGTCGACGTCGCCTCGGCTGCGCCTCCCACGAAGAGCGTGACCGGGTCGAACCTCTGTCGCGTCTTCGTCCGGCTCGACGAGCGCAGCGGGCGGATCGTCGCCCTGGGTGCGATCGACAACCTCGTCAAGGGTGCCGCCGGCCAGGCCGTCCAGGCGTTCAACATCTGCGCGGGCCTCGACGAGACGGCCGGGCTCGAGCAGCTGCCGCTGTATCCCTGACGAGCGCGGACTGATGGCTGGAGCGGGCCTCGTCGGCGCCGCGACCGTGCTGCCCGGAACGAGCGTCCCGGTCGAGGAACGAGCGCTCATGCCCGCCGGGTATGTCTCTGGCGGGCTCGCCTGCGGGATCAAGGAGAGCGGTCGCCCCGATCTGGCGGTCGTCGCCACGACAACCGAGGAGCCCGCGGCGGCGGCGGCGACATTCACCCGGAACCGGATGGCGGCGGCACCCGTGCGGCTCGCTCGGGCTCACCTGGCGGCCACGGGAGACGGCGCCCGATCGGCCGGTCGCGCCCGGGCGGTGATCGTCACGAGCGGGTGCGCGAACGCCGCGACCGGTCCGGACGGTGAGGCCGACCAGGCCGAGGTGGCACGGATGCTCGCGGACCGGTTCGGCTGCCCGGAGATCGAGACCCTCGTCGCCTCGACCGGGCTCATCGGGACCCGCCTGCCGCTCGCGCGGGTGCGCGCCGGCCTCGAGCGGCTGGTGCCGGGAGAGCTGTCGGCCGAGGTGGAGGGACTCGAGGCCGCGGCTCGGGCGATCCAGACGACCGACTCTCGCCTGAAGGCGGCCGGCGCGACCCTCGCCCTGCCCGACGTGGACGGCGTGGCGCGGTCGGTGACCGTGGCGGGCATCTCGAAGGGCGTCGGGATGATCCACCCGCGGATGGCGACGATGATCGCGATCGTCCTCACCGACGCCACGGCCGCCCCGCCCGTCCTGGCCGACCTGCTCCTCCCGGCGGTCGCGGCGACCTTCAACCAGCTCACGGTGGATGGTGACACCTCGACGAACGACACCGTCTTCTTCCTCGCGAACGGGGCCGCGGGCGCGCGAGAGGTCGCCCCGGGGAGTCGCGAGGCAGGGCTCCTGGGGGATGCGCTGAGCGCCGTGTGCCGCTCCCTCGCGCGCCAGCAGGCCGCGGACGGGGAGGGCGCGACGGCGCTCCTGACCTGTCGCGTGACGGGGGCACGCGACGTCGAGGACGCACGGGCGGTGGCGCGCGCCGTCGTGGGCAGCAGCCTGTTCAAGGCCGCCGTCCACGGGCGCGACCCGAACTGGGGACGTGTCGCGGCTGCGGCGGGAGCGGCGAGCCGGCGCGACGGGGAGCCGGTCGCACTGGCCCAGGAGCGACTCTCGATCGGCCTGTGCGGCACACCGGTCTTCCTGGCCGCCCCGCTCTCCTTCGACCGGGAGGCCGTACGGAGCGCGATGGAGGGCGCCGAAGTCCTCGTCGAGCTCGACCTGGGACAGGGCGAGGGGGCCGCGGAGGCTTTCGGGTGCGACCTCTCCGAGGAGTACGTGCGCGAGAACTCCGAGTACTCGACGTGAGCGAGCTGCTCGTCGTCAAGCTCGGGGGAACGACGGTGGCCGAGCAGCGCGGCGTCCTCGACGAGATCGCTGCCCTGTCTCGCCGCCGGCCGGTCGTCGTCGTCCACGGCGGAGGCAAGCGGCTGACCGAGTGGCTCGAGCGCCTGGGCGTCCCGACCCGCTTCGAGGAGGGCCGCCGAGTGACCGACGAGGCCGGCCTCGAGGTCGCCGCGGCCGTCCTGCGGGGCGCCGCGAACTCGGAGCTCGTGGCCGCCCTGCGCCAGCGCGGCTGCGACGCGATCGGTCTCTCGGGGGTCGACGGCGGCCTCGTCTCCGGTCGCCGGGTGGCCGGAATGGGGCGCGTCGTCTCGGTCACCCAGGTGCGCCGGACGCTCGTGGACGTCCTCGTCGCGGCCGGGCTCGTGCCCGTGATCGCACCACTCGCGACAGACGAGCACGGGGAGATCTGCAACGTCAACGCCGACGATCTCGCCGGCGGGCTCGCCCGAGGGCTCGGGGCGCGACAGCTCGTCCTGCTGACCGACACCGACGGGATCCTGGGCGCCGACGGCGAGCGAATCGGACGCCTGTCCTCGGCCGACGCCGAGCGCCTGATCAGGAAGGGCGTCATCGACGGCGGCATGGTCCCGAAGGTCCGCGCGGCGGTCGCCGCGATCGGACGCGACCCGGAGGCCGAGGCAGTGATCGCCGAGGGGTTCGCGGTCGACGCTCTGGCCCGGGCGCTGTCCGATCCCTCGGTGGGCACCCGGGTTGCCGCGGACGCATCGGCGGTCACGGCGAGCAGCGCGAGGATCGGCTGAGCCACGATGGCGACCGGTGGCCCGATCGCGAAGCGCCTCCGCCAGCGTGCGATCCAGGAGCTCGTCCGCCGCGGCCCGATCGGGAGTCAGCGGGAGCTCGTGGACGCGCTCGGCGAGCGCGGGATCGGGATCACCCAGGCGACGGTCTCACGGGACCTGGCCGAGCTCCGGATCGTGAAGGTGCCCCGCGGAACGGGCCACCTCTACCTCAGCAGCGATGACCTCGGGGCGACGGGCGTCGAGGCCCTGGCCGACGCCCGCCTGGCGCGCCTCCTGGCCGAGATCCCGGTGACGGTCGGGCGGAGCGCTCTGACCCTCGTCCTGCGAGGTCCCCTGAGCAGCGCCCAGTCGCTCGCCCGCGCGATCGACGAGTCGTCGCTCCAGGAGCAGGAGGGAACGTTGGGCGGTGACGACACCGTCCTCGTCCTCTTCGCGGACGAGGCGCGGCTCGAGCGCTGGCTCAAGCGGTTCCGGGCGCTCCAGCGACCAGGCCCCTCCGATCGGGTCGTCGCGGCTCAGGCCCTGGCGGCGACCCCGGGGAGCGACCGCTCCTCCGGACCCACGTAGCGGACGTCCGGCCGGATCAGGCGGTTGTCCGCCGCCTGCTCGAGCACGTGCGCCGTCCACCCCGCGTGCCGGGCCACCGCGAAGGTGGCCGGGAAGAGATCGGGCGGCAGGCCCGCGCCCTGGAGCACCGCGGCGGTGTAGTACTCCACGTTCGTCTTCAATGGCCGCTCCGGGTGTCGCTCGGCGAGCAGGCGAAGCGCGATGTCCTCGACCTCGACCGCCATCGCGAGCCACTCGGCCATCCCCGTCATCCCTTCGGCCACCTTGCGCAGCGCCGCCGCGCGCGGGTCGTAGGCGCGATAGACGCGGTGCCCGAAGCCCATGAGCCGCTCGCCGCGGT
>DASYTK010000006.1:0-70101 GCA_036002405.1 Candidatus Limnocylindrales bacterium
GTCGGCGAGCTTGATGATGACCACCCGCACGTCCTCGGCCATGGCCAGGAACATCTTCCGGATGTTTTCGGCCTGCTGCTCCTCGTGCGAATGGGTGCTGAATTTCGAGAGCTTCGTCACCCCGTCGACGAGGCGGGCGACCTCGCCCCCGAAGCCCTCCTCGACGTCGCCGAGCGAGGCGTCCGTGTCCTCCGGCAGGTCGTGGAGGAGCGTGGCCTGGATCGCGACCGGGTCGATGCCCAGCTCGGCGAGGATCATCGCCGCGGCAAGTGGATGGCTGACGTACGGCTCGCCGGTGGCGCGGACCTGGTCGGCATGGGCCTGGGCCGCGAAGCGGTAGGCCTCGCCGACGGCAGTCAGGTCCGCCTGGGGGTAGTGGCGGCGGAGCTCGGCCTCGAGGCGCCGCTCCTGGGCGTCGAGGGATCGTCGGCTGACCGCGACGGGCGCGCCGGCCTCGCGCCGGCGCGTGCGCGGACGCGCGGCACGGGTGCCCGCGGGAACCGATTCCACGGCCATCGCTCTAGTGTAGCCGCCGGTCCCCTCGCTTCCGACCGCACCCCAGCCCACCGGACCGCACCGGGCTGCCTTCGGCCGAGGCTCAGGAATGCCCCCGGAAGCCGAGCACGGCCAGAGCGCGGCGGGCCGCGTCGGCCTCGTTCCAGGGCATCGACCCGCCTCCGATCTCGATCGTTCGCTCGTGGCCCTTGCCGGCCAGGATGACGACGTCGCCGGGGCGGGCCTGCTCGAGGGCGGCCTCGATCGCCGCCTCACGATCGGGGACGAGCAGGAGGTCGTGGCCCCGCCGGCGCCCGCTGCGCTCGGCGCCCTCCGCGATCTGCTCGAGGATCCCGACCCGGTCCTCGCCGCGCGGGTCCTCGTCGGTCAGGACGACGAGCCGGCAGCGCTCGCCGGCCACGCGGCCCATCATCGGCCGCTTCAGGACATCCCGCTCGCCGGCGGAGCCGAAGACCGCGATCAGGCCGCCGCCGCCCGCCGCGGCAAGGGGGGCGAGGTTGTCGAGGACGGTGGCCAGCGCCTCGGGGGTGTGGGCGTAGTCGACGACGACGACGAAGGGCTGCCCGGCCTCGACGCGCTCCATCCGGCCGGGCACGCCGGGCAGCGCCTCGAGGCCGGCGCGGATCGCGGCCGGATCGAGGTCGAGCGCCTCCCCAGCCGAGATCGCGGCCAGCGCATTGTGGGCATTGAACCGGCCCGCCAGGCGGAGCGCGATCGTCTCCTCCCAGCGCGGCGTCCGGACCCGGACGCGGAGCCCGCGGGCGGTCTCCTCGAGGCGCACGGCACGAACGTCCGCGCTCGCGGGGGAGCCGTACGACCACAGTCTCGCGCCCGCCTCGCGCGCGGCCGAGGCGAAGGCGTCGGCGCTCTCCTCGTCTGCGTTGACGATCCCATGCTTTCCCCACCCCTTGTCCGGATTGTCCGGGCCGGCGGCAAGCCGCTCGAAGAGCGTCCGCTTCGCCGTCAGGTATGCCTCGTGGGTGCGATGGAACTCGAGATGCTCGTGGCCGATGTTCGTCAACACGGCGACGTCGTAGGCGATCGCGCCCACGCGCTCCTGCGCCAGCCCGTGGGAGGTGGACTCGACGACGGCGAACCGGTCGCCGGCCTCGACCATCTCGGCCAGGAGGCCCTGCAGCTCGGGGGCCTCGGGCGTCGTCGCCCGGGCCGGATTCCCACGGGCTTGACCGCCGACGAGGACGTCAACGGTGCCCACCAGCCCCGAGGGCTGACCCGCCGCCTCGAGGATGGCGCGGACGAGGAAGCAGGTCGTCGTCTTCCCGTCCGTCCCGGTGATCCCGACGATCCCGAGCCGGTGCGAGGGGAAGTCGTAGAACCATGCCGCGGCCAGGGCCAGCGCCGCCCGGCTACGCTCGACGAGCAGCTGGGGAACGCCCAGGCCCGGGAGGGCCCGCTCGCCGAGCACCGCGCCCGCCCCCGCCCCGACCGAGTCCGCGGCGTAGTCGTGACCGTCGACTCGCTCGCCCGGAAGCGCCGCGAAGAGCTCGCCGCCCTGGATGCGGCGAGAGTCGTAGGCGATCCCGGAGACGGTCACGCTTCCCGGCGCCGTCGGGCCGCCCGGGATGACCGAGCGGAGCAGCCCGCGCGCCTCGAGCAGGGCGATCAGCTCACCGAGGCGCCGCGATCGCCCTGGCGTGCTCGTCTGTCCGGAGGGCGCCACGGTCACCGGGCCTGGAGCCGCATCGCGACCCGACGGAGCGCCCGCGCCGAGAGGCCGATGCGGTACAGCCACGGCCGCAGCAGGACCTCGTGCGCTGGCGCGGACTCGACCCACTCGGCGCCGAACGAGGCCTTGTGCTGGTAAAGACCCCATCCGGGATCGCCCTCGCGCGGGCGCTCCCGGTGGCCCGCCAGGTCGACCCCGCCGAGATCGATCGCGGGAACGCCCGCCGCCAGCGCCCCTCGGATCGCGGTCCAGCGGAGGAGGTGCATCGTCCCTGGCACGCGATCGCGCAGGTCCGCCCGATCGGCAGAGAAAGCGGTCGCCCAGTGCCCGCCCTGGAGATACGCGAGCAGCCCGCCGCAGAGCTCGCCGCCATGGAGCGCGACGAAGAAGCGGGCCCGTCCCGCCTCGAGCACGCGGCGCCACCAGGGCAGGAAGGAGCCCTCGGCCTGAAAATGGAAATGGCGCCGCCCCGCGGCCTCCTCCATCAGCGCCCCGAACGGCTCGAGCCACTCCCCTGCCCGGTCCTCGCGAACGGTGGTCCCGGCCTCCTCGGCCGCGCGGATCCGCTGGCGGCTGCTCTTCGAAACGCCGCGCAACAGGCCGTCCTCATCCGCACCGGCGGGGAAGCGCAGGACCATCCGGTGGCGCGACGGCTGGATCTCGTGCGCGGGGCGGAAGGCCGCCTCGGCGAGTCGGTGCTCGTACGTCTCGCTCGCGTCGAGTTCCGGATCGACCGCCAGGATCGAGGCACCCTCGCCGCGGCACCAGGCCGCGAGGCCGGCCGCCCGACCCGCGACCCGCTCCGCCGGATCCCCGGCCGAGACCGGACCGCGAGGCGCATAGGCCAGGAAGCCGGGCAGCGGCGGCTGCCGTCGCGTGAGGAGAAGCGCCGCTCGCCCGTCGGCGAACGAGAGGAAGCGCGGGCGCCAGCCCTGCTCGGCCCGATGGGCCGCCCATTCCGCGCCCTGGAGCACGTGGCCGCCGGGAACGTCGACCGTCCGGGCATCCCAACCCGCCGGGGGCTCGGGCTCCTCGGCGACGACCGCGACGGGGCCCGGAGGCGGTGACCTCATCCGGCATCGGCGGGCGCGGCGGCGCCTCGCCCGTCCAGTCCGTGGCGGCGGCGCGCGAGGGCGACGCGCAGGCGCTGGGCCGCTCCCACCGCCAGACGGACGGGCGGATTCGCGACGAGCTCCCAGGCCCCGATATAGCGGACCTCGCGTCCGCCGAAGCCGGTCTTGAACTGCTCGATCCCGGCGTGCGAGAGCCCCCACATGTCGTAGATCGCGAACCCCCGCTCGCGCGAGGAGCGGATCGCCTCCCACTTCAGGAGGTAGTTCGCCCGCGCGTCGGCCCCGGCCGGGAGCATCCCACCGTACGGCTCGATCACCCGGCGACCGCAGTGGACCAGGACGAGCGTCGCCACCGGCGCCCCGTCGAGCGCCGCGAAGAGCAGTCGTGCCCGGCCGTCCGCGGCGAACGTCTCGAAGGTCCGGCGGTACGAGTCCGCGGTGCGGTAGAGGAACCCGGCCCGGCGTGCGGTATCGACGTAGATCCGGTAGAAGTCCTCGAGACCCTCCGCGCCCGACTCGACGACGGTGACCCCGTTCCGGCGGGCCTTTTGCACGTACTGGCGCCACTTGCTCCGGAGGTCGGACCAGAGCGCCTCCTCGGGCCGGCTGAGGTCGACGAGACGGCTTCGGTCGGGCTGGATCGGCGGCGCCGGCCGCCAGCCGGCCCCGTCGAGCCAGTCTGCCAGCACGTCCCCGGCCTCAACCTCGGGATCGATGATCACGTGGCTCAGGCGCTCCTCCCGGGCGAGCTCGCGGAGGCGCCCGGTGAGGGCTGCCACGCCGGGCTCGCTGTAGCGCGCGGCGGGGATCGGGCCGCGCGGCGCGTAGCCGACGCTCCATAGACTCCGGCCGATCCTGCGCACGAGCACCTGTGCCCCGAGCGTCCCGTTTGCGCCGGCCCTGATCCGATGGGCGAGCCAGCCGTTCGCCCGCTTGATCGCTGCCCACGCGCTCAGCTGGGTATAGGCGCCGTTCGGGCTCGACTCGACGAAGGCGTCCCAATCGGGGTCGATCATGCCTGGCTGGCGCGGCTCGTCAACGATCTCCGTCACGTCGGTCGTGGCCCGCCCCTCAGCGTCGAGCGGGTGAGCTCCAGCAACGTCCGCAGCTCCGGGATCCGGAGGAACCAGCCGTAGGCAAGGTAGAGGCTCCCGCCGACGCTCGCCGCGAGGCCGGATTGCAGGGCCAGGGCGATCTTCCCCGGCTCGGTCCCGACCAGGCCGTCGGTAAGGCGGATGACGACGAGGGCGGCCAGTCCCGCGAGGGCCGCCCCGAGCGCGAACTCGCTGGCCGCCCGGCCCAGGACGTCGATCCGGATCGCCTTCGTGCGCTGCCAGAGGAGCGTGGTGAGGAGCGCGGCCTCGACCCAGGCACCGGCCGCGATCCCCAGCGCGAGCCCGGACAACCCGAGAGAGCCGACCGTCAGCACGGAGACGACGACGTTCACGGCGACCGAGAGGAGCGCGGCGAGCACCGGTGTCCGGGTGTCCTTCCCGGCGTAGAAGGCGCGGGCGAGGACGACGATCATCGCGTGCGCGGCCAGCCCGAAGAGGAAGAAGAGGAGCGTGTTCGCGGTGGCGTCGATCGCCTCAGGGCCGATCCGGCCGTAGTCGAAGAGGAGCGTCGCGATCTGGCGTCGGAGCACGATCATCAGGGCGGTCAGGAAGAGCATGACGTAGAGGAGCAGCCGGAGCGAGCGGACCACCAGCGAACCGAACTCGCGGACGGCGCCAGTCGCGACGGCACGCGACATCGCCGGGAGGAGGACGATCCCGAGCGGGACCCCGATGACCCCGAGCGGGATCTGGAGGATCGTGAAGGCGATGTTGTAAGCCACGATCGAGCCGGTCTGGAGTCCCGAGGCGAGCGACGTGTTGACGATGAACGTGATCTGGCTGGCGGCCAGCCCGAGCGCCCGGGGAGCCATGAGGAGGGCCGTCTGGCGCGCCACGGGGTCATCCAGGTCGAGGCGGAAGTCGTAGCTGAAGCCTGTCTTCCCGAGGAGTACCGGAAGCTGGACGGCGACGTGGAGCAGCGAACCGATCACGACGCCGACGGCAAGACTTTCGACGCCCATGATCGGCGAGAGAAAGACCGCCGCGAGGAGGATGGCCACGTTGTAGAGAAGCGGGGCCACCGCCGCGGCCCCGAACCGACCGGCGGCGTTGAGGACGCTCGAGGCGACGGCGCCCAGGGCGAGAAGGATCGGCGAGAGGAGCATCACCCGGGTGAGGCGAACCGTCAGCTCCATCTGGACGACGTCGAACCCGGGAGTGATCGCGAGCATGATCACCGGCGCGGCGATCGCGACGACGACCGCGAGCGCGAGGAGCACGAGGAGCATCCCGTTGATCACCGTCGACACGACGCGCCAGGCGTGGGCGTCCTCGCCGTTCGCGAGGAGGCCGGCCACGACCGGGACGAGCGCCGAGCTCAGGGCCCCCGCGGCCGCGAGCTGGTAGATCGCGTCTGGGATCCGGAAGGCGGCCAGGTAGGCGTCCAGGTCGGCTTCCGCGCCGAAAAGGGCGCTGATGACGACGAGGCGCAACCAGCCCAGAAGGCGGGCAGCGAAGAAGGCCGCCGTGACGACGAGGCCGGCCGCGGCGAGCGCCTGGACCGGGACACCGGCGGGCGCCGGTCGCGCCTCCGCCGGCTCGCTCACGAGACGGTGGGCTCGCTCCCTGCCACAGAGGGCGCCGCGGAGCCTTGCCTGCGGGCCCGCGGATGAGCCTGTCGATAGGCGCTCTGCAGACGCCCCGGTGAGACGTGCGTATAGACCTGGGTGGTGCCCAGGCTGGCGTGCCCGAGGAGCTCCTGGACGACCCGCAGGTCGGCGCCACCTTCGAGGAGGTGACTGGCGAACGAATGACGAAGCGTATGCGGGCCCACACCGTCGGGGAGACCGGCGCGCCGCGCCAGGCGCTCGATCCGGTAGCGCAGCCCGCGGACGCCCAGCGGATGCCCGTTCGCGTTCAGGAAGACGAGGCCCTCGTCGGGCCCGCGGGCGCGGGAGCGGAGCACCCCGCGGCCCTCCACGATGTAGACGGCGAGCGCGTCCCGGGCGGGAGCGCCAAGGAGCCCGATCCTCTCCTTCCGGCCCTTGCCCAGGACGCGGGCCTCTCCGCGCGTGAGATCGAGATCGCGGATCGTGAGCGCGGCCAGCTCGCTCACGCGCAGCCCCGCGGCGTACGCCGTCTCGACGATCGCGCGGTCGCGCAGAACGAGCGCGTCGGCAGTGGCGTCACGGGCGTCGCTCGGCGCGGCCGTCGAGCGAGACGAGCCGGCCATCCCGGCCGATCCCTCGACCGCGTCGAGCAGCCGTTCGATCTCGGCGACTTCGAGCACGGTCGGAAGGCGCCTCGGCCGGCGAGGCGCCGAAACCGCCGCCCACGGATCGCCCTCGATCCAGCCCTGACGCCGACCGTGCCGGTAGAACGCACGGAGCGCTGCCACCCGGCTGGCGATCGACGAGCGTGCCAGTCCCGAGCCGGCGAGCTCCGCGAGGTAGCCGCGCAGGATGGGCTTCCCCGGCTGGCGCCAGTCGGCCTCCTGTCCCTCGAGCCAGTCGAGATAACGCCGAACCGCGCTCCGATAGGCGCGGCGAGTATGCACAGAGGTATCCCGCGCCTCGAGCGCGCGAACGAAGCCCTCGAGCGCCGCCGCCCCCGTCACGCCGCGGTCGAGGCCCGGCGTCGCGGGCGGCCCCGGCCCTCGCCTGCCTTCCCCGACCCGGTCGCGTCGGGACCCGCTCGACGCCCGCGTCGGAGCGCTCGGGGTCGCGCCAGGGCTCCCGGATCCGGTTCGCCGCCGGGCAGGCGCAGGCCGACGAGATCGCCTTCGGGAAGCTCGACCGGCGCCCCGCAGAGGAGGCAGATGCCCCCGTCGTCCTTCCTCGCCACGGGACCGCTGTCGGCGTCGTGCAGGGCACCCAGCGGCTCGAAAGAGGTCGTGTACTGGCAGCGCGGATATCGGCTGCAGCCCCAGAAGCGAGCGCCGCTCCGCCGGGCGACCCGGGTCACGAGGTGGCCCTCACCGCACCGTGGGCAGGTCGCCTCGAAGGGCAGCGGGTCGGGAGGCGGCGGCCCCGTCTTGCGGATGTAATCGCACTCGGGGTAGCGGGAGCAACCGGCGAAGGGGCCGAAACGGCCGCGCCGGGCGACGAGCGTCCCCTCCCCGCAGCGTGGGCAGGTGTCGCCGACGCCTTCGAGCGAGCCCGCCTCCCCACTCGCCGATCCGGTGCCGTCGCCCCCGCCCCGGCCCGTCCCGTCCCCGGCCACCGGCGCCGGCAGTGGACGGGTCTCCTTGTGTTCGGGGTAGAGCGAGCAGGCGAGGAACTCGCCGTACCGGCCGGCGCGGATCACCATCGGGTGCCCGAGCGAGCACACCTCGTCGGTGGCCAGGCCGATCTCGGCCGGGCGGAGCTCGCGCGACTTCTCCTCGACCCGGCTCGAGAATGGACCGTAGAAGGCGCGCACGACCGGGACCCAGGGTCGCTCACCCCGGGCGATCTCATCGAGCTCCTCCTCCATCCGGGCGGTGAAGGCGACGTCGACGAACTCGCCGAAGTGCGCGACGAGCAGGTCGGTGACGATCTCGCCCAGCAGCTCCGGGCGCAGGCGTCGGTCGGCGAGCGTGACGTAGCCACGGTCGAGGATCGTCGAGATCGTCGCGGCATACGTCGAGGGCCGCCCGATCCCGTGCTCCTCGAGCGCCCGGATCAGCGTCGCCTCGGTGTAGCGCGGCGGCGCCTCGGTAAAGTGCTGGCTCGGCTCGAGCCCGACGATCGCCGCCAGGTCCCCCTCGCCCAGGGCCGGGAGCGTCGCCTCCCCTTCCTCCTCGGGCTCGTCGCGACCCTCGATGTAGACCCGGGCGAAGCCGTCGAAGACCGTCCGCGTCGCGCTTGCCCGCAGCTCGTAGGCGCCCGCCTCGAGCTCGATCGTCGTCGTCTCCTGCTCCTTGGCCGCCATCTGCGAGGCGACGGCGCGCTGCCAGATCAGCCGATAGAGGCGTCCCTCGTCGCGCCCCAGGTGCCCCTCGAGGACCTCGGGGTCGCGCGCCGCGCTCGTGGGGCGGATCGACTCGTGCGCCTCCTGGGCGCCCTTCGCCTTCGTCCGGTGGCGCCGTCCACCCTCAACGGCGTACGGCTCGCCGTAGCGCTCCCGGACGAGCGCTCCGATGTCGCGGATCGCGACGTCGGCGAGAGCGGTCGAGTCGGTCCGCATGTAGGTGATCAGCCCGACCTGGCCCTCGGGCGTCTCGACGCCCTCGTAGAGCCGCTGCGCGACGCCCATCGTCCGCTTCGGGCTGAAGCCCAGCTTCCGGCTCGCCTCCTGCTGGAGCGTGCTCGTGGTGAAGGGCGGGGCGGGATTGCGCTTCCGCCGCGTCGTCGCGACCGAGCGAACCCGGGCCTCGCCGCCCTCGAGGGCGGCGGCATGCCGCCGCGCGGCCTCCTCGTCTGCGATCTCCAGGCTTGCACCGTCGTGCTTCACGACGGCGGCCGTGAACGTCGTGTCGTCGCCAGCGCTGAGCGTGGCCTCGAGCGTCCAGTACTCGCGCGGCGTGAAGCCACGGATCTCGCGCTCGCGCTCCACGACGAGGCGGACGGCGACCGACTGGACGCGCCCCGCCGAGAGGCCGCGCCGGATCTTCCGCCAGAGCAGCGGACTCAGCGTGTATCCCACGAGGCGGTCGAGGATCCGGCGTGTCTGCTGGGCGTCGACGAGGTGCTCGTCGATCGCTCGTGGGTGGGCGAAGGCATTACGGATCGCCCCTTCGGTGATCTCGCTGAAGGTCACGCGCCGGCGCTTTGCGGCGGGGACCTTGGCCGCCTCGACGACGTGCCAGGCGATCGCCTCGCCCTCGCGATCGAGGTCCGTGGCGAGGTACACGGCCTCGGCAGACTTCGCCTCGCGGGCGATCGTCGCGACCTGTTTCTTCCGGTCGTCGACGACGACGTACTCGGGCCGGAAGTCATGCTCGATGTCGACCCCGAGCTTGTCGCGGCCGGGATTCTCGGGCAGGTCACGGACGTGCCCGTATGAGGCGACGACGCGGTAATCGGGGCCGAGATAACGCTCGATCGTGCGCGCCTTCGCCGGCGACTCCACGACGACCAGGTTCTTCGGCATCGGCGGCGAAGTGTAGCACCGGGCTTTTTGCCGGCCGCTCACCTCCGGCTGCGCGCCGGCATGCCTCCCGAACTCCGCGGGCGAGAGACGGGCGTCGGCCCTAGGCCTCGCGGACCCGGCGGAGGAAGTCCTCGTCGAGCTCGAGGTCGTCCTCGGTCATCGCACTCGCGGCGGCGGCCTCCTCGTCCTCCCCTCCCTGGGCCGCCGCCCGAACGGCCTCGGCGGGGATCTCGATGAAGCGGATGTGGAGGAGCGGGAAGAGGAACCAGCTGTCGGTGTCGTCGATGAAGATCGGCTTCTGGCCGGCTTTCGTGCGCACGTTCGTGCAGACGAGGCAGGCATCCTGCGCCGTGGGCAGGCCGCGGATATCGGCGCTGAGCGGCTGCTCCCCCTGGAGGTGGATGACGACGTTCCGGATCATCGGCCGATCATCGACCGCCGGCGCCCTTCGCGGCATCCCCCGACCGGGCCATCCCCACCCTTACGGGTCGTAGAAGTCGGTGACGACGCGGACGTTGCCGTTCGAGACCCAGACGCCGATCCCGACGGTCGTGTACGTCGCGTTACGGAGGTTCACCCAGTGGCCTCCGCCGTAGGGCTCCTCGCTCTGGAAGTAGAGGTGCGAGCCGAGCACCGCGGTGTACGGATTGCCGGAGCGGCAGCCGAGGTTCTCCGCCCAGCGGTAGCTCGAGTAGCCCGCCCGGGCGAGGCGCGTCCCGGGGTTCCCGTCGAGGAAGTGGCTGCACGCCCCGGACGTGGCGACGAGCTTCGCATAGGGCCGCGAGACGCTCGTCGAAATGCCGGAATGGAGGGTGAGCGGCGCCAGGGCGGGATGGTAATGACCCGAGCCGTACCCGTCGCAGTTGCCGTCCGAGCGGATGAGGCCGCCGGTACGGATGCAGTTGATCAGGCGCAGGACGTACGACTCGACGCTGGCCCATGGCGCGGCCACCGGTCCACCGCCCCCGGTGTCGCCGCCCGTCCCCCCACCCGATCCGCCGTCGTCCCCGCTCTGCGCAGCCGGCGCCACGGCAACGGGCGCGGGCTCCGTCCGGAAGCGGAACGAGTAGGCCGTCCTGGCCGCGTCGGGCGCGATCGGGACGTCCAGTCGGGAACGGGAGCGCCCGGTGAGGATAACGGTGTACGTCCGATCGTGACGGAGGCCCGACACGGGTTGGAACGTGAGCACCGTGTCGTTCTCGCTCCAGCTCACCCGCCCGACGACGGCGCCGACCCCGATGACCTGGAGGGCTCGGGCGGTCGTCTCGCGGTCCATCGGCCGGTCGAAACGGATGACGATCGCGGTATCGGTGCCGATCCCGCTCGCCCCCGACCGCGGATCCTGGCCGACGACTCTCGGCCGGGCCACAGTCCGGGCCTCGAGAGCCACGCCGCGCCGAAGGCTGACCCCTTCGCGGTCGTGGACCGCCGCACGCAACCGGAAGGTGTACTGGACTCCCGGTCGAAGGGCGGCTTTCGGCTGCCACACGAAGCGCTGCGCGAAGCCGTTGCGCGCGCCCCGGGCGAGGATCCGGCCGACCGTCTCGGGTGTGACCGCAAGGGCCTCCCGAACGTCGGCGATCGCCACCGGGCGCGAGAAGGTCAGCTCGATGCCGCCGGTCGTCAGGAGGCGGGCGCCGGCAGTCCCGTGGAGCGCGATCTCCGCGCCCGGCCTGCTGCGGGTCACGAAGATCGCTGTGATCGAGCTTCCGAGCGCCTGACCGGCCCGATCGCGCGCCGCTCGCCCGATCGTCAGCGCGTAGAAGGCGCCCGGTCGCCAGCCCTCGAGCGGGACGGCGGCCAGGCTTCGGCCGCCTGCGGACCACACGAGTCGCACGGGCGCGGCGGGCTCGAGGCGGAGGTTTCGCTCGACGGTGACAGGGTCCATCGGGGTGCGGAAGTCGATCCGCACCGGACGATCGAGCGGCCAGCCCGTCTCCACCGAGGCCTGTTGACGGACTGCCCCGGCTGGGGTCACGACCGGCGCCGGAGGCTCGACCGCGATCGGGCGGGCGAGCGCGCCGAACGAGGGCGCAGTGAGGAGCGTGCCGATCGCGACGATCGCGAGAGCGCGTCCCGCCGGCGATCGCTGGAGCGCCGCCACGATCCAGCCGGTCGTCCGAGGCTCCCCGATTCGGGCGCGCTGGCGGATGAAGGTGCCCTTCCGGGGACCGAGGTCGTCACGATCGCGGCGCGCACCGAGCGGGACCTGTGCGAACGGTGGGCTCGGGCGCAGCGCCGCCGCGGCGATGGCTCGCGGGCGGACGAGCTCAGCGAGCTGGGCGCGTTGGCCGGTGCCGAACAGCGGGCTGCGTACCGCCTCGCGCAATCGGTTCCCTCGTGCGGGACGGAGGGTGACAGGGGCGCGCACCCTCCTCCGGGGCCGTCCCTCGACGACCGGGGCAGGGTACCAAAGGCGCTCGGGCCGAGGCAACCACCGCGCGATCGCGGGGCGTTCGAGAGACGCCCAGGAGCGGCCCCGCTGCGAGATACGCCGGACCCATCGTCCGGATCCAGCCCCGGAGCTGGAGCAGGGTAAGCGCTCCCGAAACGACACCGGGCGGCAGGCCGGTCCCGACGACGAGCCCGTCCCCGGTGACGGGCCCGGCACAGATCCGCTCGGCGACGATCCGTTCCGGGCCCGCCAGCGCGGCCAGGGCCACCTCCGGCTCGAGTGCCTGGCCGCCCGCGGGCGTGTCGCCGTGGGTGCGCTCGACGCCGCCGCCGACGGACGCCGCGCCCGTCTCAGCGAGGTATCCCAGGTCGGCCAGCAGCTCGACCTCACCGACGAACGGTTGGGCCGGCGTCTCGCGTAACAGGGCAAGGCATCCGCCGGTCGCGGGGTCACCGGGCCGACCCGGTGCGGCAAAGACGGCCCGCCCGAGCTCCAGCCCGTGGCGCGCGGTGATCAGGGCGCCGCTCCTGAACGGGGCCTCGACGACGATCACGGCATCGGCCAGCGCCGCGATGACGCGGTTGCGGCGCGGGAACGTGCCGCGCGTGGCGACGATTTCGGGCCGCAGCTCCGAGACGACCGCCCCGCCGCCGGCGATCATCGCTTCCAGCAGGGTGCCGTGCGCCCGCGGTCCGGGGTGGGCGTGGCCGCTTCCGAGGACAGCCACGGTCGGGGATCGACAGTCGACCGCGGCCGCGTGGGCAGAGCCGTCGATTCCGATCGCCATCCCCGAGATGACGACGGCGCCGTGCGCGCTGAGCGCGGTCACGATCCTGCCCGCGAGAAGCCGCCCGGTCGCGGTTGGGCGTCGGGTCCCGACGACGGCTACCGCCCTGCGCGCCGCAAGTGCGTGCCGGTCACCCCGGCCGAAGAGGACCGGCGGGGGCGGGTCGAGATCGCGCAGCCGCCGCGGGTACTCCGGGTCCAGTGGCACGAGCGTCCAGAGCCCGTACCGTCCGATCTCGTCGATCACCGCGCCCGGGCTGCGGGCCGTCGTCTCGATCGCCTCGACGACGGCGCTCGTCAGCCTGGGCGGCGTCGTGGCTCGAGCGAGCCTCGCCAGCCGGCCGTGGCGAGCGAGGGTGAGCACGGCCGAGGCACCGCCGGCCGCGCCGACGAGCTCGGCGAACGTCTGGGGGCCGACTCCGGTCACGGAGGCGAGCACGATCCAGGCCGTTCGCTCGTCGAGCGAGCGCCGCATCGTCAGGCGGCGAGGCCGGTCAGCGTGGCCCGCGGATCGCGCATCCCGGCCGCGGCGAGGACGGCCGCATCGTCGACGACCTCCTCGCCGGCCAGATCCGCGATCGTCCGCGCGACCCGGACGATCCGGTGCACGCCCCGCGCGGTGAGGGAGCGATCGGTCGCGAGCTCCGCCAGCCGGCCGCGAGCGCGGGGCTCGAGCCGGGCCGCTCGCAGCGCGGCCGACGGGGAGAGCTCGGCATTCGGCCGGCCACCGTTGCGCTCGAGCGCGATCGCCCGAGCCGCGGCGATCCTGTCGGCAACGATGGCGCTCGACTCCGGCTCCGGGCCGTGGAGGAGGTCCCGCGGCGACACCCGACCCATCTCGAGCCGGAGATCGATCCGGTCGAGCAGCGGGCCGCTGACTCGGCGCACGTAGCGTTCCGGCTCGCCCGGAGCGCAGCGGCACTGTCGCTCGACATCGCCGAACCAGCCGCAGCGGCAGGGGTTCATCGCCGCGACGAGCTGGAGCCGGGCCGGATAGCGGACGTTCCCGTGAGCCCGCGAGATCGAGATCGTGCCGTCCTCGAGCGGTTGCCGGAGCGCCTCGAGGACGTGCCGGTCGAACTCGGCCAGCTCGTCAAGGAAGAGGACGCCCCGGTGGGCGAGGGTCACTTCGCCCGGCGCGAGCCGCGGGCCGCCTCCGACGAGCGCCGCGTACGAGCTCGTGTGATGGGGGGTACGGAACGGCCGCTCGCGGCCGAGCCCGGCGCCTCGGACGAAAAATCCGGCCACGCTTCGGATCACCGCCACCTCGAGCGCCTCGGCGTCGTCGAGCTGGGGCAGGAGGCCCGGGATCGCCCGTGCGAGCAGCGTCTTCCCGGCTCCGGGTGGCCCGAGCAGGAGGAGGTTATGAGCGCCGGCGAGCGCGATCTCGAGCGCCCAGCGGGCCTGCGGCTGGCCACGGACGTCGCGCAGGTCGACAAGCTCGGGGGGAGCCGCGAGCGACTCCGCCGCGGGCGCGACACGCCGCGTCGCCCCGGCCGTGCCACTCCCCTCGCCTCCCGGCGAGCCTGACACGGACAGCGGTGGTGGCCGATGGGAGGCCCTGGCCCGGCGGCCGCGGGGTCCCGCCACGAGCCGAGCGGCATCGTCGAGCCCGGCCACGCCGAGCGCGGTCACGCCGCCGACCGCGAGCGCCTCGTCGAGGTTCGCCGCCGGTACGCAGACTCGCCCGTGGCCGGATCGGGCGAGCGTCGCGACCATCGGCAGGACGCCCGGCACGGGCTCGACCGCGCCGCTCAGCGAGAGCTCCCCGAGGAGCGCCCAGCGGCCTCCCGAGGGGCGGATCTGGCCGGAGGCGACGAGGATCCCCACCGCGATCGCGAGGTCGTACGCCGCCCCGCGCTTCCGGCGATCGGCCGGGGCCAGATTGATCGTGATCCGGCTGGCCGGATAGTCGAAGCCACAGTTCCGGATCGCGCCACGGACGCGCTCTCGGGCCTCGGAGAGCGCCGCGTCGGGGAGGCCGACGATCTGGCAGACGGGCAGCCCGGCCGAGACGTCGACCTCGACCCGGATCAGCTCCCCGCGGAGGCCGTCGACGACCGCGGTCACGAGCGTGGCGAGCACACCTGGGACGGTAGGGAGCCCGAGCTACTCCCGGCTCATGCGCGGCTTATCGCGCGCTGACTATTCGACGAGGCCGTAGTCCGGCGGCTGGACGAAGGCGTTGTCGCTGTACTGGAAGCGCCAGTCCGCCGTGCCCTGGAACAGGAGGTCCCAGACGATGAACTGGAGCGCGTAGTCGATCTCCCAGCCACCGCCACCGCCAGACGTGCCGCCGAGGCGGACGGGGCCCGACGGCCCATACACGGTTCCGGTGAGGTTGACGGTGCCGCCGCCGTTCAGCCGGATCTGCGGCTGGACCGTCGTCGCGGTCGGGAGCGGGAGGCGATCCTGCCAGAGAAGCAGGCCCTCGTAGTCGAGCCGCCTCGCGGCGCCCGTGTCCGCGTCGTACTTGTAGCCGCGGGCCAGGAACGTCGCGCCGGCGGTGACCTCGAAGTTGCTCATCGCGGCGCCGCCAGCGTTGTAGATCAGCACGCCGCAGGAGTCGACTGGGCAGTCGGTCGCCCATGTCGCGCCGGTGTAGCCCGCTCCCGGCGACGCCGCCCAGGAGATCGTGTAGATGTGGCCCGTGGCCACCGACGTAAAGCCGCCGCCGTTCATGACGTAGATGCCCGGGCGCATGAGCAGGGTCGAGTTGTTCCGGACCTCGATGCCCCCGGTGTAGACCCCAGGCTGCAGGATCGTCTGCTGGTTCGGTCCCACCTGGAGATGGGCCCCCGACCGCACCGTCAGGCTCCCGACGTTGACCGGCGGCAGCCCGGCGAGGGGGTCGGGCAGGTACGGGCGTCCCGTTCGGATGCTGGGCAGCACGAGCAGTCCATTGATGACCGGCTGGCCCACGACGTCCATGTAGCGGCCCGCGGCCATCGTCACCGTCGAGGCCGAGCCGCTCTGGGTGAGCGCGCCTCCTCCGCTGGCTGGACAGGCCGAGTCGATCTGGACGTTCCCCTCAAAGGTCACGTTCGGGGAGCCGGCGAAGAGCATCGAGGGGCAGCCGCGCAGGCTGTTGCTCCAGCCGGCGTTGTAGGGGTTGAGCGTGATCACGGAGTAGCCGTTGCCCCGCCCGTGGCTGTTCACGGCGGTGCTCTGGGTGTTCGCCACGAGCGGCCCTGCCCCGAGGATGCTTCGGAAGAAGGTCGACGAGGTCTGTGTGAGCTGGACTCGAGCGGCTCCGTTCGACCAGCCGTTCGGGCAGGTCACGACGACGTTCGCCTGGGGATACGTCGGCAGGTTCGCCGCGACGCTGTTCCGCGCCGCGTCCCGGACCACGTTGCGCGGCGCGCCTGGCGGGGGCCCGGCCGTCGCGCTGCACCCACGAGGCGTCCCCGTCTGGATGACGTTCGCCGCGGCGAGCGCGGCCGCGTCACCGGCGTCCTGGAGCTGGCGCCGGACGACGAGCGCCTGGGCGGCATCGAAGAGGAGCGCCGCCATCGCGAAGAGGGCCACCAGCGTGATCGCGAAGAGGGGCAGGACCTGGCCCCGCTGGTCAAGTCGCATCAGTGGCTCACGTACATCGTGGCAGTCCCCGCCGCCGAGTAGTTCGGCAGGCGGAGGAAACTACCGGTCACCAGGGTGATCTCGCTCGTGACCCGGACGGTGACGGGCGTCCCGCGTAGGTTCGTTGCGCCCGCGATGTCGACATCGCCGGCGCAGTTCAGCCCGTAACAGACGGTGACCGTCACGTTCCGGCCACCCGCCACGGCCTGCTGGAGGGCGACGTTTCGGATCGCCTGTTTCGAGGGCGACGGATAGGGGCAGCTCGCGCTCGCCGCCGGGATGACCGTGTATGGACCCGGCGGGCCGACGGGACAGGCTGTCGATGCGGCCCCTCCGTGAGCGATCGCAAAGCGCGCCCCCTCGCGCGCCGCATTCGCAAGGCTGTTGTTCGCCCAGACGACCCGGCCCAGGTCGAGGACACCCATCACGAGCACGATGAAGATCGGGATGACGAGCGCGAACTCGGCGAGCGACTGGCCGCGCTGCCCGCCGAGGTGAACACGTCTCATCGGCCCTGTACGACCGAATACGACTCGGTCGCCCGGAGCGTCCACGTCCCGTTCTGGGTCAAGAGCGGGTAGTTGAAGAACATCCGGAAGGGCAGGGTCGACTGGACCGTGGCCGACCCGATCGGGTTCTCGAGCGTCGCCCCAGGAGCCGTCGTGCTGCGGGTGAACGAGGGCACGGTCACGGCGGGCTGGGTGCACTGGTTCACGTCGTTCGGGGGCAGCAGCAGGCTCCGCTGGAAGCCGGGCACGCTCTGCGTCTGGGTGCAGACGAAACGCTTCGCGTCGACGAGCGCGGTCGCGAGCGTGAGGTCCTCCTCGGCCACGTACTCGGACGCCACCCGGGTCGCCGCCTGGAGCTGGATCCAGGCCTGGTAGAGGCGTGCGAAATCGAGCGTCGCTCCGAAGATCGCGAGGAGCACGGGCAGGATCAGGGCGAACTCCACCAGGGACTGCCCCCTGGAACCCCTCGTCGAACTCGGATGCGGGCGCCCGCGGGCGCCCGGGAAATGGATCATCGGCTTCAGCTCGAGCTGTCGGCGGGTACGGCCGACGCGTCCGGCGCCGGGCCGGGCGCGGACCGTAGCGAACGTAGCCGAGGCGGGTCCGCGGAGGGAGCGGACCGGAAGTACCGGGGAGACGGCAGGACTACCGCCGCTCGACGGCGCGCCCGGGCACCTCTCGGCGGCGATTCACGGACGGAGGGCTGGCCAGCGGCGGGCGGAGCCGGTCGCTCAGGTCCCTGCCGGCACGAGCTGGGGCATCGGCTCCGGCTCCTGGTCGGCCCGGTCGTCGACCGCCCGGGCGAATTCGAGCACGGACCGGCCCAGGATCGAATCGGAACGCGTGAACATGAACGGCGCGCCGCTGTTCAGGGCGCTGATCGCACCCCGGTACTCGTTGAGGATCTGGTGTTCGATGCGCCGCTTCAAGGCTCCCTCGGCGTTCCGGACGTTGATCCCGGTGAAGGCGTTCGAGCGGTTGAGGACGAGCTGGACCTTCCTCGGCTCGACGTTCAGCTGGGACATCGTCTCCAGGAACAGACGGACGTTCTTCAGGCAGGAGAGGTCGGCGGTCATCACCACGAAGATCGCGTCCGCCGCGGCGAGGACGTCGAGGTTGTTCTCGTCCAGCCGCTTGTCGATGTCGACGACGACGTAGTCGTACGCCCCACGCAGGATGTCGACGATCTGGCCCATGTGGTGCTGATGCGGATCGACCAGCTCGGCGGTCTCCGGCGACGGCGGCGCGAGGAGGAGATCGACCCCCGAATCGTGCCGGTGGACGATCTTGCGCAGCAGGTCGACGTCGATCGAGGAGGCCGTGACGACGTCGGCGATCGAGCGCTTGTCGGGCCCCAGGTCGAAGAAGACCCGGTGGTCGCCGAACTGGAGGTTGCCGTCGACGATGCAAACCTTCCGCCCCAGCTCCCGGTGGAGCGCGACTCCCGTGTTGATCGCAAGGGTCGTCGTGCCCACGCCTCCCTTGGCCCCGTAATAGGCGTGGACCCGGCCCAGCGGCGGTCGACCCACGAGGAGCTCCTTCGGGGCGAAGCGGGCGAGGAGGCTGCGGATCCGGGCCAGCAGCTCGGCGGCATGGAAGGGTTTGACCTGGAAATCGTCGGCGCCCGAACGGAGCGCCCGGAGCCGGGTATCGGCGTCTCCCTGGGCAGCGAGGACGATGATCGGGACATGCGCCCGACCGGCCTCCTGGGCGCGGATGAACTCCGTCGCCTGGTAGCCGTTGAGAACCGGCAGGTCGACGTCGACGAGGATGAGATCCGGGCGCTCGGATGCCCACCGCTGGATCGTGTCCTGCCCGTGCGACGCGACGACGATCTCGAACCCCTCGTCAGACAGGGTCGAGCTCATCAGGCGCTGGACGTTCGGGTCGTCCTCAGCGACGAGGATCTTGGCGGCCATGGTCCTCCAAAGCCGGCACGGGGACGCCCCCTGACGTCCCGGTTCAGGGTTGGGCCGATCGTAGCCTCGCCGGCGTCCCGGAACGGGGGGACGTTGGTCCTATGTGCGCCTAGTCCCCACCGTTCAGGCGCCGTCTTCGGGCTCGCGGGTCAGTTTGGTGCGGGCTGCCGATGAGGTGCGACCTAAGGACGATCGGGCCTTCGTGGCGCGCCACATCAGGCCTGATGCCGAGCGTGGGTCGACCGCTCGGGTGTGCCGAAGAGGGCTCGGGAGCTCCGAAACGGCACATTCGTCGCACTCCATCGGCGAGGCGGAGCGTTTCGGGCCGAGCCGAGCCGTATGTCGCACTCCATCGGCGAGACGCAGGATGCCTGCCACCCTTCCGCCGGGCCAGCCGAGACGCCCCGTGCCTCCCTGCCTCGCTGACCTACGACTGCCCGACGGCCCCCCGCCCAGCGGGCTGCCTAGCCCGACGAACCGCCCGGCGAGCCCGTCGAGGCCGCCGGCCGTGCCGGGGCACTCGCCGCGCCCGAGGACCCCTCGCCCGAGGCCATCCCCCGGTCGATGTAGCCCGACAGCGGGCGCAACAGGTCGGTGAACTCGAGGGGGATGACGAACTTCGTCGACGCGCCCTGGCCAAGCGCCTTGAGGGCCTCGAGGTACTGGAGCGCCATCGTCTTCTCATCGATGATGTGCGCCGCGGCAAAGATCCGCTCGAGGGCCTGGCTGAATCCCTCCGCCCGAAGGATCGCCGATTGCCGCTCGCCCTCGGCGCGCAGGATGTTCGACTGCTTGTCGCCCTCGGCGACGTTGATCGTCGACTGGCGGGTGCCCTCCGACTCGGTGATCACGGCGCGCCGGTTCCGCTCGGCGCTGAGCATCCGGTTCATCGCCTCCTGGACGTCGCGCGGCGGGATGATTTCGCGGATCTCGACCGTGGTGACCTTGCCGCCCCAGCGCTCGGTGACCTCGTCGAGCTTCACGCGCAGCACCTCGTTGATCTGCTCGCGCTTCGAGAGGACGTCGTCGAGGAGGATGTCGCCGATGACCGCGCGGAGAGTCGTCGTCGCCACGCCCTGAAGGGCGCCGGCGAAATTGGCCACGTTCACGATGCTCTTCAGCGGATCGGCGATCTTCCAGTAGATGAGGAAGTCGATGTTGATCGGGGCGTTGTCCTTCGTGATCGTCGTCTGGCTGGGGACCTCGATGAACTGCTCCCGCAGATCGGCCCGGGTGGGACGGTCGACGATCGGGATGAGAAAGACGAGCCCTGGACCCTTGACAAGGTCGGCACCGGTCCGGCCGAAGCGGAAGATGACGAGCCGGTCGTACTCGTTAACGACCCGGACCGAGAGGTAGATGAGGACGAGGAACAGGATCGCGACGAACGCGATCGCGGAGATCTGGATGGGATCCACCGGCGAGCCTCCCTACGGGCCCGATCCGACCGGCGTGGTCTCCGGGCTCCTTACGCCCGGACCGGTCACATCGAGCGGTTCCACGATGAGCGTGAGCCCCTCCTGGCGAACGACCCGCACCGGCGTCCCCCGGCCGATCCGTCGCTCGTCCGTGCTCCGCGCCGTCCATTCCTCCCCGGCCGCGTAGACGGAGCCGGTCGGATCGAGCGGCCGGCGGACCTCGGCCGGCGTCCCAGCCGCGAGCACGCCCCCCGACCCGCCCCCCAGCCCGAGGGCAAGCGGCGCCATCCGCCGCGTCCGGAGCGCCGCAGCCACGACGAGGGTCATGAAGGCGACCGTCGCGATCGCCATGATGACGATGATTGGCAGCGTCGTGCTGATGGGGACCTCCGGTGTCGTTGGTCCGGGCTCGGTGTAGAGGGCCGCCGAGCCCAGCACGAAACAGACGAGCCCGGCGATCGTGAGCAGCCCGTGGCTCGTCACGGTGAGCTCGAGGACGAACAGGACGATCGCCAGCGCGATGAGGAGCAGCCCACCGACGTTGAGCGGCAGGCTCCCGAAGCCGATGAAGGCCAGGATGATCGCCATCGCGCCCAGGATCCCGGTCACGAAGTTCGGGCTGATCACCTCATAGATCAGCCCGTACGTCCCGATCGTGAAGAGGATGAAGGCGATGTTCGGGTCGGCCAGGAGGTGAAGGAACGCCTGGAGCGGGTTCATCGGCAGCTCCTCGACCGCCGCTCCCACCGTCTCGATCGTGACTCGCTCACCCCGCACGATGACGGCCCGCCCGTCCGCCGCCTCGAGGACTGCGCCCAGCGAGTCGGCCAGACCGTCCACGGCCCCCAGCTCGACCGCCTCGCGAGCCGGCGACGAGCGCGCCTCCTTGACCGTCTCGACGGCCCACTCGACGTTCCTCCCTCGCTCCTCGGCGATGCTCGTGATCAGGGCGATCGTGTCGTTCAGGACCTTGGTGCCGAGCGTCCCCTCGATGTCCTCCCCCTGGCCGCCGACCGGCGTCGCGGCCCCGATGTTCGTCCCCGGGGCCATGAGCGCGACGTGCGCGGCGAGGGTGACGAAGGTGCCCGCGCTCGCCGCCCGGCCGCCGGCCGGAGCGACCCAGACGATCGTGGGCAGGGGTGCCTCGAGGAGAGTCGTGACGATCTGGCGGGTCGAGTCGACCGAGCCCCCGGGCGTATCGATCTGGATGACGACGGCGGCTGCCCCTTCGTTCGCCGCACGCTGGACGCCGTCGCGGAGATAGCCGGCCATGACCTGGTCGACGATGCCGGTCGTGGGGAGGACGACGACCCGTCGCTCCTGCGCCCGGACGGCCGACGCGAGGAGGCTGGCCAGCCCGAGGAGGACGAGGAGGATCGGGAGGGCCCGCGTGTTCGTGACGCGGATCGCGCGAGCGGGCGGGGCGTGCATCGTGGACTCCGCTCCGATCATCGCACAGCGCCCGCCGGATCGGACGGAACGGGGACCTCGAGCGCGTCGAAGACGAGCTGGCTCCAGGTCTCCAGCGCGTCGTAGACGCCGCGCACTCGGGCGGCCGGAGCGAATGCACCCTCGAGCTTGTGGCGCTCCCGGACGCGGACTGGCCGGCCGGCCGCATCTGCCTCGTAGACGACCCCCAGGTGGACGGCGCCGACCGGGTCGCTGTCGTCGTTCAGCAGGCCGACCAGATGGAATGGCGGCTCGAAATCGGCCTCGAGCTCCTCCCGCCACTCGCGCCGGAGCCCTCCCTGGAGATCGCCGTCCCCGGGATTCACGTGGCCTCCGACGCCGATCGACCAGCGCTCGAAGAGCCGCCTGTCTCCTCCCGAGCGCGTGCGCCGCATCAGGAACCAGTCGGAACCGTCACGCAGGACGAGGTAGGGGATCACCTGCTTCCAGGAGGGATCGTCCTCGACCTCGCGGCGACGGCGGTAGCCGGCGCGACCGGCGATCGCACGAAGGTAGGGTCCGATCGCTTCGCGCCGGACGCCACGCCAATCGAGACGTGCCGGCAGGTCCGATCGGGGAAGGCCCAGGACGAGCTCGTCCGGGGCCGCCGACCCGGTCAGCGCAGGTCCCTGTGGGCGAGCGACCAGGCGCCGAGGGCGAGGATCGCGAGCAGATAGCCGATCGCGTAGACCCAGATCCAGTCGTGGGTGGGGAGCACCGATCGCCCGCCCGCTGCCGCGCCCAGGACGGCCGCTGCACGCTCGCCGATGAGGATCTCACCGGCCAGATCGCTGACCACGCCGACCGGCAGGGCCAGGCGCGACCAGTCGGCGGCGCTCTGGAGGAGCTCGCTGCCCACCAGCTGGCCCAGGACGTACAGAAGCGTCGTGTTCGTCAGGCCTAGCCAGAGGACAACGACGGCGACCGCGTTCGCGACCGGCGCGAGTCGGGTGGAGCCGGCCAGGGCGACGGCCACCATCACGAAGACGTCGAGGGCCAGGAGGGCGAGGGTGACCAGGAGATCGAACACCCACACGCCGCTGAGGGCGGCCACGACGAGGCCGATGACGACTCCCTGGCCGACGAGATAGGCCGCCGCGAGCCCGGCATTGCCGAGGAACTTCCCGACCAGGATCTCCCAGCGAGCAACCGGGCGCGCGACCAGGGCAAGGATCGTGCCCCGCTCGATCTCGCCTCCGATCGCGCCAACGCTGGCGAACACGCCGGTAAAGAGGGCCAGCGTGCTCGCGCCGGCCACTCCGAACAGGAGAATCACCCTGACGAGCGCCTCACGCTGTTCGTGCCCGATCCCGGAGGCAAACCGGTCGAGCCCGGCGCTCCACACGGCATAGCCGACGAGGACGAGGATGAGCAGGTAGAGCACGTTCAGAAGAACCGCGATGAGCATCGTCCGGCTGCGCAGCGTCTCGCGCGAGGCGAGCGCCGCGATCGCCGCCAGGCGCCCGTAGGTCGAGTCGCGGGCCCCGTTCATCGGCCCACGAGCCGAAAGAACGCCTGCTCGAGCGTCTCGCTCGCCGGCACGAGGGCCTCGAGGTCAGCCCCGCCGGCGACGATCGCCCGAGCGATCCGGGGGACGTCGGCCGGGTCGCCGAGGCGAGCCTCCCACCAGCCGTCGTCGAGCGGCCGGAGGTCAGCCGTGATGGCGGCCACCTGTTGCGCCGCACCGTCGTCCAGGCCGCGGGCGCGGAAGCGGAGGAGGCTCGTCGGGGCGAGGATCTCGGTGAGCGGTCCGCGGGCCACGATCCGGCCCCGGTCGATGATCGCCACGCGGTCACAGACGAGCTCGACCTCGGAGAGCAGGTGCGAGTTCAGGACGACCGCTGTCCCGCTCGCCTTGAGCCAGAGGAGAAGGTCACGGACGGCACGCGTGCCGATCGGATCGAGGCCGCTCGTCGGCTCGTCGAGGAGCAGGAGACGAGGTCGTCCCAGGAGCGCCTGCGCCAGCCCGACCCGCTGAAGCATGCCCTTCGAGAACGTCCGCATCGCGCGTCTCGCCACCGACTCGAGCCCCACAAGGGCGAGCAGCTCGGAGGCGCGGCGGCGGCGCTCGTTCCGATCGAGCCCCAGCAGCCGGCCGTGGAGATCCAGCAGCGCGTCAGGGGCGAGGAAGCCGGGGAACTGGAACTGCTCCGGGAGGTAGCCCAGTTCCCGCCGGGCCTGGCGATCCCCCAGGGGACGGCCCAGGACCGTGCCCTCCCCCGCCGTCGGACGGATCGCCCCGATCAAGAGCATCACCGTCGTCGTCTTTCCGGCGCCGTTCGGGCCCAGGAACCCGACGATCTCACCGCGACCGACACGGAGCTCGATCCCGTCGAGGGCGCGCACGCCGCCCGAGTACACCTTCGTCAGGCCCTGGACGTCGACGAGCGCCTCCGTGTCGTCGAGCGGCCCGTCTGGACGCGCCTCCGGCTCAGAGCTCGGGTCCGGCAAGGTCGTGCCCGACGGCGGCGCCAGAGGAGCGTCGGAGCTCATCGCTCGGCCTCCAGACCAGCCGCGACGCGTCCGAGACGGTCCTCGAGGGCGGCGACCGCGGCGGCCCGTTCCTCGCTCTCGGTCGGCGTCGCGCTGAGGGCGGCCAGCGATTCATCCCAGGCCGCGAGCCCGCTGACGAGACCGGTGAGCCATCTTCGGATCTCGGCCCCGTTGAGCGAGAGGATGCCGGCCCCGAGCGCGGGGTCGCCCCGCGCGAGTCGCGTGTTGTCACGCCAGCCCTGTGCCGAGAGGCGTCGCGCCAGCGGCCAGGACGGATCGTCGACGACCGCCTCCGCCAGGGCGACGCTGAGCACGAGGGGCAGGTGGCTGATCGCGGCGACGGCCCGATCGTGCGTGTCGGCCTCGAGCTCGAGCGGATCGGCGCCGCAGTCGACGGCCAGCCCGCGGACGCGCTGGAGGTCGGCCGGGCCCGCGCCGGGGGACGGGACGAGGACCCAGGGCCGGCCGGCGAACAGGTCGGCCGTCGCGGCCCCGAAGCCCCGTCGCTCGCGGCCGCTCATCGGGTGGCCGCCCACGAAGCGGAGGCCCGCGATCCGGCCCGCTCGGTCGGCGATCGGTCCCTGGACGCTGGAGACGTCGCTGAGCGTCACGTCCCGACCGGCAAGCCCCGGGCCGAGGTGATCCAGGAGGTCGAGATTCGCGAGCGGCGGCGCGGCGAGGACGACGAGGTCGGCGTCGCGGACCGCCGTCTCGGGATCCGGGGCGACGGCGGCGACGAGACCGCGCGCGAGCGCCCGACGGGGCCCCTCGAGCGACCGGCTCCAGGCCGTGATCCGCCAGTCGCGGTCGGGCCGCTTCCCGAGCGCGAGCGCGATCGAGCCGCCGATCAGGCCGAAGCCGAGGAGGGTCAAGCGCACGTGCCGGAGGGTACAGGAGGCTCCGAGAGGGTTGCTATCATCGCCGCGGCGGACCCGCTCTGGGGGATTGCCGTGGCTGGCTCCGACCGACCGATCGCCGTCCTGCTCGTCGACGATCACCAGCTCCTCGTGGACGCGCTGTCGCGCATCCTCGGTGGGGAGCCGGACATCGAGATCGCGGGCGTCGCGCACTCGGTCGCCGACGTTCGGGGCATCACCGGCCGGCTCGATGTGACCCTCATGGATTACCGCCTGCCTGACGGGACGGGCGCCGAGGCCACGCGCATCGTCAAGGCCCGCTGGCCTTCGTCCCGCGTTGTCATGCTGACCGCGATCTCCGACGATGAGACCGTGCTCGAATCGATCCAGGCGGGCGCCGACGGCTACATGACCAAGGACCGCGCGATCGAGGACGTCGTGCAGGCAGTCCGTGCCGCGCATGCGGGTGAGATCCTCCTCCCGCGGGCCGTTGTCTTCGGGATCGCGCAGCGCGTCGCGATGGCCCGGGAGCAGGGGCCGGCGCAGCCGATCGTCGAGACGCTGACCCCTCGCGAATCGGAGATCCTCCGCGCCCTCGTCGAGGGGATGCCCTCGCGGACCATTTGCGAGCGGCTCTTCATCTCACCAAACACGCTGCGCACCCACATCCAGAACATCATGGGCAAGCTGCGCGTCCACTCGAAGCTCGAGGCGGTCGCCTTCGCGCTGCGCCACGGACTCGTCGAGCCGCCCCGCAGCGAGACCCTCCTCGGCGGGACGTCCTGAGGCCGACCCACGGGCCAGCCGCCGGCCACAGGGCAGGTGGCTGACGCGGGAACCCGTCGACCCCCGGTGACCGGTCTCCGCAGCCTCCACCGGGCCCCGATCGCCGCGGCCAGATCTCCCGGCCGTGCCCGCCCGGGGTCGTCAACTCAGCCGGTGTGGCGCCGCTCCCGGCGGGGCTGACGGGCTGCCCACGCCGCGCCAAGCAAGGGCAGGGCGACGAAGACGCCGCCCAGCCCACCTTGCCCGTCGTGCCCGCGGCCGCAGGGCCGAGGTTCCGGCGTGCCACGGCGATGGCCCGGGGCGTCCCCGTGGTCGGGGCACGGGACCTGGGGCACTCCGTGCGCACGGACGCGTCGGCCGGGCGCGTCCGCGCGGCCGCCGTTTGGGCTGGGATGGGCTCGCGGCGGTTCGGGTCGGGCCGTCGGATGCGCGGGCTTCGTGGGTCGCGGACGCGGGGTGGGCGACGAATCCGTCGGTGGGACCGTCCGTGTCGGGCTCGCGGTCGGCACGGCGCTCTCGGTCGGAGTGGGCTCCGTGGGCGACGGTTCTCCGCTCGGAGGAGGCTCCGTCGGCGGACCGCTCGGGGAGGGCTCGCTCGTCGGGGGACTGCTCGGCGAGGGTCGTTCGGTCGGAGATGGCCCGGGCGGGCCCGGCTGGGCTGGCGTCGGCGTCGGCGCGATCGTCGGGCCCGCCGTCGCGGCGGGCGAGAGTCCTGCCGAGCCGGTGGGCCCCGCGCCCGCCAGCGCCCCGCTGGCCGGCGGACCGGATCGCTCACCGGCGATGAGCGTCGGCGCCGCCGATACCGGAGGCGGAGCGCTCCCTGACGGATTCGCCCCGATCGATGGCGACGGGAGGTTCGTCGGCCCGCTGCTCGGCGCTTCGGCGGGCGGCGAGGAAGCGATCGCGACCTCGGTCGGCGCGCTCGTGGCGAGGGGTGGAGGCGTCGAGCCGATCCCCGGCAACAGGCCCAGGAGCGGCGGCCCGCCGCCTTGCCCCGGCTCGTTCGATGCGCCAAGGAGCGCCACGACCCCGGTGGCCAGGGCGAGATTCAGCAGGCCCAGTGCCAGAAGCAGACGGGCTCGCTGGCCCGTGGTGAGGTCCACAGCGCGTCGCGTCCTTCGAGCGGTTACACGGCGGTCGGAGGCCGACTCGTCCGCTGCCCCCGCCGCCCGCGAGGCTCGGTGCCGGTTACGCCCCCCGCGGCCGGCGCATCGTACCACCGAGACTTGCTGCGTCGTCTTCGGGAGGTCCGCCCAGCGGGATCCAGGCGAGCGTCTCGTAGCGCGGCGGACCGGTACCGAGATGACTGCGCAGTAGCTCGACCTCAGCGACACGCCAGCCGACCGAGACGTCCGTCAGCCGTTCGAGCGCGCGTGCTGCCAGCTTCCGGGTCCTGACGCGCGCGACCGTCAGGTGCGGTCGATGCGGCTCGCGCTCGGCGCCCCCGAGCTCGTCGGGACGAAGCGCGTGCTCGATCGCGGCGGCGAGCTCCGCGACGCGCGACGCGCCCTGCGCGACGCCCAGCCAGACGACCGCCGGGCGCCCGCGACCACCGAACGTGCCGGGCCCCTCGAGGCGGAGCTCGAAGGGCGCTACGCCGGCAACGACGCGGCCCAGCTCGGCGACGATCGCGGGTACCTCGGTGGGTTGTGTATCGCCGAGGAAGACGAGCGTCAGGTGGAGGTTCGGGACCGGGACCCAGCGAGCTTCGGGGATTCCTGCCGCGAGCTCCCGCAGCCGAGGTATGAAGGCCGCGCGGGCAGGCTCGGGAAGCGGGAGGGCCACGAAGCAGCGCCAGGGCTGATCCGTGTGCGGCCGGTCCTCCCGGTCGGCGCTCACCCGGCTCAGGGCCGTCAGCCGGCCGGGGCGGGCGCCGGGACCCGGAGGAGATCGAGCAGACCGAAGAGGTCCCGGACGACGGGCACCGCGTCACCCCCAGGCGCATCGCTCCGCACCCGGGCCGGATCGTTGGCGGTCCGCCTGATGAGGACCGCGGCGATCCCCGCCGCGCGGGCGCCCTCGACGTCCGCCTCGTACGAATCGCCGACGTGAACCGCGGACTCGGCCCGGACCCCGGTCTCGGCGAGAGCCCGCTCGAAGATCCGCCGATGGGGCTTCTGGTAGCCGACCCGAGCGCTGATGATCAGCCGCTCGAAGCGACGCGCGAGCTCGAGGGTATGGAGCAGCTCGGGCGCCTCCCACACCCAGTTGCTGATCACGGCGCGCCGGATCCCGGCGCCGGCCAGGGCGTCGAGCGCCGGCACGACGTCGGGGAAGACGTGCCACGAGGCGGCGCGCCCGAACGCTGCCCCGACCTCGCGATAGAACCGATCGGGCAGGTCGCCGATGCCAAGGCTGGCCATCACCGCCTCGTCGAAGTCCCGGATGATCCGGTAGGACGCCTCCGCGCTTGCCTCGAACCGGCCGGGCAACCTCCACGCGCCCGCCCGGGTCGCCGCGACCATCGCTCGCTCCAGGGCATCCAGCTCGACGGGCAGGCCGAAGGCCCGGCAGACAGCCAGGTAGATGTGGGCCCAGGAAGGCTCCGGCCGGATGAGCGTGTCACCGAGATCGAAGAAGACGATCTCGGGACGGGCGAGGCCCGTCATGATCCCGACTGCGACTGCTCGCCGGCCCAGCGCTGGCGGTCGTCGGCGAGGATCGCGAGGGCCGCGTCCCGATCGCGCCAGCCGTAGACCTCGACCTCCTTGTCCTCGAGCACCTTGTAGGTCTCGAAGAAATGCTCGATCTCACGAAGCCTGTGCGGCGTGACCTGGTCGAGCGTCTCGATGTGCTGGTAGAGGGGATCCGCGAGCGCGATGCAGAGGACCTTGAAGTCATGGCCCTTCTCGTCGCGCATCTCGAGCCCGCCCACGGGACGCGCCCAGACGCGGCAGCCGGTGAAGGTCGGCTCGTCGATCAGGAGCATCGCGTCCGTGTGATCGCCGTCGTCGGCGCGCGTTCCTTCGACGTAGCCGTAGTCGAAGTTGTAGAAGACGGCGCTCGACAGGACGCGGTCGAGTCGGTAGACGCCAGCCCCCTCGTCGTACTCGATCTTGTTCCGGCTGCCGCTTGGGATCTCGACGACGATCTCGATGACGGCCGGGAACTCCCCGGCCAGACGGGCACCGCTCACGGGCGGAGTCTACCGGCGCGATGGACCGCGGGGCTGGAGCCCGCGGACGGCCCAGGGCCGCCTGGGCCGCCCCTTGTCTACTCGGTGTAGATGCGCTCCTCGATCAGCTTCTCGCTGACGGTCCGGCCGTTCGGGTCGAAGCAGCTGAACTCGAAGTGCTTCTCGTACTCGAGATCCACGTTGTCCTGCCCGCCGCGGTTCTTCTCCACGGTGGCGATGATCCAGTCGCGGAAACGCTGCGCCTGGTACGGGTTGAACTCGATGTTGACCTTCGCGACGATGTGGTACTTCTCGTTCAGGATCAGGATGATGTCGGCCTCGTAGTTGATGGCCGACGATCCGCGGAGGTGGTGGTTCCGGAGGCGCTTCGCCTTCAGCCCTTCCTTGTCGGCGGCGACGATGCTGATCATCGGCACCTCGTACTGGAGGGCAATGTCCTTGAGGCCGTTGACGACGAAGGTGACCTTCTCGGCCTCCGTGTCCGGCTCCGGGTGCATGGGCACCTTCTGCATGTAGTCGACGAACACGACGAGCCGCCGTTCCTCGGACAGGTGCTGGTGCAGCTGGACGAGCTCGCGGATGTTGTCGATCGTGCAGGCCGTCTGCGTGCCTCGCATCAGGAAGAGGTTCTGCCCGTAGCGGGCGATCCGGTCGAGCGACGGCCGGAGACGTGCGTTGCCGGCCAGCTGTGGGCCGCCGGTCCCCTCGGAGACCCAGCTGCCCAGGATCTCCTTGCGGACGTCCTGGATCTTCACGGCCCCCGTCTTGTGGGGCAGATGAGCGAGGGCCGACTCGAGCGCGATCAGCCGGTTGAGGAGGTATTCCTCGTCGTGCTCGAAGCAGAGGTAGAGGACGTTGGCCTGACCGGCCGAAGCGATGTTGCGCGCCATCTGGAGCGCCATCGTCGTCTTGCCCGTGCCCTGGGCGCCGCCGATGAGCAGCAGCTCACCCGCACGCAATCCACCACCGATCGTCTTGTCCAGGGGGGTGAAGCCGAGCGGAACGGGCTGGTACTGGTTGACCTTGCCGGTGCTGACCCGCTCGTTCAGGTCGAGGATGACGTCGAGGGTGGAACGGGGCGCCATGCTCCCGTTCGGAGTCTCGAGGTACCAGGGCGCGGCCGCGGGCACATCGGCCCCGGCCTGCTGGTCGAGCGGCGATTCGACGGTGTCGTGCGCGAGCGCCTGCGGCGCCGCTTCCGACTGGATGCTCACGCGGGATCCCTCCACGCCGGGCTGTGACAGAGCGCACCCTAGCGACCCCCGCCTCTCCCGGCGACAGTCCGCTCGTCCCATGGGCGGCAGGCCATTCGTGCTATCTGGCACCGGGCCAGGCCGAGCTAGTGGCCGAGGTCGATCCTCGAGAGCTCGTCCCAGTAGCGGATGACGGTCCGGATCCCGCCCTCGTAGTTCTCGAGCCGCAGGAACTCGTTCGGGGCGTGAGCCTGGTCGTCCTGGTGCGAGAAGCCGAGGAGTACGACGGGCAGGCCAAGGCTCTCCTCGAACATCGCCGCCACGGGGATCGAGCCGCCCTCACGGATGTAGAGCGGCTCCCTGCCGAAAACCTCCCCGAGGCAGTGTGCCGCCGCCCGCATCGCCGGGTGGTCGATCGGGATCAGGCTGGGACGGCCGCCGGACAGGTTGCTCACCTCGACCCGGACACCGGACGGCGCGAGGCGCAGGATGTGCTCCCGGACGATCTCGAAGATCCGCTCCGGGTCCTGCCGCGGGACGAGCCGGCAACTCACCTTGGCGTGCGCATGGGCGGGGATGATCGTCTTCTGGCCCTCGCCCTCGAAACCGCCCCAGATCCCGTTGACGTCGAGCGTCGGTCGGGCGCCGCGCCGCTCGGTGGTCGTGTAGCCCGCTTCCCCGAACAACGCGGGCACTCCCATCGACGTGCGCCACTCCTCCTCATCGAAGGGGAGGCGCGCCGATTCCTCTCGCTCCTGGTCGCTCAGCGGCACGACGTCGTCGTAGAAGCCGGGGACGGTGACCCGTCCCTCGTCGTCGTGGAGCGCCGCGATCATGCGGGCGAGCGCATTGGCGGGGTTGCGGACGGCGCCGCCGTAGGTACCCGAATGGAGGTCGATGTTCGGGCCGGAGACGTCGACCTGGCAGTACATGATCCCCCGCAGCCCGATCGTGATCGCCGGCAGGTTGCCCTCGAAGAAGCCGGTGTCGCTGATGACCGCGAGATCGGCACGGAGCCGCTCGCCGTTCGCCCTGAGCCAGGCCTCGAGGTTCTCGGAGGCCGATTCCTCTTCGCCCTCGAAGATGAACTTCAGGTTGATCGGGAGGCGGCCACGCGTCTTCAGCCAGGCCTCGGCCGCTTCGAGGTGGAGGTGGACCTGGCCCTTGTCGTCGGCGGCGCCGCGAGCGAAGACGCGGTCGTCTTCCACCCGAGGGTCGAAGGGCGGCTTCACCCACAGGTCGAGCGGGTCGACCGGCTGGACGTCGTAATGTCCATACGCGACGACGGCGGGTGCGCCCACGGCGTGGAGCCAGTCGGCATAGACGATGGGATGTCCGCCCGTGGGAGAGAGTTCGACATGCTCCATGCCCATCCGTCGCAGCCGCTCGGCGACGAACTCCGCCGCGCGGCGGGTATCCGCGTCGTGCTGCGAGAGCGTCCCCACGCTGGGGATCCTGAGGAACTCGAGGAAATCCTGGAGCCGCTCCCCTTCGGTCTGCTCGAGGTACTCCTCGAGGTCCGCGTAGGCCGGCGCGGCCGCCTGGGTCACGCTGGCTGGGGCGAGGGCTTCGGTGCCCGGGGGGTTTCGGGCTGCGGGACCGGGGTCGGGCCGAGCGTTCCCTCCAGCGGGACGGGCGTCATGCCCCTCTCTCCCTTCCGCGGGTCGGGCAGGTCGGAGAAGAGTTGCTCGAACTCCTCCTGCTCCAGCGTCTCCTCGGCCACGAGCCGGTCGGCCAGGCCCACGAGCCGCTCCTTGTATTGGACGAGGACCTCCATGGCCCTGGCGTAGGCCCGGTCGACGATCGCCCGGACCTCCTCGTCGATCTGCTTCGCGACGTCGTCCGAGTAGTTCCGCTGCTCGCCGATCTCGCGGCCGAGGAAGACGAGCTCGTCGCGCTTGCCGAACGCGAGGGGCCCGAGCTTCTCGCTCATCCCGAACTCGGTGACCATCCGGCGTGCGAGGGTGGTGGCTTTCTCGATGTCGTTCGAGGAGCCGGTCGTCGTGTCCCCGAAGATCAGCTTCTCGGAGGCGTTCCCGGCAAGCATCCCGGCGATCTTGTCCTCGAACTCGCTCTTGCTCTGGAGATAGCGGTCTTCCGTCGGCAGGCCCATCGTGTAGCCGAGGGCCATGCCGCGGCTGATGATGCTGACCTTCGAGACGGGATCGCACTTGGGCAGGATCCGCTGGACGACGGCGTGGCCCCCCTCGTGGAAGGCGATGATCTGCTTCTCGGCGTCGCTGATGATCCGGCTCTTCCGCTCGGGTCCGGCGACGACCCGTTCGAGCGCCTCCCCGAATTCCGAAGTGCCGATCACCTTCTTGTTCCGCCGCGCGGCAAGGATCGCGGCCTCGTTCACGAGGTTCGCCAGGTCGGCCCCCGAGAACCCCGGCGATTGGCGGGCGATCGTCTGGAGCTCGACCTGCTTGTCGAGGGGCTTGCCCTTGACGTGGACGTGGAGGATCTCCAGGCGGCCGCGCATGTCCGGCCGATCGAGGATGACCTGGCGGTCGAAACGGCCGGGCCGGAGGAGCGCCGGATCCAGGACGTCGGGCCGGTTCGTGGCCGCGATCACGATGACGTTCGTGTTCGTGTCGAACCCGTCCATCTCGACGAGGATCTGGTTCAGGGTCTGCTCGCGCTCGTCGTGCGAGCCACCCAGGCCCGCCCCCCGCTGGCGCCCGACGGCATCGATCTCGTCGACGAAGACGATGCATGGGCTGTTGCGCTTCGCCTGGTCGAAGAGGTCACGGACGCGGCTCGCCCCGACCCCCACGAACATCTCCACGAACTCCGAGCCGGAGATGCTGAAGAAGGGCACGCCGGCCTCGCCGGCCACGGCCCGGGCGAGAAGCGTCTTGCCCGTTCCGGGCGGTCCCACGAGGAGAACGCCACGCGGGATGCGTGCCCCGAGGGAGTTGAACTTCTCTGGGTACTTCAGGAACTCGACGACTTCCTGGAGCTCCGTCTTCGCCTCGTCGACGCCGGCCACGTCGGCAAAGGTGACGACGGTCTTGTTGCCCAGGAACATCCGGGCCCGGCTCTTGCCGAAGCTCATCGCCTGGTTGTTCGTCCCCTGGGCCTGGCGGAGCATGAAGAAGAAGAGGGCACCGATCAGGAGGACGGGCATGATCGCGGTCAGGAGGAGGCCCAGCCACTGGCCGGTCTCGGGCGGGTCGGTCGGGGTGATCCGGATCGAGTCGGGGGTGCACTTGGCGCCCGCCTGTGAGCAGACCTGGTTGATCTCGTCTCGGATGTTCGTCGCGAACTGGCTGGGGACCTGGCTCGTGACGATCTTCGGCTGGCGCGTCGTGGGATCGGTCTCGTTGAGGGTGATGATGAGCTTCGCGCCCTGCTGCTCGACCTGGGTGACCTTGCCCGCCCGGACGTAGCCCAGGAACGACCCCTCCCCGCCCGAGTACGGGATCGGCTTCTCGGCGCTGCCCGGGAACAGGAACATGTAGAGCAGCGCCGCGGTCCCCACCACGAGGACCAGGGTGACGATGCCGTTGCGAAGGAAGCGGCTATTCAAAGGAGACGACCCTCCTGGGTCCGGGCCTCGACCCGCTCTGGATGGGGCGGGTCGCGCCGATTATAGGCGGCTCCCTCCACAAGCCTGTACGAGCCGGCCCCGCGCGTGGATGGGTCGATCGGGCTAGCCGCCCCGGCCGATCGGCCAGATCGCCAGCCCATCCGGAGCGTCGGATCGGCCAGTGCAGGCCAGCCCGGGATTCGAGCGGCTCGCCGATGGCGTGCGACTTACGTGCCGATTCGGCGGCTCCCGCAGGCGCGGAAAGCGCTCCACGCCGCGAACGAGCTCGTCAGGAGCGCTTGGGGACCGGCAGCTGCGCCGGCCAGTGACTTACGTCGCACCTCATCGGCAGGCCGCACAGAATCGGCCGTGTCCGGCGCTTACGTCGCACCTCATCGGCAGGCCGGTCCAATGGGCTCGGCGAGCGCCTGCGACCTCCGCCGATCCGGGGAGTGAAGGGAAGGAATTGGTAGCGGAGGCAGGAATCGAACCTGCGACCAAGGGCTTATGAGTCCCCTGCTCTACCGCTGAGCTACTCCGCCACGCGCTCGGGCCGCTTGCAGGCTCAACTCTACACGGATTGTCCGGATCCTCCGCCCGGCCAGGGCCGATCATCACCTGGCGCTTCGTTGCGCCGCGGCACCCGCCAGGTCAACGGGTTGTGGGCAGGCCCGACGCGGACTAGACTCGACGGCCTGGCCGCAGGGATATCGGGGAGGGATGCGCCATGCGCTCGACCGCCAGTTTCCGCCGGACGTACCCACTGATCGCGATAACGGCAGCGTCAGTGGCAGCCCTCGTGGTGGCGCTGCTGGGTCCAGCGTCCGCCGAGGCCACCTTTCCCGGGAAGAACGGCAAGATCGCCTTCTCGTTTCTCGCCGGCCCGACAAACTTCGGCTCGGACGATTTCGAGATCTACACGATCATCCCCGGCGAAGACCCCGTGGCTCTGCCCCATCAGAATCCGCGCAAGGACAACTGGCCCGACTGGTCGCCGGACGGCAGCAAGATCGTGTGGTGGCACCAGGCGCCCGCCGGCAACATCGATGTCTGGGTGATGAACGCGGACGGATCGGGCCAGACCAACCTCACCACCGAGAACACCGGCGGCGATCTCAATGCGGCCTGGTCGCCCGACGGGACGGAGATCGTCCTCGACAGCAACTACCAGACGGACACGGGCTTTAGCGAGATCCAGGTGATGAGCGCCAGTGGAACGTTCCTCCGCCAGCTCACGCACAACGGACCCGAATTCGACAACTTCGGCCAGTTCTCGCCCGACGGGACGAGGATCGCGTGGACGCACGGCTCCGCCACCGGCGAGAACTCTGCGATCTACACGATGGACGCCGACGACGGCGGAAACCTCGTGAAGGTCACCCCAGACTCGCTCCTGGCGTTCCTCCCGGACTGGTCACCCGACGGCAAGCAGATCCTCTTCGTGGACTCCTCCTGCGATGCGTGCCCGCCGGCCCAGGACATCTGGGTCATCGACGCCGACGGCGGAAACCTGACGCGCCTCACGGACACCCCGACCGAGATCGAGTTCAGGCCCGGCTGGTCGCCCGATGGCAGGAAGATCACGTTCTCCAGCATCCCGCTCACGGAAGAGCATCCCGATGCAGACCTGCCGGCAGATATCTACGTCATGCACGCGAATGGCAGGGGGAGAACGAACATCACAAATACGCCGACCTACAACGAGAGGGCATCCGACTGGGGACCTAGGGTGCAGGGCGCGGATGACTGAACAGGACTCGACTACTCGCTGTCGGCCGGGCGGTGCGATGCCGCCACCCTTGGCCAGTTGGCCTGGCAGGGTGGAAGGGAGCCGATCATGGTGACCGTTGGTTTGCTCGTGCGCCTCGAGGCCAAGCCCGGCAGGGAGACGGACGTCGAGCAGTTCCTCGAAGGCGGGCTGGCACTCGTCAACCAGGAGCCCGACACGACCGCCTGGTTCGCGATCAAGATGGGGCCGTCCACCTACGGCATCTTCGACGTCTTTCCGACCGATGCAGGACGGCAGGCTCACCTCCAGGGTCGTGTCGCCGAGGCGCTGATGGCTCAGGCGGCCGACCTGTTCCGCGAGGCCCCGGACATCGGCCCAGTGGACGTGTTGGCAGCGAAACTCCCGGCCTGAGCGGCTCAGCTGACCGGCTGAGGTCCTCGTCGTGGTCGCCCCCCGCGCGTCGGTTATTCGCCGGGGGCTCGGTAGGTAGCGCTCTGCTTCGTTGCGGCATCCATCTCTTCGGGCGTGAGCAGCACGGTCGTCCGGACGGTCACGCCGCCGGCCGCGCTCGCGGCCAGCGACCCGGCCGCCGCCTGGGTGTTGCCCGGCAGGTCGGCGATCACGACGAAGTCGTCGCCGCCGAAGGCGAAGTAGTAGGCCTCCAGGTTGCCGCCCAGCGAACGCATGAGCTGCTCGGTTGCCGCTCGGCGGCCGGTTCCGCCCTCCTTGCGAAACCCTGCCGCTCCGGCGGCGGTGTAGCTGCCCGTGAACAGGTACTTCGGCACCGTGCACCTCCTCGTTTGCGCCATGGTCTCGGTAGGGCCCGGACATCCGCCCCTGAGCCGGCGCCGGCCGACTCTACGCGGCACGGTCCTGCTCTGACAAGGAATCTGCCGCCTGCGGGCGCGCCGACCAGACGTCTGCCAATCTCATCTCGCTCTCAGGATCGAGGGCGATCGTCTCGCTGCCTGGACGCCACCCTCGGTCGATCGCGGCCGGGCGCAGGGCGGCACTACGATAGGCGGCCCACGGCGATGAAAATCCTGCTGGTCGAAGACGATCCCCGACTGAGCCGCGTCCTGCGCCGCCTGCTCGAGGAGGATCGCCATGTCGTCGAGGTCGCTCGCGACGGCGAGGGCGGGCTCGAGCTGGCGATGGACGAGGCCGGGATCGACGTCGTCATCCTCGACGTTGGCCTGCCGGACATCTCCGGGCTGGAGGTGGCTCGTCGGCTCCGGCGAGCACGAAGAGAGGTGCCGATCCTCGTGCTGACCGCGCGCGACACGGTCGGCGACCGGGTAAGCGGCCTGGATGCCGGTGCCGACGACTACCTCGTGAAACCCTTTGCCTACGACGAGCTCTCGGCACGCCTGCGGGCGCTCGCCCGCCGCTCTGGCGCGGCCGCCCACCGTGCCGAACCGAAGCTCGTCGCCGGTCCGATCGTGCTCGACGAGGTGGCCCGGTCGGTCACCGTCGACGGCCGCCGGGTCGACCTCAGCCCTCGGGAGTTCTCGCTGCTCGAGTCGTTCCTCCGCCATCCCGGACAGGCGCTCACGCGGGACCAGCTGCTCGACCAGGCCTGGCCGTTCGGCGTCGCCGTGACCCCGAACGCCGTCGACGCCTATGTCCACTATCTCCGGGCGAAACTCGGTACCGCGGGCGAGCGGATCGAGACGGTCCGCGGGGTGGGCTATCGCCTCAACCATGGCTGAGGGAGGGACCACGCTGCGCGAGGCCGGCCCGACCGAGGAGCGGCCGCTCGCGGTCGACGCCGTCGAGGAGCGGGCCCTCGCCCAAGATGCCCGGCTCGTCCGCGACGTCCGCTGGCGCCTCGTGGCCTGGAGCGGCGGGACCACCCTCGTCGTCCTCGTCCTGCTGGGCGTCGCCCTCTACCTGAGCGCCGCTCGGACCCTCGAGGCGAGCGGCCTCGCGCAGCTCGAGGATCGCGCCTCACTCATCCGGAGCTTTGTCGAAGATCCGCTCCTCCGACCGGGACAGCCGGAGATCGGCTTCATGTTTGGGGGCGGCTCCTCGGGCACGTATGCCGTGATCCTTGGCCCGAACGGCCGACTGATCGGCCCACGACCGCCCGAGCTGCCCATCGGCGTTCCCGATCGGGGCGCGCTGGCCGCTGCCGCGGAGCCGGCCGGGCGGGACCTCCGGCTGAGTGCGATCGAGTCGGTGCCGGTGCGGATCCTCACCGAACGAGTCGAAAGCCCCCGCGGCGACGTCTACGTCCAGGTGATCCAGGACCGAACGGCGGAGCAGCGCACCCTGGGCGCGATCGCCAGGGTCCTCCTCGCCGGTGGGTTCCTCGTCGTCCTCGTCGCCTTCGGTTTCGGAGCGCTCTACGCGCAGCGCGCACTCATCCCGATCCGGCGATCGCTCGCGAGCCAGCGAGGCGCCCTCGCTCGACAGCGGGAGTTCGCCGCCGACGCCAGCCACGAGCTTCGGACGCCACTTACCGTGATCCGGAGCTCCGTCGAGCACCTGCGGCGCCATCCGGGCGCGCCCGTGGCATCGGTCGGGACGGCGATCGACGACATCGACGCGGAGGTCGAGCATCTCACAGCGCTGGTCGGCGACCTGCTGCTCCTGGCTCGATCCGACTCGGGGGCGGTCGCGCTCGCCCGGGAGTCGGTAGACCTCGGCGACGTCGCGACCGAAGCGGCCAGCGGTCTCAGCGCGATGGCGGCGACGAACGGCGTCCGCCTGGCGATCGATCCGGTGCCTGCCCTCGTCGTGGGCGACGCGGCGCGCCTGCGCCAGCTGGTCCTGATCCTGGTGGACAACGCGATCCGGCATACCCCGCGGGGTGGTGAGGTCCGTGTCCGCGTCCGCGCTCAGCGGCGTCGCGTCGTCCTCGAGGTCGAGGACGACGGTCCGGGCATCCAGCCCGAGGACATGCCCCGCATCTTCGAGCGGTTCTGGCGCGCGCCGGGAGCGCCCAGTGGCGGGACCGGCTTGGGCCTGGCGATCGCGGCCTCGACCGTCGCGCTCCACGGCGGGCGGATCGGCGTCTCCAACCGTCCTGGCGGCGGGGCCTCCTTCACGGTCGAGCTGCCGTCGGGTGAAGGCTCCCCGACGCCAGCCGCCCCCAGGGGGAGAGAGATTCCAGTCGACCGAGCCGGCTGAGGAGTGCCGGACAGCACCCCGCGAGGCCGGCAGGCTCTCACGACTTCTTTGAGAACTCTCACGACTCCTTAAGAAATGGAGTCGATGCTCGAGGGCGTCCGGTCGGCTGCCGATCGGGATCCGCCACGGAGGCCCGAGACATGAATCTCCCTCTTCGAGCCAGCGTCCTCGTTGGCGCCCTCATGGCCGTCGCCATCGGCGCCGTCACCCTCGCGGCTTCGCCGGCCCCATCGCCGAGCGGCGAGCCGAGCGCCGGTACCGTCCCCGAGATCCTGCCCGCCCTGCCCGGCCTGGAGTTCCTGGCCCCCGACGAGGACTTTCCCGGACGCCTTGACGGGTTTCGCGGCGGCCCTGGCCACGGGCCGTTCGGGCAGATCAGCGTCACCGCGATCGACGGTTCGACCGTCTCGCTGAAGACCGAGGACGGCTGGACGCGGACGATCACGGTGACCGATTCGACGAGGATCACGAAGGGCGACCAGGAGATCGGCCTGGACGAGCTCGCGGTGGGCGACGTCGTGGGGCTGGCCCAGACACGAAGCGACGACGGCACCTACACGGTCGTCGCGATCGAGGTCGTCGTCCCCAGGCTGGCGGGGACGGTCACGGCCGTCAACGACGCGAGCTTCACGATCACCGGACGGGACGGCCTCCAGCACACGATCACGACGACCGACGAGACCGCCTACCGACTCGGCCGGAGCGAGGGCTCGCGATCGGACGTGACGATCGGCGCACGCATCGTCGCGGCCGGCGAGACGGCGAGCGACGGCTCATTCACCGCAACGACGGTGACGATCGTCCTCCCCAGGGTGGCTGGCGAGGTGAACGCGATTGAAAGCGACACGATCACGATCGATCGGCGTGGTGACGCGACCCTGACGATCAACGTGACCTCCGCGACGACCTACGACGTGGCCGGCGTGGAAGACGCGGGGCTCGACGACATCTCGGTGGGGATGTTCCTCATCGCGGAGGGCCGACAGGCCGCCGACGGCTCGTTCGAGGCGACCGCGATCCATGCCGGCGCATTCCGGGGAGCCCTCGAGCGCGGCCTGGAACGGGGTCTCGGTCGCGGCTTCCGGCTCGGCCCGTCGTTCCCGGACGACTGGCCGCCGTTCGAAGAGCCCGCTGCGACCCCGAGCCCATCCGGGAGCGCCGGCTAGGTCGAAAACCGGCGGCCGACGATGGCCGCCTGGTCTCCCAGGGATGCGGGACTCAGTCCGGCGGGGGGATGATCAGCTCCTGGCCGACGCTGATCTGGGAGGGGTGGTCGAGATGATTCGCCTCGACGATCTCGGCCACGGTCACTCCATACTGCTTCGCGATCCGGGTCAGGTTCTCGCCCCGCTGGACGACGTGAACGCGGGAGGTGGGCGCCGGCGTCGGGGATGGCGTGGCGGTGGGCGTCGGGGACGGAGTCGGAGTCGCTTCGACGCTTGGTGACGCGCTCGGCGAGAGGGTCGGCGTAGCGCCCTCGACCGCCCCCCCGGGCTGGCCCCGACCAAGCGAACCGGTGGCGAACAGGACGACGAGGAGCGCCAGTCCCAGGAGGCCGACGACCGCAGCGGGGGCCGGGTCAGCAGCAGTCTCGGCCAGCCGGTACTCGCGGATCGGCCGGTAGATCCGACGGCGCGTCGGTCGACGGAGCTGCTGGGCGCGGCCGCTCCCGAGGATGATCCCCTCCTGGCGGCCAGCTGGGGCGCGTCGTCGGTACATCGCGCGGATTGTGCCACCCACGCAACGGAAAGCCACGCGCGGCAGACCATCGGAACGGCATTTGCTCTCCTGCCGACCGGCCGGTTCAGCGCCCGAGGAGGACGATCAGCCAATCCTCGATCGGGCTGGCGACGGTCTGTGCAGCCGGTTCCGCACCGAGCGGCGTGATCGGAGCCGGTGGCGGTGCGCCGGCGGCGAGGGCGAAGATCCGCTCGCCGGGCTTCCCCATCCCGTAGGCGCGCGCCTCGAGCCTGCTGAAGGCGCGGCCACGGATGAGCACGAGCTCGCGGCGGCCCGCCTCGAGCTGTGCCGCCAGGACCCTGTTCTCCGCCCGCAGCTGCGCGACCCGGTCGGTGGCCGCCGTCGACTGGGCCACCGCCCGTGCGAAGGTGACGAGGAGCCAGAGGACGACGACGGTGCCCACCGCGAAGCCGAGGTGGCGGCGGGTCAGCCACTCGCGGGGCGAACGACGGACGCCGCCGATCAAGGCACGGTCGTGGCCGGGGGTCGCTTCGATCGCTGGCGCGGCGAGAGGCTCGGCGATGGGACCGGGCACAGGTCCCGTCAGGGCCGCGACCGCGGCTCGGGCGTTGACGGGACGCATCGGGGTGAGGGTAGCTTCCGGTAGCTGACGTGTCAACCTGCGCGCGGCCTCGGGCCGACGGTCCCGCGTGCTCGGACGCGCCCAGCAGCAGGACTTGACGGGCTGCTACACTCCGGCCGTATTTCGAACGGATGTGCGAAATGCGGAGGTGACGATGCGGCTCTACGCGAGTGCTCCGGCCCAAGCGGTCCTCGAGCGGCTGCTCGACGACCCCGTCGTGGCCGAGTCGGTCGTGGCCAGTCGGGTCTTCCCCGCCCGTCCCGCGGTCATCGGGCCGGTCCCGCCCTGGGTCGACGATCGCCTCCGCTCGGGGCTCGCCGCACGAGGGATCGACCGCCTCTACCGCCATCAACTCGACGCCGTCGAGGCGCTGCGAGCCGGTAAGGACGTCGTCGTCGTCACCCCGACGGCCTCGGGCAAGTCGCTCTGCTACGACTTGCCGGTCCTCCAGGCGGTCGCCGAGGACCCCAGCGCTCGAGCGCTCTACCTGTTCCCGACGAAGGCGCTCAGCCAGGATCAGGCGGCCGGCATCCGCGAGCTCGCCGAGGCAGCGTCGCTACCGCTCGCCGCCGCCGTCTACGACGGCGACACGCCGGCGCCCGTTCGATCCTCGATCCGGGCGGCGGGACAGGTCGTCGTCACGAACCCCGACATGCTCCACGCGGCGATCCTCCCTCACCACACGAAGTGGTTCCAGCTCTTCGAGCAACTCCGCTTCATCGTCATCGACGAGGCCCACACGTATCGCGGCGTGTTCGGCAGCCACGTCGCGAACGTCCTGCGCCGGCTCCTCCGGTTATGCCAGCACTACGGCAGCCGGCCGGTGATCGTGACCTGCTCGGCGACGATCGGGAACCCCGTCGAGCTCGCCACGACGCTCACCGGGCGAACCCCGATCCTCGTCGATCGCAACGGGGCGCCGGCGGGCGAGAAGCACGTGCTCGTGCTCGACCCGCCACTCGTCGACGAGCGGCTCGGGATCCGGGCCGGCGCCTTCAGGCTGGCCGAACGGGTCGCCCTCGCCTTCCTGCGGGCGGGCCGCCAGACGATCGTGTTCGGCCGCTCGCGGACGAGCGTCGAACTCCTCCTCACCGGGCTCCGCGAGGCGCTCCGGACGGGCCGTGGACCGCTTGAGCAGGTGCGTGGCTACCGGGGCGGGTACCTGCCCAACGAGCGCCGGCAGATCGAGCGCGGCCTCCGCGACGGCTCGGTGCTCGGCGTCGTCAGCACGAACGCCCTCGAGCTGGGCATCGACATCGGGGCACTCGACGCGGCGGTCCTGGCGGGCTACCCGGGGTCGATCGCGGGGACGTGGCAGCAGATGGGCCGTGCCGGCCGGCGCCGGTCTGTCAGCGTCGCGGTCCTCGTCGCCACGAGCGCCCCGCTGGATCAGTACGTCGCGACGCATCCCGAATATCTCTTCGACTCGACCCCCGAGGAGGCTCGACTCGACCCGGAGAACGTCCACGTCCTCCTCGCCCACCTCCGGGCGGCGACCTTCGAGCTCCCGTTCGAGAGCGGGGAGCGCTTCGGCGCGGTAGCCGCCGACGACCTGCTCTCGTTCCTCGCCGAGGAGGGTCACGTCCGCCACGCCGACGACGGCCGCTGGTACTGGGCCTCGGAGAACTTCCCCGCCGCGGAGATCTCGCTGCGGACCGCGGCCCCCGAGAACGTCGTCATCGTCGATCTCGGGCCGCAGGGCCGCGGCGACCGCCCGCGGGTCATCGGCGAGGTCGACCTCTTCTCCGCCCCGACCCTCGTCCACGAGGGGGCGATCTACCTCCACGAATCGCGCCAGTTCCACGTCGACCGGCTCGACTGGGACGAGCGCAAGGCCTATGTGCGACCGGTCGACGTCGACCACTACACCCAGGCCGAGCTGGCCGTGACCCTGAAGCCGCTCGAGACGTTCGCCAGCGCGGCCGCTCCCGGCGGGGAGCGGGCACACGGCGAGGTGATGGTCAGCAGCCTGGCCACGATCTACAAGAAGCTGCGCCTCGAGACACATGAGAACCTCGGCTGGGGACGGATCCACCTCCCCGAGCTCGAGCTCCATACGACCGCCTACTGGATCGCGCTCGACGAGGCCGCCCGCTCGAGCTGGCGGCGGGACGAGCTCGATGTCGCACTCGTCGGCGCCGGGCGGGCGCTGCAGACGGTGGCCAGCGTCCTCCTGATGAGCGATCCGCGAGACCTCGGGCTCGTCGCCCAGGTCCGCTCCCCCCACGCCGAGCGTCCGGTCATCTACCTCTACGACGGTGTCCCCGGAGGCGTGGGCCTGGCCGAGCGATTGTTCGAGCGGCACACGGAGCTCGTGGGCGGCGCCCGCGACCTCGTCGAGCGCTGTGCCTGCGAGCAGGGCTGCCCGGCCTGCACGGGGCCTCGGCTCGAGACCGGCGGGGACGGCAAGCGCCTTGCCGCCCGGCTCCTGGCGCTGCTCGCCGCCGCACCGGCGGGTGACTCGCCGGCGATCACCAGGACGACGCACGCCGCGTGACAGTCGAGCTGGCACGGACAGGCTCGACCCTCTCGCCGATGACTCCCCAGAACGGGCTGCTCGTGCGCCGACTCGACCGGCTTCGGGAGGCACGCCCTCGCGAACGTCCTGCGATCCCTCAGGGACGGAATCGTCCCGCGTTCGATCGGCGGCGCGAGCGCGCCGAGCGGTTGGCCCTCGCCCTGGGCGGTCGGATCACGGAGGGGCCGGCGGGGCCCGTCGTCTGGGGCCCCGAGTCGGCCGTCGAGCTGCCGCTCGAGCCAGCATCCCTGGGCGAGCTCCCCTACCCGCTCGATCCCCGACGGCCCATCGTTTGCCTCGACACGGAGACGACCGGTCTCGGGACCGCGGCCGGGACGCTCGTCTTCCTGGTCGGGCTCGGCACCTGGGACGGCCGGATCTACCGGGTGCGGCAGCTCGTCCTCGCCGAGCAACCCGACGAGCCCGCGTTCCTCGGCGCGCTCGCGGCGGCGATCCCGGCCGACGGCTGGCTCGTGACATACAACGGGCGCTCCTTCGACTGGCCGCTCGTCTGCGCCCGCTTTCGCCTCCACCGCCGCCCCCCGCCGTCGGTGGCCGGCCATCTCGACCTCTTGCCAGTCTGTCGCCAGCTCTGGCGACACCGGCTGACGGACGCCCGGCTCGCCACGGTCGAGGCAGGCATCTGTGGCGTCGCCCGGCAGGACGATCTCCCGGGAGCCCTGATCCCCGCCCGATACCTGGCCTACCTGCGTACCGGCCAGGCCGCTCTCCTGCGTGCGGTCGCCGCTCACAACCGCCAGGACGTCGTCAGCCTCGCGCTGCTCCTCGGTGAGCTCGCGAGCCGCCTGGGGAACGTCGATGCCCGGCGGCGCGCCCATCCGATCGATGTCGCCGCTCTCGGCCGTGCCTTCGCGCGTCGGGGCCGGCTCGTCGAGGGTCTCGAGTGTTACGAGGTGGCTCTCGAGCGGCTGGCGAGCCGGCCCGCACCAACGCGGTTCGACCGGCTCGCGGCCGAGCGGGCACGGCTGCTGGGCCGGCTTGGGCGCCGGCGGGAGGCGGCGGCCGCCTGGCTCGCGATGGCCGAGCGGGGTGGACCGGCTGCCGCAGACGCCTGGATCCGTGTGGCGTCGCACCGGGAGCGCGTCGAGCGGCGCTTTCCCGACGCGCTGGGGGCCGCCGAGCGCGCGGCTTCCCTCGCGGCGCGGGCGCGTGCGGTCGGCCGCCCACTTCGCGACGTCGAGGCCGACCTGGATCGCCGCCTGCCGAGGCTGCGACGCCGCATCGCCGCCCCGACCCGAGCGGACGTCCAGCCTCTGGCACGATCTCCGTCGGCGGCTCGGCTCGTTGCCTAGATCCGCCCCGCATCCCTGTCTGGCGCCGACGATGCCAACCGCTCGTCGAGGCGGTCGCGGAGCCGTTCCTCGAGCTGTGCGGCATCGGGCAGGCCCGCGAGCCCCACCCGTTCGATCCCCAGCGTCGCGACAAGCGCCGCGAGCTGGAGCGCCCGTCCTACGGGGACGCGCCCCGACCCGAACGGTCCGTCCTCGAGGCACGCGACGAGCAGCGTCGTGAGGAACGAGTCCCCCGCTCCCACGAGGTCCCCGATCCGCCGGGCTGGCACCGCCGGCACGCGCCGGACCGAGAAGCCTTCGTGGCGACGGCGCAGAAGCAGCGCCCCGCGCTCGCCGGCCGTGATCGCCAGCTCGCGCCCGACGACCGGGACGAGCTCCCCCAGCGCCGCACCGCCCGCCCGAAGGTCCTCGCGGCTGACTCCGCCCAGGTCGGCCCGGGCAAAGAGCGGTCGGGGCAGGACCGGGCGTGGAACGACGACCGCGCCCGGTTCGAGCCGCCGGAGCAGTCCCTGCCAGGCGAGCCCAACAAAGGCCTCGCTCGGCACGGACGCCGCCCAGCGGTCGTCGAGCTCATCCGCGACCGGCGCGAGGAGGAACGCCGGCGCACCTCGCCAGTCCGAGGGCAGGGCCGACGGCTCGATCGGATCGCTCAGGCCGGCGCAGGTCTGCCGCCGGCCGGCCGGCGTTTCCCGGTTCTCGAAGATCGGGCCCCGCGAGAGGGCCACCGTCCGGACCTCAACGCCGGCCCGGGCGAGGAGCTCGAGCTCGTCCGCCTGGCGGGCCGCGGGATCGAGCCCGATGAGCGCGCCGACCCGGGCTCCCATCCGTCCCGCGAGCAGCGCGCCGTATGAGACCCCGCCGCCGAGCCGCCAGCCTCGTGGATCGGACTCGTCGATGTCGCGCGCCGCCGCGCCGACGACGACGAGCTGGGGCGTCCCCTCCCCCATCTGCCGCGTCACGGCTATCCTCTCGACGGGGTCCCCGAGCTCGAGGGCGAACGCCCGCGGAGGCCGGAGACCGCGGCGAGGGAGGTCGCGCGGTGTATTTCTACGAGCTCCACGAGGGTGACGAGGAGGTCTTCAGCGACGTCCTCCTCGCGCATGAGCGGGAGTTCGACGAGGCCGAGTTCCTCGACCTCGTCCTGGATGCGCGGCGCGAGGTTCTCGGGCGGTTCGAGGAGGACACACTGGTCGAGGCGATCGCGAACGAGCTCGAGGATCGCCACGGCTTCCTCCACATCGACGACACCAGGCTCCGCGTCTCGGTGGACGTCTCGGCCGAGGAGGGCGAGACGGCCGTCACCCCGGCCGACGAGCGGACGCCCCAGGGCGAGGTCGTCGGGGACGAACACTACCGCAGCCTGGTCATCGACATGGATCCGGACGACGAGGCTCGCGGCCCCGTCCACTGAGAGGTCCCCCCGAGCCTGCGCGAGGGCCCGGTGTCGGCGTCTCAGACGTTGGCGTCTCAAACGTTAAAGAGGATCTCGATCACGTCGCCGTCGCGGACCCGGTAGCCCTTCCCCTCCGAGCGCAGCTTCCCGTGCCGCCGTGCTTCGGCCGTCGAGCCGAGCGCGAGCAGCTCCTCGACGGGGACGACCTCTGCGCGGATGAAGCCGCGCGCCAGATCGGTGTGGATCTGTGCCGCGGCGTCGAGCGCGGTTGAACCCTCGGAGAGCGTCCAGGCACGCGTCTCGTCCGGGCCGACGGTGAAGAAGCTGATCAGGCCGAGGAGCGCATAGCTCAGCCGGATCACCCGATCCAGGCTGGATCCGCTCAGCCCCAGCTCCTCGCGAAAGGCGGTCGCGCTGGCCGGATCGAGTTCGCCGATCTCCATCTCGATGCGAGCCGAGAGGCCGTCGATCGTCGTCGCCTCGTGGACGTACCGGTCGCGCAGGCCCCCGACGAGCGAGTCGAGCCTCTCGAGATCGGCCTCGCCGACGTTGAGGAGGACGAGGACGGGCTTCTGGGTGAGGAAGCGGAAACCTCGGACGGGCTTCGCCTCGTCCTCGGTCAGTCGGAGATCGCGGACCGGCCGGCCCTCGCCGAGCGCTTCGACGATCCGCTCGAGGACAGCCAGCTCACGCTCGTTCGCCTCGCGCTCAGCCGGCGAACCGTGGCGCCCCCCGCTGCGCAGCTTCTCGACCCTGGCCTGGGCCACGGCGAGGTCGGCGAGCGTGAACTCGAGGTCGAGCTGCTCGAGGTCGCGCCAGGCGTCGACCCCGCCGAGCGGGTGCGGGACGGAGGGGTCCTCGAACGCCCGCACGGTGTGCAGCAGGGCATCCGCGGTGCGCAGGTGCGAGAGCTCCTCGGCCGGGATCTCGGGCGGGGCCGCCGCGTCCAAGGGCGGCGTCGGCGGCGCCGGAAGGTCGAGGTAGGTCACGTCGGCCGGCACCTCGCGCTTCGGGTGGAACAGTTCCGTCAGCCGCTCGAGCCGGGCGTCGGGGACCTTGACGACACCCACGTGGACCGTCAGGCCGCCATATCCGCCGGTCTCGGCGTGACCGCGGGTGAGCGTGTTGAAGACCGTGGTCTTGCCCGACCCGGCGAGGCCGACGATCGCGATCCGCACCCGGGCTCAGCCGGCGCGATCGGGGCGGCTGCTCCCGCCCGGCTCAGTAGCCACGCTCGGGGTCGACGACGTTGAGGAGCGGCTCGCCCCGCCGGAACCGCTCGAGATTCGTGCAGAAGAGCTCGATGCTGCCGTCGAGGACGCGGCCGCTCGACCATGCCGTGTGGGGTGTGATGATCAAGTTCGGCAGCTCGTAGAGCGCCGAGTCGGAGGGCAGCGGTTCCTCCCGGAACGCATCGAGGACCGCGCCGCCGATCATCCCCTCCCGAAGCGCTCGGGCGAGAGCCCGCTCGTCGACCAGCGCCCCGCGCGCGATGTTGATCAGCCAGGCAGTCCGCTTCATCCGGCCCAGGGTCTGGCCGTCGAAGAGGTCCTCCGTCTCAGGCGTGAGGGGCAGGGCGAGGACGACGAAGTCACTCGCGGTGAGGAGGTCCGGGAGGCGGTCGGCGGGCAGCACCTCGATCCCTCGCTCGGCCGGCGCAGCCTGAACGTCTCGGCCAGCCTCGCCCTCGCCTGCGAGCGGCTCCGCGTTCGCCTCCCTGGCAGCCCTCGCGCCTGGCCCCCCGCTCGCCCGGCGCCGCGTGGCGAGGATCCGGCAGCCGAAGGGGACGGCCAGCTCGGCCACGGCCCCCCCGATCGAGCCCAGGCCGACGATCCCGATCGTCACGTCCCGCAACTCGACCGCCTCGAGGGGCTGCCAGGTCCGCTCTCGCTGGAGCTCGAGGAGGTGGGGCAGCCTGCGGCTGATCGCCAGGATCATCGTGAGCACGTACTCGGCGATCGGCCGGCTGAAGACGCCACGGGCGTTCGTGATCGTCAGTCCCCGCTCCCGGGCCGCGGGTGTCAGGACGCGCTCGACCCCCGCCGTCGCCGAGTGGACCCAGGTCAGCCGGTGGCAGCGAGCCAGGACGCGGTCGAAGACGGCGGCCGGCATCGGGCCGCGCAGGAACGCCTCCACGTCCGAGAGGTCACCGTCGGCGAGTCCCTCGAGCGAGACGTGGACGATCCTCGCCCCCGGGGCAGCGGCGTGGATCCGCTCGAGATCACGCTCGCGATACCTGGCCGAGAGGATCGGCGAGACGGCGATCGCGGCCGGCCGCTCCGAAGAGCCGGACGACCCCCCGGCCGTCGCCTCGGCGGCGTCGGGCGAGCTCGATCCCGACCCGCTCACGCCGGCCGGGCTCCCGGAGCGGCCACCGTCCCCGGCGCGACGCGCCGGAGCCAGGCGACTGGGTCGCTCATCTCTTCCTCGCTCGGCAGCGCCTCGGGCCCCTGCCACAATCGCGCCACGGCATGGCGGCCGCCGGCCGCGGCGACACCGGCCACGAAGCGCTCGCCACGGCGGTATTGCTCGATCTTCAGGTCGAGCCCGGTGAGCCGCGCGATCAGCCGGTCGAGGCCCTTCCGACGCTGGTTTCGACGCGCCTCGAAGCGAGCGCGGATGAGCGGGATGTCCTCGATCAGCTCGTGACCCGCCTCATCCATCACCCAGTCGCTGAACCCTTCGAGCAGGCTCATCACGCGCTGCGTCTCGGCCAGGAGCCGACGCTGCTCGGTCCCCAGGAATCCCTCGAGAAAGTGTCCGTCCTCGCCCCGGCGGAAGGCGCGCACGAGTCGCGCCAGCCCCTCGACCTGGAGGGCCTGCGCCTCGCGCGCGAAGGCGGCGAGCTGTCGCTCGAGCCGCTCGGCGAGGTAGCGGCGGAGCCAGGGATGGCCCTCGAGCTCGAACGCGTGTGTCGTCTCGTGGAGGCAGATCCAGACGCGGAAGTCATCCGGCGGAACGCCCAACGCCGCCGCCGTCGTGCGGATGTTCTCCTCGACGAAGAGGAGCCGTCCGGGCGATCCCTCGGCCGAGAGGAGCGCGACGTCGTACTGCCCAAGGACCCGGCTGCCGAGGTACGACAGGAGGAAGGCGATCTGGCGCGTCGTGATGAAGCGGTTCGCAAGGTGAGCGATGCTCTCTCCGACGGTCGGCTCTCCGTCTGGGCGAAGGAGGTCGTTCTCGAGCCGGCCGATGAGCTGCCGAAAGGTCCCCAGGTTCGCTCGCGCCCAGCCGGCCCGGTCGACGACCTCATGGCGCTCGACGACACCGGGCAGGGGCTGGCCCAGGTGGTCTTCGAGGAGCGGGACGATCCGAGCCATCGCCGAGGCATAAGCGGGCCCGGCCGCGCGCAACTCGTGCGCGGGCAGTGCGCCGGGCGAGCGGCGGAGCCGCTCGACGGCGATCTGCTCGGCCTGCCCCCAATCGACGAGACCGCCGCCCCGGGCGGCCCGCCGCGCGCGCTGGCCGATGATCCCGACCGCGAGCCCGAGGAGCGCTCCGAAGGCGAGCCCCACCTGCCAGCCCCGATCGACCGGACGCTGCCGGCCATGGAGAGCGGCCATCAGGCGACGCCGGCGAGTGCGATCGGTCGCACGGAGTGGAAGCCGTCGCCGAAGAGCCGCTCGGCCGTCCGCTCGAAGGCGGCGACCTCCCCGGTCGTCAGCTGAGCATGCGTTGGGCGGGCATCATCGGGTGCCTCGAGCCCGGACACAGCCAGGAGCTCGGCGAGGGCGCTGGCCGTCGCCGAGGCCGAGTCGATCACGGCCACTTCCGGCCCGACGACCTCCTTGATGAGCGGTCCCAGTAGCGGATAGTGGGTGCAGCCGAGCAGGAGGACGTCGATGGGGCCGCGAAGCGGCCTCCCTCCGACGGTGGGGCTCCGGTAGTCGAGATCGCCCAACAGGGGGGCGAGCGAGCCACGGACCGCGGCCTCCACCTCCGGGCCCTCCAGGCGCCCCGCCTCGACGAGGGGCACCAGGTCGGGCGTCGCGTGCTCGTAGACCTCGACGCGGGGATCCTCGTCCCTGATGGCCCGGAAATAGGCTCCCGAGCGAACCGTGGCAGGGGTCGCGATGACGCCGACCCGGCCGCTCCTCGTCGCCAGGGCTGCGGCCGCCGCGCCAGGTCGGACGACCCCCAGGACGGGTACGTCGTAGCGGCGCCGCGCCTCGGCCAGTGCGACGGAACTCGTCGTGTTGCAGGCCACGACGAGCGCCTTCACGTCACGGGAGGTGAGTTCGTCGAGGCACTCGAGGCTGAATCTCCGGACCTCCTCGTCCGGCCGAGTGCCGTAGGGGGTCCGGGCGTTGTCGCCGAGGTAGACGGTCGACTCGGCGGGCAGGCGGCGAATGACCTCGCGCAGTACGGTCAGCCCTCCGACGCCCGAGTCGAACAGGCCGATCGGCCGCGGATCAGTCACCGGCCATCCGAATTCAGCGCGGGGCGCCGTCAGCGCCGCGCACCGGCGGCGACCTTGCCCTCGGCGCCGGTGAGCGAGGTGGCGATCCGGCCGATGTCGCGGCTCACCGCGGCCGCGGGATCGGTGAGCACGAAGGGCATCCCCTGGTTGTTCGCCTCGACGACGAGTCGCCCATCGCTGGAGACCGAGTGCACAGGTGCCTTGCCAAGGACCTGCTCGACCTGGGCCGGGTCGATCCCGCCCGAGTCGGCGCGGTTCAGCAGGTACTCGAGCTTCGCGGCGGAATATCCGATCGCCTTGAACATCTCCCGCGTCGCCCGGGCGTTGTGGAGCGTCGGGTACTCGGCATTGACGATCTGAAGGATCACATCGCTCTGGTCGAGGAAGGTGAGGACGACGTCGCTGAGCCCGCTCGGGGTATCGATCAGGACGTAGCGGTATACCCGTCGAAGCAGCGACAGGACCTTGTCGACGTCGCGGGTCGTGACCATCTCGGCCATCTCGGGGCGCGGCGGCGCGAGCAGGATGTCGATTCCCGAGGGGTCCCGCCAGAGGACCTCGGAGAGATCCCCCTCGGCGATCCGGTCGGTCGGGAGGTCCAGGATCGAGGGCGCATCGAGCGGCACCTTCAGGAGCGCGCGCAGGTCGGCGAACTGGAAGCTGCCGTCGACGAGGACCGTCGGCTCACCGCCCTGGTGGAGCGCCACGGCGAGGTTGAAGGCGAGGGTCGTCCGTCCCACACCGCCCTTCGAGGCGAAGACGCTCACGACCTTCGAGCGGGCCTGGACGGAGGTCGCCTCCCAGGCCGCCACCGCCTGCTGGAGGAGGTTGATCAGCTCGTAGCCGCTGAAGGGCATCTTCAAGACGTGGTCGACGCCTCGGGCCTGATCGATCTCGACAGGGTTCTGGGGGACGGTCACCACGACGATCGGGATGGGCACCCCGCTGCGCCGGACCTGCTCCGCGACCTGCAGGCCCCGGACTTTGCCCTGGAGGAGCGCATCGACCATCAGGACGTCGGGCCGGAGCTGCGATACCTGTTCGGCGACGCGCCGCCCGTCGGTCAGGACGTCGAGGATGCGGACCTGCTGCTGCGCGCTGAGCAGGTCTCGCACGTACTGCGCCACCTGCGGCACGTCCTCGACGAGGAGGAGCCGGATCTGGCTGGCGCTGGACACGGCGGCGACTATACCAATCCGGCCACGAGCACCGCCCGCTCGGAGCCGGGGCCGAATGGGCTCAGTGCGTGGTCGCCCGAGAGGCTCTCGACCGCCAGCCCCGCCTCCTCGGCCATCCGGACGAGCTCGTCCGCCCCGACGAGACGGAGGCGGTCGACCCGGTCGACCCTGCGGACGGGTCCTCCTTCGGCCGGCCAGACGTCGAAGACCGTCTGGAGCTCGACCATCTCGGTGGCCGCGTCGTACGTCGCGCTGGCCAGCTTCGCGACGCGCTCCCCGGTCTCCGGGTCGTCGCGGGTCCATTCGTGGACCAGCCGCCCGTCGTAGACTGCGAGGTCGTCCGGCCCGGGCAGCCAGATGTCCACGACCGCGAGCCCGCTCGGCCCAAGGTGTCGTGCCAGCGCAGCCAGGCCGGCCCGCTGCCGCCCGGGCTCGGCAAGCAGCAGGAGCGAATTCAGGGCCAGGATCGCGAGCCCGAAGCGGGATCCGAGCCCGAGCTCGGTCAGGTCCGCCTCCAGGAGCTCGAGCCGCCCCTTCGCCTCGGCACCCGCCGCCGACCAGCGCGCCCTGGCCCGGGCAAGCGCCGCCGGGTCGTGGTCGACGCCGACGACCTCGTGACCATCAAGGGCCAGCGGGACCGCCACCCGTCCGCTACCAACGCCGAGCTCCAGGATCGGGCCGCCGGTCCGTGCGGCGAGGGCTCGATACAGCTCGACGTCGCCCGGGTCGTCGTGCAGATCGAGGTCGTAGTAACGCGCGAGCGCCTCGGCTGCCCGGCCCGGCTCGATCGCGCGATCTCGACGGGGCTTGCCTCGGCCGCGCCCCCCGGTTCGTGTCATCCGCCGCGGACGGCTCCGGCCGGCGTCCCGACGACGTTGCGCGCCCGCGCAGCGGCGGGCTCGTAGCGGACGGCACGGCCGGCGCGCTTCTTGAGGGCGAGGGCCGAGATCGCCTCGAGGACCGCGCGATGCGCGGCCATCGCCGTGACTTCGGCATGGTCGTACGGTGGCGAGACCTCGACGACGTCCATCGCCGCGAGCTCGACGCTTGACGCGACGCGCCGGACCGCGCGCAGGACCTCACGAGTCAGCATCCCGCCGGGTTCGGGTGTGCCCGTACCCGGCGCCATCCCCGGGTCGATGACGTCGACGTCGAGTGAGAGGTAGATCGCGTCCGCACCTTCGAGCGCCTCGCCGATCGCGTCGTCGATCACGGCATCGATGCCCCGCTCCTCGATCTCGCCGATGACATGCCAGCGGAAGCCTTCCGCGCGCATCCAGTCGAAGACTTCGACGCTCGGCCAGTAGCCGTGCAGCCCGACCTGAACGAAGTTGCGCCCCCGGACGGCGCCCGATTCGACGAGGCGGCGCATCGGAGTCCCGTGGCTCGCGAGGATGCCCCACTCCCCCGTCCCGGTGTCCGCATGGGCGTCGAGATGGACGATCCCGAGGGAGGCCGGGGCCCGGATCTCGGCGATCGCCGTGGCCGCGGGCCAGGTGATCGAGTGGTCGCCGCCGAGGATGAAGGGGATCGCGCCGGTCTCCGCCACCTCACGGACCTTCCGGTAGATCATTGCGTGGCCGCGCTCCTGCCGGGCGGGCACGACGTTCGCATCGCCGGCGTCGATCCCGTCGAGGACTCGCCACGGCTCCACCTCGAGCTGGAGCGAGTGCGTGCCTTCCGTGTACGTCGCCTCGCGGATGGCGCGCGGACCGAAACGCGCCCCCGGACGATGCGTGACCGCGTCGTCGAAGGGCGCACCCACGATCGCCACGTCCGGGCGGCGCCGGCGGATCTCGGCGAGGTCCGCGACGTAGTCACGGCGGCAAAAGGTGGGCATCCCGGTATAGCTCGGCAGGTCCTGTTCGCTGAACGTGTCGAACGGGCGGTCCCAGCCGTGCAGGGACGCGTAGTCGAGACGGTGCTGGGTCACGGGAATCCTCCCGCTGGCGGCGTCGCCGGTTCCGGGCCTCGGTCCAGCAGGGCGCCGGACTCCATCGTACGCGCCGTTCCCGGCAATGCGATGGCCCGCAGGTCCTCCCCGGCCGGGCTGACCCGCCCGGTCAGCGCTCGACAGACAGCGTCAGCTCGACGAAGGCCACCAGGACGATGACGAAGGCGGCGAGAGCGAGGCTGAACGCACCCTGGGCGCGGAGGACGACGAAGAGCGCGACGACGAGCCCGACCCACAAGCCTCGCCTCGCCGCTCGCAGCCAATCGCCCCGATAGGCGATCCGCCGCTGGCGACCGAAGGCAGCCAGCCAGAAGAAGGGAACGGTCGTCAGCCCCGTCGCGAGACCGAGCAGGGCGCCGCCCAGAAGCTGCGCCGGGACGTCGCCGACGGGAGAGCGGTTGACGAGGAAGAGCCCGGCGGCCGACCAGGCGAGCGCGGCAAGCCCGAAGACGGCCAGGTTCGCCAGCCGGTCCCGGGAAGCCATCGGGCCGGAATCTAGCCCGGCCTTCGCCGGCGCGACGAAGATCAGGCGGCGCTCGCGGGGCAGATGTCACGGAACGGGCAGTAGGAGCAGGCGACCTGGTCGGGCCGCGGCTCGAACGCTCCCTGGCGGATGCCATCGGCCGCGGCGCGCACCTTTCGGCGCGCATCCTCGAGTCGGCTCGGCTCGAGGGGCACCTGGGCGACCAGGCCGGAGTCGAGGAAGTGCAGCCGGACAGCGGCCGGGGGCTCTCCCGCGAGCGCCTCCTGGGCGAGCGCGTAGATCGAAAGCTGGAGCGACTGCCGCGCCCGCTGCCTCGCCTTCTGTGGGTCGCGCACGTCACTCGACTTGAAATCCGTGACGACGATGCCCTCCGGCTCGCGGTCGAGGCGGTCGAAGCGGCCGCGGACACGATCCCCTCCCAGCTCGACCGCGAACGGCTCCTCCACCGCGAGCGGTGCCGGTCGCTCGACAGCGCAATGCTCGGCGTGATAGCGGCGCAGCGCTGCCTCACCGGCCGCGAACCGGGCGTCCTCGTGCTCACGCGACAGGAAGCCCTCGCTGGACCAGTGGAGTCGGTAGACCTCGACGAGCTCGTCTGCGCTCATCGGGCGACCCTTCATCCGACGGAGCCCCTCGGCCGCGACAGCCTGGTGGAGCGCGCCGCCGTAGGAAAGCGCGTGGTGGGCGGGGACCGGGACACCCACGACGTGCCGCAGCCGGTAACGCAGCGGGCAGGTGAGGTAGTCGTCAACCTGGCTGAAGCTCAACTCGAGGCGCCCGCCCGCCGGCGGGCGGGCGGGCAGCGGGACGGGGCCGGGATCGGGCTGTCCCTCCAGAAGGGCCAGCGCATCCGCCTGCGGCTTGACGGGGACCGCGGGTCGGTCGAGCGCCTCCGAGATGAACGGTGAGGGGCGCCGACGCCGGCCGATCGCAGACGCGGCGGCGTGAGTCAGTATCAGCTCGTCGCGGGCACGCGTCATCGCCACGTAGCAGAGCCTCCGCTCCTCGGCGTCCGTGGCCTCGTCCGCGAACGCCTCCGTCCGGCGATCGCGGCACAGCTCCTCGGGGAGGGCAAGCGGATCTCTGCGGCCCCGCCGCGGGAAGCGCCCCTCGGCGAGCCCGGCCAGGAAGACCGTACCGAACTCGAGGCCCTTGGCCTTGTGGATCGTGAGCACGGCCACGGCGTCGGAATCGTCGGCGTCCTCGTCGGCGGCGTCCTCACCGGCCTCGAGGAGCATCGCCAGGTGCGGGGCGAGGAAGGGCACACGGTCGTCCTCGAGCAGGCGCGAGCGCGTCCGGACGAGCTCGAAGAACCGGGCGACGTTCCGCATCGCCGTCTCGCTCCGGGGATCTGTCGCCGCCGTGAGCCGAGCCAGGCGGCCGCTTCGCTTCAGATGGTCGTAGAGGACTTCGCCGGCCGGGCGGCAGTGAGCGAGCTCACTCGCCGCCGCGAGATCGTCACGCAGGCGCTCGAGGCCACGTCGGGTCGAGGACTCGAGGCGGATGAGGCCCGGCTGATCGAGGGCTTCCCGACAGGCCCACCAGAGCGAGCGGTGCCGCCGGCGGGCAAGCCCGAGGAGGGCGGTGAGGTCGGCCCCACCGAGCCGGTACGGTTCGCCCGTCGCGACGGCGTACAGGTCGACCGTCGAATCGAGGTCTGCCACGACGCGCAGGAAGCAGAGCAGTTCGCGGACTTCCGGCCGGGCATCGAGTCCCGACGCTCCGCTGAAGCGCCAGGAGATGCCGCGCAGGTTCAGGCTGCGCAGGAAGGGCTCTGCGTCGGCGTTCGTCCGGACGAGGATCGCGATCTCTGTGGCCGCTTGCCCGCGTCGGAGCCGCTCCTCCGCCGCGGCGGCGATCCAGTCCGCTTCCTCGGCGATGCTCGCGAAGGCGCGATGCTCGACAGGTTTGGGACGGCGCGCCCTCCGGGCGGGCCGGGGACGCTTGTCGAGACCGGCGCGAGCCTCGAGACGGCAGGGATCGTTGTGCCGGATCAGCCGGTAGGCGGCCTCCAGGATCGGCCGCCGCGAGCGGTGGTTCCGGCGGAGGACTACGGTTCGCGCCCCCCGGAACCGCTCGGCAAACCCGAGCAGGTTGCTCAGCGCCGCACCCCGGAAGGTGTAGATCGACTGGTCGTCGTCGCCGACGACGGTGATGTTCCGGTGGCCGCCGGCGACCATCTCGACGAGCTCGAGCTGCGCTGCGTTCGTGTCCTGGAACTCGTCGACGAGCACGTAGCGATAGCGGCCCCCGATCTCCGCTCGCACGGAGGGCTGCTCGCGCAGGAGCCGGAGCGCGAGTGAGACCTGGTCGCCGAAATCGATCAACCCGGCCCGAGCGAGAAGCTCCTGGTAGCGGACATAGGCGAGTGCCAGCTCCGTCTGGCGCGCAGACAGGTCGGCGAGCGCGTCAGCCCGCTCGTCTGCGCGGTCGCCTGCGCTCGCTCTGGCCGCCGCCAGGGACGACTCGAGCCGTGTCGCGTGGGCGAGGTAGTCGTCGACGGCGACGGCCTCGTCCTTCGCCCGGCTGAAGAGGCCTGCGAGGGCACCCAGGAAGTGCGTCGGATCCCCGAGTGGCCGGTATCGCTCGAGTCCCAGCTCGAATAGATGCTCACGGAGGAAGACGATCACGTCGGCCCGCGTCAGCACCCGGGGATCCGCGGGCAGGCCGAGCTCGAAGGCGAACTCGCGGACGAGCCGGTCACCAAAGGCATGGAACGTGCTGACGGCGATGTCGGCGTAGCCGTACGGCACGAGCACGTCGACACGCTCCTGCATCTCCTCGGCGGCTCCGTCGGTGAACGTCAAGGCGAGGATCTCGGAGGGGCGCGCGCGCTTCGTCGCGATCAGCCAGGCGATGCGGTGGGTGACGACTCGGGTCTTGCCGGTGCCCGGCCCGGCCACGACCAGGAGCGGGCCGTCGCCGTGCGTGACCGCCCGCTTCTGGTCTCGATCGAGACCGGCCAGAAGGGCGGCGACCCCCTCCAGGCGGACGGGTGCCCCGTCGGCGACCGTTCCGCGGGACCGGGAGGCCCGCGTCTCGCGCGCGGGTCGAAGCGTGGGCGCGGGAGGGGGCTCGATCACGGGGCGCAGCCTGCGCCCCGTGGATGCCAGCTAGGCTGTCACTCCTGCCCGACCGCCGGAACGGGCGAGTCGGAGGGCCTCGGCCTCTTCGTCGGAGAGCGGCGCTTCCGAGCGGCCACTCGCGATCGGCTTGGCGTAGATCCTCGTGTTCGAGCGCGAATGGAGGCTCGAGATGACGAGTCCATCCTCATCGCCATCGAGGAGCGCGAGGGCGAAGCTCTGGTTCGAGCCCGTGTCCTCGAAGGGGTTGTAGCGGACGAGCCCGACCCGCTGGACCGCGCGCCGACCGACGATCTCGAGCGCCGCCGTGCGGTCCTCGATCCGGTGGAGCTGGCCGGCGACCTCATAGACGCGTCGCATGTCGAGCGGCTCGGCGCCGGCCGATCCAGAGTCGAACGAGATCCCGAGTCCACCGGTCGAGCGGACGCGACGTAGAAGAGCGAGGCTGGCGATCAGATCGAGCAGGAGCAGGACGGCAAGGACCGCCAGGACGATGGGCAGGTTGGCCTGGAGGAAGGCGGCGAGGTCGGTCATCGGCAGGGGCCTCCTCGACTCGCGGTGAGAATGCGATTCTCGCATGCCTCGTCACCCGACCCGCCGGCACCGGTCCCAAGCGTTGCGCACGCCCGCGCGCGGGAGAGCCGGTGCTATCCTCCGCGCCGATCCGATGACCGATTCCGAGCGATCGTGAGCAAACGCACGCGCGGCTCGCGCCGTGCCTCTCGCCGGCAGAACCGCCGCCCCGGCGCGCGGCCCGCGGCGCGAGCACCGGAGGCGCGTCGGGCATACGAGCCCGTCAGTCAGCTCGATGCCGCCCCGCTCATCGCCCAGGATCTCGTCGAAGGCGAGCCCGAGCAGGCGGCCGAGAAGCTTGCCGCGGTCGCCGACTCGAGCGCCCCGCGCCGGCGGACACGGGCCACCAGCCTCCTCGCCGCGAAGGCAGCGGAAGAGTACGTCTACGTCGTGGAAGACATCCGGCGCATCAGCATCGTGGCCGGCGGGCTCCTGGCGCTCCTGCTCGTCCTCTGGCTCTTGATCGTCGCGCTGAGGATCGTTCCGGTCACCTGACCGCGATCGGGAAATTCAGCCGGCCTCCGAGCGCTGTCGCTGAGCCCGATCGCGGAGCGCCGTCTCCCGGCTGCGCATGACGTCGCCCGCGATCCGCATCGTGTCGGCCTTCCTGGCTCTCGGGCGGCCCGCGGGCGCGGCCGAGCGATCACCGCCGCCGCCCTCGCGGCTCGCGCGGAGCCGCGCCAGCCGATCTCCGATCCGACTCTCGATCCCCTCGGCCGAGGGCTCGTAATACCGTTGACCCACGAGGGCGTCCGGCAGGTACTGCTGGTCGACGTCGGCGCCGGGGACGTCGTGCGGGTTGCGATAGCCGCGGCCCGTCCCGAAGTCGCGCCGCTCCCGCCAGTGAGCGCTGCGGAGATGGGATGGGACCGGGAGCGAGCCGCGCTCCTGGACGTCGGCCATCGCCGACCAGTACGCCTGTCCGGCGCGGTTCGACTTCGGCGCGCTGGCGAGGTAGGCAGTCGCTTGCGCGAGGGCGTACTGCGCCTCCGGAAGGCCGACCCACTCGAGCGCATGGGCCGCTGCGACGGCGACCTGGAGGCCGTGCGGGTCGGCGTTCCCGACATCCTCGCTGGCGCTGATGATCAGCCGACGTGCGATGAAGCGCGGGTCCTCGCCGGCCGCGACCATCGTCGCAAGCCAGTAGAGCGCCGCGTCCGGGTCGTTGCCACGGACACTCTTGATGAACGCGCTCACCGTGTCGTAGTGACCGTCGCCGGCCCGGTCGTAAGACAGGATCCGCTGCTGGGCCGCGGCCTCGATCTGCTCCAGCGTCGGGGACAGCACGGCGTCAGCCGATGCCTCGCGGCCCTCGTCGAACTCGACGATCGCGACGGCGTTCTCGAGGACGTTCAGAGCGGCCCGGGCGTCGCCGCCGCTGAGGGAGACGAGATGCTCGAGCGCCTCCCCATCGAGCGCGACGCGGCCGCCGAGTCCGCGCTCGTCCTCGAGCACGGCACGGACGATCCGCTCGACCTGGTCGTCGGTGAGCGGCTCGAGTCGGAAGACCCGTAACCGGCTGAGGAGCGCCGAGTTGACCTCGAAGTACGGGTTCTCTGTGGTGGCGCCGATGAGCGTGATCGTCCCGTCCTCGACCTGGGGCAGCAGGGCGTCCTGCTGGGCCTTGTTGAAGCGATGGATCTCGTCGATGAACAGGACGAGCGGTCGTCCCCCGCGATCGAGCCACTCGCGCGCCTCGCCGATGATCCGGCGGATGTCGGCCACGCCGGCCATCACCGCGCTGATCGTCTCGTAGCGCGCGGCCACCGCGTCGGCCAGGAGCCGGGCCAGCGTCGTCTTGCCCGAGCCGGGCGGGCCCCAGAGGACCATCGCCGGGAGGTGGCCCCGCTCGACCCCGCGGCGCAGCGCGCCATGCTCCCCGACGAGGTGCTCCTGGCCGACGAACTCGTCGAGGGTCCGGGGACGGACCCGCGCCGCGAGTGGCGCGTGCGACGCCGAAGCGGCCGGCAGGTCCAGCGATTGCGGTCGGGCCTCGGTCGATCGGCGGGCTGGCATTGAGCCAGTCTAGTCGGGCTGCGCGTTCGGCCGAGGAAAGCAGCTCGGTCGGATCGTGGCTCAAGCCTCCTGGTTCCTCGTACTGCCCGGCGAGCCTGGCAGAAGGGTCGTCGGCCGCGGCGCCTCGCCGACGGAGTGCGAGGACTGGCTCAGGTCGGGCCGAAACGCTGCCGCCTGCCGATGGAGTGCGACTTAGGCACCGTTTTGACCTTCCCAAAGGCCTCTTCGGCGCTCGTCAGGGCTCTTCCCACGCACGAGCTGGGCCTCAGCCGACGTCCCGCAACGGCTCGACCGTCCTGACCTCGCACCTCATCGGCCGGCGGCAAATCCTGGGATAGCGAGCGAGATCACCACGCTCGACGTTCCGAGCCTCCCCCGGCGTCGTCAAACCGGGGGGTCAGTTGTGTGCGTCCCGCGCACGTCAGGCCGGTCGGCGCCATGGCGCGCTACCATCGACCCGCCCACCGCCACCGTCCCTGGCAGCATGGAGCATGCCTTCCGTGAGCCCGACGACCCACCTGCGCGTCCCCGGCCCCACCCCCCTGCCCGACGCCGTGCGCGAGGCGGGCGGCCGCCAGATGATCAACCACCGCGGACCGGAGTTCCGGGCCCTGCTCGAGCGTCTCGTGGCCGGGCTCAAGCGCGGCTTCCGGACCGACAACGATGTCCTCATCCTGACCGCCTCGGGGACCGGCGGGCTCGAGGCGGCGATCGTCAACCACCTGTCGATCGGGGAGCCGGTCCTGGCAGTGTCGATCGGGGCCTTCGGGGATCGATTCGCGAAGATCGCGACGCGGTACGGCGCCGACGTGACGACGCTCGCCGTCGACTGGGGTCGGGCGGCCGAGCCGGACGCTGTCGTCGAAGCGCTGCGCGAAATGGCCTCGGCCGGTCGACCCGCCGCGGCCGTCCTCCTGACCCACAACGAGACCTCGACCGGAGTCACGAACCCGCTGCCCGACCTCGCCGACGCGGTCCGCCGTGACGCGCCTGGCGCGCTCCTCATCGTGGACGGTATCAGCGGCCTGGGAGCCGTTCCCTTCGAGACCGACGCCTGGGGCCTCGACGTCGTGGTCACCGGATCACAGAAGAGCTGGATGGTGCCCCCGGGCCTGGCGATGATCAGCGTCTCGGCACGTGCCTGGGCGGCCGCCGAGCGTGCCACGATGCCTCGCTTCTACTTCGACCTGGCCGCACACAGGCAGGGTCTCGAGAAGGGCGAGACACCGTGGACGCCGGCGGTCGGCGTCTGCTTCGCACTCGACGTGGCGCTCGAGCTGATCGAGGCCGAGGGCTACGAGCACATCTTCGCCCGCCATGCCGCCTGCGGCGCAGGCTGTCGGGCCGGCCTGGCGGCGCTCGGCTTCGCCCTGTTCGCCGACCCGGCGCACGCCTCGGACACCGTTACCGCCGCCCGGATGCCGGAGGGCCTGGACTGGAGCGTCTTCAACCGGGCCCTGCGCGAGCGCGGGCTCGTCCTCGCCGGTGGCCAGGGCAAGCTGAGCGGCCAGATCTTCCGCGTCGGCCACCTCGGGGCCGTCGCGGTCGACGACATCCGCGCCGCGCTCGGCATCATCGAGGACGCTGCACTCGAGCTCGGCCTGCCGGTCGAGCGTGGGGTGGCCATCCGCGAGGCGGATCGGGCGGCCACCGAGGCCGGGGCGGCGCTGCCGGTCTAGCGGGTCGGCGTGCGGATCCTCGTCGCGGAGGGGCTCGCGCCGGAGGGCGTCGCGCTCCTCCGTGAGCGCCACGAGGTCGACGAGCGGCCCGGTCTGGCTCGCGAGGCCTTCCTCGAAGCACTGCCCGAGTACGACGCCCTCGTCGTGCGAAGCCAGGTGCAGGTCGACGCCGAGGCGATCGCCGCGGGGTCGCGGCTCGTCGTCATCGGGCGTGCCGGCGTGGGCGTGGACAACGTCGACCTGGACGCCGCGACACGGGCCGGGATCACGGTCGTCAACGCGCCGACCGGCAACACGATCGCCGCCGCCGAGCACACGCTCGCCCTCCTCTATGCCGTGGCCCGACGGATCCCCGGCGCGGATTCCTCGGTTCGCAAGGGAGAGTGGAAGCGGAGCGCCTTCACCGGCGTGGAGCTCCGGGGCCGCACGCTCGGCATCGTCGGGTTGGGCAAGATCGGCATGGCCATCGCCGAGCGAGCAAGGGCGATGGAGATGGAGCTCGTCGCGCACGACCCGTATGTCAGCGAGGACGTCGCCGCCACGCACGGCGCCGAGCTCGTCGACCTGCCGACGCTCCTGCGGCGGAGCGACGTCGTCAGCCTGCACGTTCCGCTCACACGCGGCACGCGCAACCTGATCGGCGCCCGCGAGCTCGCCGCGATGAAGCCAGGCGCGATCCTCCTGAACGTCTCGCGCGGCGGGATCGTCGACGAGACGGCCCTTGCCGAGGCGCTCGCCGGCGGGCGGCTGGGCGGTGCCGGGATCGACGTCTTCGCCGCCGAGCCCCCGCGGGAGTCGCCCCTCCTCGACGCGCCGAACGCGGTGCTCACCCCCCACCTGGGGGCCTCGACCGCCGAGGCGCAGGTCAGGGTCGCCGTGGAAGCCTGTCAGCAGGTCGTCGACGTTCTCGAGGGCCGACCCGCGCGGTACGCGGTCAATGCCCCGCTCCTGCCCCCGGAGCACGCCCAGATCCTCGTGCCATACCTCGCCCTGGCCCAGACGATCGGCCAGTTCTACGCCCAGTTCGCCCGCGGCGTGGCGGGCGAGCTCACGCTCGAGATCGCCGGCGAGCTCGGGGGTCACGACGGGGCGCCGCTCGCGGCGGCCGCCCTCCGCGGCCTTCTCGAGACCGTCACCGAGGAGCGAGTCAACCTTGTCAACGCGGGGCACATCGCGCGGAGCCGCGGGATCACGCTCGTCGAGCGCCGGACGCCCGACGCCGGCCGCTACGCCTCGCTCCTGACCCTGAGCGGGCTCACGACGGTCGGTGGCACGGTCGCAAGTGGCGAGCCGAGGCTCGTGCGACTCGGGGACTACTGGCTGGATATGGCACCCGCCGCGGTGATGCTCGTGACGCGCCACCAGGATCGCCCGGGCACGATGGGCCGGATCGGGCTGATGCTCGGGCAGGCGGACGTGAACATCAGCGCGATGCACCTCGCCCGGACGAGCCCGCGCGAGGACGCATTCATGATCCTGGCCCTCGACGACCCCGTCCCCGACCCCGTCGCGGACCGGATCCGCAACGACGAGGCGGTCCTCGACCTCTGGCTGATCCGCCTCGGGACGGCGTGACGGCGGCTCCCGCCCGACTGGCCCTCGTCCGTCATGCGGAATCGACGTGGGTCGCCGAAAGCCGCTTCCAGGGACGGCTCGATCCTCCCCTCAGCGATCGCGGCATCCGCCAGGCCCGCCTCCTCGCCGAGCGACTCGCGGCACCCGACCGGAACCTCCACCTGCCGCTGCCGCCGATCGATCCGGTCGGGATCTGGCACTCCCCGCTCGAGCGGGCACGCGCGACGGCCGAGCCGCTCCGCGCCCTGCTGCCGGGAGTCCGAGTCATTGCGACCGAGGCGCTGCTCGAGCTGGGCCAGGGCGACTGGGAGGGCCGGCTCCACGGCGATGTGGCCGCCGACGACGGTGATCGCCTCGCCGCCTGGCGACGCTCACCGACGACCGCGAACGCCCCGGACGGCGAGCGGCTCGTCGACGCCTCTGCCCGCGTCCGGGGGTGCCTGGCCGGGGTGATCGATGCGCTTGGGCGGGCCTCCCGCGCCGACGATGCCGATGCGAGCGAGCCCTGGGCGCTCATCCTCGCCCACGATGGGGTTCTCCGGCTTGCGCTCCTGGCGCTCCTCGAGCTACCCCTCGAGCGGTTCTGGGCCTTCCCCTTCTCGCTCTGCGGGATCTCAGTCGTCGAGCTCGGAGGCGCCACGGCGGCCCTCCGGGCCCATGGGCTCGTGGACCATCTGCTCCCGCTGACGGCCGATCCCATCGCGCTCGCGGAGGCACGTGGCGAGCGCGGAGGAGCCCTCTAGCCCTCCCGATCGCGCGGTCGGCGCCCGGCCCGCAGCCAGAGCCGGCGCGACTCGTCGCGACCGACCCTCCCCCGACCGAGCCGGCGCAGGGCGAGCGCGAAGAGCCAGATCCGCACCCGGCGGTAGGCGCGACGAAGCCGCTCGAGCATCTGTCCGACGGGTGGACGGCGCGCGTAGGTCTCCTCCACCTTCGCGCTGGCGACGACATGGAGGTCGTCGCGGACCGCGGGAACGAGCGTGGAAAGGGCCGCTGCGTACTCGTAGGCGGTCTCGGTGGGGCGCGGCCCGTAGCCGAATCGGCCGGCCAGGCGTGCCACGCCCGCATAGGCCACTTCGGCGCCGGCGGGCGCGCCGCCGGACCGGCGGCGGTAGAGCAGGGCCAGGACGAGGATCGCGAGACCGAGCGCGAGCAGCACGGCGACCGATTGGAGGGCGCCCTGTGCGTTCGCCGCGCCCGCGACGCCGGTTTGCTGGCGATCACGTCCGAGGCGCTCGTCGGCGCGCCGGACGGCATCGTCGTCGGCCAGGAAGCTCGGCGTAGCCGCCACGGCCGGAGTCGGAACGGGCGCCCCTTCCTCGAGGACGGTCGGGCGCTGCTGGTTCTCACGGTTGCCCGGCGTCGGGTCGAACGGGACCCAACCGAAGCCGGGGAAGTACACCTCCACCCAGGCATGCGCCGCGCTCCGGTCGACCTGCCAGCTGCCGTCCTCGAGGCGCTTCCCGGGCAGATACCCCATGACCATCCGGGCCGGGATCTCCTGGGTCCTCAGCATCATCGTCATCGCCGATGCGAAGTACTCGCAGTAACCGACCTTCGTCCGGAGGAAGCAGTCGACGAGAGGCTCGCTCGGCCCGCAGAGGCCCCGCACGTCGGTGCGATAGCGGTACCGGCCCGAGCGATAGAAGTGATCCTGGATCGCGGCCGCGATGTGGAACGGGTCGCGCGCATCCTTCGGCAGTGCCTCGACGATCCGCTCCGCGGTCTGGACTGTCAGCTCACCGATGGACCCTTCTTCCACGGCGACGTAGCGGCGCACCCAGCCGGGATAGCCCACGCCTGCCGCGGCGAGGCGGTTCTCCGTGAGGCCACCGCTCGCCTCGCCCTCGACCCGGACGAGGGCACGAAGCGTATAGGCGTCGCCCGTCCGCAGGTCTTCGGCCAGCTCGATCGTCGCGAGCGGACCGCCGCCGTTCGTGTAGACGTCCGCCGTGCGGTCGACGGCGACCGGGGCGTCGGGCGCGAGGAGGATGTCGCCTCCGAAGTCGATCGCCACGACGGTGGTCGCGACCTCCGTCCGGCCCGTGCCTGCCTCCGAGTCGGACAGCTCGGCGGTCGGCTCCAGGAGATCGTCGCCGGGCGCGATCCGGATCCCGTTGTCGCGATCGCGCTGGAGCCAGCTCTGGCCATCGAACGAGTCGTACGTCGCGGCCCGCCAGTAACGCCCCTGGCCGTCGCTCGAGCTCGAGCGGAAGACGACCGAGGTCGATGACTCCCAGACGCCACGGATCGTCTGGGTCGCGCCGAACAGGCCGCCCGGTCCCCGCGCGGCGCCGGTCACGCCACCCACGATCCGGTTGACCTCGTGGCCCAGGCGGACGAGGTCGTTGTCCGCGTCGCGCCACAGCGGCCCGAGCGGGGCCGAGCTCGCGTAGGCAGCCAGGCCGATCGAGCCGAGGAGCGCGCCGAGCACGACGACGATCCCGCTTCGCAGGTACATCGAGCTGACGTCGCCCGCATCGCCGATCCGCCGGCGGGCCCAGCCCTCGCGCTGGTCGAGCAGGTTCATCCGCACGATGAGGAGGAGGGCGGCAGCGGCGAACACGACGAGGTAGGAGTACTGGGCCTCGATCGTGAGCGAGACCTCGATGAGGATCGCCAGGCCGGTGATCAGGACCGCGTTCAGGACCCGTCGACGCCGGAAGAGCGTGAACGCCGCGAAGTAGCCGGTCGTCCAGCCCACTGCACCGAGGCTTAGGAGGAAGGCGCTCGTCTCGCGCGACCGGACGCCTTCGACGACGAGGTCGTGATAGAAGCGCTCGAGCGACGCGAGCAGGTCGTCCAGCCGGATGTCGAGCGTGGGGGCCGTGGAGATCGCTCCCGCAACGGCCACGAAGATGAGGATCGTGGCAAGGAACGCGCCGAGGAGGTGCGCGCCGAGCGGGGAGAGCCGGCTTTTCGATGCGGCCAGCCCGTAGGCGGCGCCGAGCAGCACGACCCAGTTGAGGAACGCCGTCTGGCTCGAGCCGTCCGGACCGATCCCCGCCCAGTTCGCATCGTCCACGGCACGGGCGAACATCAGGAGCATCAGGAAGAGCAGCGCCACGACCGACCAACCCTCGGACGGACGGAGACCCGTCTGCTCCTGAGGCCGACCCATCTGCCCGGCGTCGATGGCCGGCGCGAACACGCTCATGCCGCTCTCCCCCCATCACGGTCGGGCATCGTCGCGCTCACCATCAGACGCGAGCCGGGCGCCCCGCCGGGCCGCGGCTGAGAAGGAGCTCGCCGAGCGGCCGAGCGGGGACGACGACGTGGACCGGGAGGTCGTACTCAGCGAGCGCATGGCGGACGTTGCGGGCGGCCTGGAGCCGAGCCTCTCGCCGGGGATCGCCGTCGAGAGGCGGATGGGCGACGCCAGGGCTGGGCACCCGAGGGGGGTGGTCGGCGTACGCAAGGGCGTCGAGGAGGCAGACGGTGACGCCCACCCCGCGCGACCGGAGTGTCGCCAGCGGCCGGATCCAGTCGCGCTCGAGCGAGGGCGTGACGACGAGCGCCGTCATTCCCCGTCGCATCCGCGGCAGGTCGCGGAGGAGTCCCTCGACGAGCGGCGACGTGCCATCGGCAGTGACGGCCGCCAGCAGCTGCATCAGCTTCTGATACTGGCGCGCGCCCCGATCGGCGGGGATCATCGTCATGCGGTGCGCGGTCGCGCTGAACCCCACGGCGCGGTTCTCGGAGAGCGCGCGGCTGACGACCGAGGCGACGACGCGGACGCCGGCCTCGAGGGTCGACTCGTCCCCCTCGCCCGCCTGGACCTCCCGCTGGAGGTCGAGAAAGACCCACAGGTCAGCGGTCTGCTCGAGGTCGAACTCCTTCACCTGGAGATCCTGGTGCCGCGCGCTCTGCTTCCAGTGGATCCGGTTATAGGCGTCACCGGGCAGGTAGGCCCGGATCGACGTGACGAGCGGGGTCGTCTGGAGCGTCCGCTCGGGACTCGTGCGGCTGCCCTCGACCTGGGCCGGCGGCAGCCGCCACCGCGGGAGGGACTCGACCCGGGGGTAGACGATGATCGCGCTCCCGCCGCCGACGGTCGCCGACGCCTCGAAGAGCCCGAACGGGTCCCCGGTCCGGACGACGAGTGGGTCGATCCGGAAATGCCCCCTGCGAACGAGCGGGACGCGGGCGATCCAGGTCCGCTCCGCCCGCGGGCCGAGCGCGATCGCCCGCCCGGGCAGCGGGACCGGCAATGTCGAGGGGTTGTAGGCCTCCAGCCAGAGCTTCGGGAGACGGCTCGTGTTGCGGAGCGTGTAGGTCGCCCGAAGGTTCTCGCCGACCTGGGCCTGGAGACGGTCGAGCGTGTAGCCGGCCTCGAGGTCCGATAGGCCGTAGCGGGTGAGGACGTACGAGCCGCCGACGACCAGCACGCCCAGATACACGAGGAAGAAGAGGAAGTCGGCGCCGGTGGAGAAGGCGATGACGACGAGGACCGCGCCGGCGACGAGGAACTGGAGGCGGCGGACCACGGCCGGAGGGCGGGCTAGACCGGCCGGAGGCTCGGGCGCGCCGCCCGGTCGGTCCCCTCGATCGGGACCGACTCGAGCAGCTCGCGCACGACCGTCGCGGGATCGATGTCCCGGATCGTGGCCGCGGTCTTGACGATCAGGCGGTGCGCGAGCGCCGACTCGGCCAGCTGCTTGATGTCGTCGGGGATGACGTAGTCCCGAGCAGACAGCGCCGCCCAGGCCTGGCCCGCCCGATAGAGCGCGAGCGAGCCGCGTGGCGAGGCGCCGAGATACGTGTCGGGGTGGCTGCGGGTCGCGTTCACGAGCCGGACGATGTAATCGCTGACCGTGGGATCGACGTAGATCTCGCGGACGCCCTCCTGCAAAGCGCGAAGCTCCTCGACGGTCGCGACCTCGCCGATCTCTTCGAGCGGGTGACTCCGCTTCTGCTCGTCGAGGATGACGATCTCGTCGAGCGGCTCGGGGTAGCCCAGCCGGATCCGGAGCATGAAGCGATCGAGCTGTGCCTCGGGGAGCGCGAACGTGCCCTCGTACTCGATCGGGTTCTGGGTCGCGATGACGAGGACCGGATCGGGCATCCGGTAGGTCACCCCGTCGATCGTCGCCTGGTGCTCCTCCATGCATTCGAGGAGGGCCGACTGCGTCTTCGGCGTCGCCCGGTTGATCTCGTCGGCGAGCACGATCTGGGCCATGATCGGCCCGGGCTTGAACTCGAACTCCTGGGTCTTCTGGTTGTAGATCGAGAGCCCCGTCACGTCCGAGGGCAACAGGTCCGGCGTGAACTGGATGCGCCGGAACGTACAGCCCAGGCTGCGCGCGATCGCCTTGGCGAGGACGGTCTTGCCTGTCCCGGGCACGTCCTCGATCAGCAGGTGGCCCTGGCAGAGCAGGGCGACAAGAGTGAGCCGCACCTCATGGTGTTTGCCCACGATGACGCGCTCGACGTTCGCGACGACCTTCTCTCCGGTCTGCTGGATCGTGGCCATCAGCGACTGGGTCCTCCGAGCCGGCGACCGAACCGGAGCCCCTCCTCGAGCGCCGGCCGGGTCGAGCGACCTGTGGTGCGGTGCGGTCCCGGGGCCGTCGAGCCCCTTCGGCCGATGGTACGGCAGATCGCGGCGCCGGGTTTCGAAGGGCTCAGTCGCCCAGCGCCAGATAGGTGCCCATCAGATCGCCGCCCATGGGAACGGCTCGCTCCGCGCCGCGTCCACCCTGCTCGACGAGGATGGCGATCGCGATTCGCGGTTGGTCGGCCGGGGCAAAGCCGATGAACCAGCTGTGCGGCTCGCCCTGGCCGCCGAGCTCGGCGGTACCGCTCTTCCCTGCCGTTGGCACACCGGGGATCTTCGCGCCGCCGGCGAAGAGATGGCCCCACTCGCCCTCCACCGCGTCGCGCATCGCCTGAGCCACGATCCCGGCCGTCGTGCCGCTGACGACCCGCTGCCAGGGCTGCGGGTCGATCGTCCGGACTCGACCGCTCCGCGCGCGCAGCTTCTCCACGATCTCGGGCCGCATGAGCTCCCCCCGGTTCGCCACCGTCGCCGCGACGAGCGCCATCTGGAAGGGGGTGACAAACGTCTCGCCCTGGCCGAAGGCGGCGCTCGCGAGCTCGACGTCGCCCTCGAAGCCGTCGCCGCCGTCGATCAGGCTGGGCTCGGTGGGCAGGTCGAACGGGATCGGGGAGCCAAAGCCCATCCGGCCGGCCCACTCGGACAGGTCCGCACCCCCGGTGTCCAGGCCGACATGGGCGAAATAGATGTTGCACGAGACTTCGATCGCCTGGAGGAGGTCGAGCGCCTCATCATCGGTGAACGGGTGATGGCCGTCGCGGATCGGGAAGCCGTCGACGACGAAGCCATCCTTCTCCTCCCCCGGCTGGTCCTCGTACCGGGTCTCGGCGGTGATCGCCCCGGACCCGAGCCCGGCCAGGGCAGTGACGATCTTGAAGATCGAGCCGGCTGTGTAGCGGCCCTGAGTCGCGCGATCGACGAGCGCGGAGCTTGCCGAAGGCTGCCGGCGAAGCTCCTCGAAGTAGGCGTCTCCGCCCTCCGGGTCGACGATCCGGTTCGGGTCGTACGTGGGCGTGCTCGCCAGCGCGAGGATCCGTCCTGTCGCCGGCTCGATCGCCACGACGGCACCTCGATCCCGTCCGAGCAGCTCGAACGCCCGCTGCTGGAGGCGTGCGTCGATCGTCAGGACGAGGTCCTGGGGATCGTACGGGTCGGGACGGAACTTCCGCAGCAGCCGATCGACCGGGTCGAGCTGCCCCAGGCCGATCAGCTCGGCATCGTACGTCCGCTCGAGGCCGCTCGCCCCGAAGCGGAAACTGCGGTAGCCGATGATCGGAGCGGCCGCGACCGAGGCGTAGCGCCTGATCCGGCTGCCGTCCGCGGCTGCGACGTTGTCGGCCAGGACGGTCCCGTTCCGGTCGAGGATCGCGCCACGAGGGGCGCGCCGCGCGGCAGCCAGCACGAGCGGATTGGCCGGGTCCTCGGTCAGGCTGTCGGCCTGGATGACCTGCCAGTAGGTCAGCCCCGCGCCAAGGGCGCCGTACGCGACGATGATGGCGAGGCCGACGGAGAGGAGCGTGGCCGCGATCCGCGGCGCACCTGCGGCGGCAGGCGCAGTCACGAGACGGCCCGTTCGATCCGATCGCCCACCGAGCGGGCGCGGCCCACGAGCCGCTCCCTCCGTGTCGGTCCGGTCGGCGGGGGCGGCTCCACGCCCTGGTCGCTCAGGGCGAGGAGAAGGCCGACGATGATCGAGTTCGCGACGAGCGAGGAGC
>DASYTK010000007.1:0-1918 GCA_036002405.1 Candidatus Limnocylindrales bacterium
GCCGACGGAGTGGCCCTCCACCGGGAAGCGGCGGCGGACGGCTGACGGCGATGAGATCGAGCTCGTGATGCGCCTGGCGGAGCTCGACCCTATCGAGCAACGCGTGACGATGGAGATGCGGCCGCGGCTCTGGCACGGCGACGACCTCGTGGCCGAGGAGGAGCACACGATCCGGATCAGCCTCTACTTCGTCCAGGAGGTCCTCCTGATGCTCGAGCAGTCCGGCTTCCGGGACGTGTCGGTCGAGGGCCGCTACTCGGGCCGCCCAGCCTCTCGCGACGACGGGACCGTCGTCTTCGTCGCCCGCCGGTAGCGTGTCCGCGGGTGGGCGGGCCGGGGCGTCGGCGCCGGCAGGGTCACGGGTTTGCCCCTCTGGCACGTTAGCGACGAGGTGACGAGTGAGCTTGACCCGTTTTCACGGACACCGAATTGTTTGCATCCGTCGGGAGGTGTCCGTTGGGGAGAAAGTCGAAGTACTCGCCCGAGTTCCAGGCTGAAGCGGTCCGGCTCTTGCTCGAGCCCGGGGCCACGAACGAATCGGTCGGTCGTGACCTGGGGGTGAGCCGCGAGACGATCCGGCTGTGGGCCAAGCGGCTGGCCGCCGAGGCCGATCCGGCTGTCCGTCGGGCGCGCGAGGAGCACGCCGAGCTCGTCCGGCTCCGGCGTCGGATCCGGGTCCTTGAGGAGGAGCGGCAGATCCTGTCAAAAGCAGCGGCCTTCCGCGCCCGGGAGACCGAGCGGACACGCTGATCGTGTATCGCTTCGTGGAGCGTGAGAGGGCCCGCCATCACCTCCTCACCCTGTGCCGGCTGCTCGCCGTCTCCCCGAGCGCGTATCGCGTCTGGGCGCGCCGCCAGCCGTCGCCGCGAGCACGCGCCGATGGCGCCCTGCTCGAGACGATCCGGGCGATCTTCGGCGCCAGTCGTGGCACCTACGGCGCGCCGCGGATCCACGCCGAGCTGCGGGCGAGCGGGATCCGGGTGGGTCGCAAGCGCGTGGCCAGGCTGATGCGTGGGGCAGGCCTCGTGGGTGTCCACCGCCGGCGGCGGGCGAGGCCCTCGCCCCGGCCGCCCGTCCGGGCCGCGCTGACCGCGCTCGATCTCGTCCGCCGCGACTTTCGGGCGAGCGGGCCCGATCGACTCTGGGTCGCCGACATCACCTCGCTCCCGACCGAGGCCGGCTTCCTCCACCTGGCCGCGGTGGTCGACGCCTGGAGTCGCCGCGTCGTGGGCTGGTCGATGGCCGACCACCTCCGGACCGAGCTCGTGATCAGCGCCCTCGACGCGGCGCTGGACGCTCGCCGGCCGCGACCCGGTCTCGTCCACCACTCCGATCGGGGCACGCAATACACGAGCGTGGCTCTCGGCCTGCGCCTGGCCCAAGCCGGCATCGTCGCCTCGGTGGGGGCGCCCGGCACGGCCTATGACAACGCCCTCGCCGAGAGCTTCTTCGCCTCGCTCGAGACCGAGCTCATCGATCGCTCGGCATGGCACTCTCACGCTGAGGCGCGAGCGGCCGTCTTCGACTGGATCGAGCGCTTCTACAACCGAGCCCGCCGCCACTCGGCGCTCGGCTATCTGTCGCCCATCGAGTTCGAAAGGAGGCGCCGCCTGGGGACCATCACTGCCTGACAATCGACCGGCCGTGAAAGCGGGGCAACTCCAGGTCCGATCTGCCGTTTCGTTGCACCCCGTGCAAGAAGATCGGCTGGCGTTGCACCGGGTGCAAGTGTTCGCGGTTCGAGGGCCTCGAGGCGCTCGTTTGTTACATCGGGTGCAACATTTCGACGCCCACCGGCCGTCCAGGCCGGGACGTTGCACCGGCTGCAACGAATCGGACGATTCCGGGCGAATCGGTCGCCAGAGCTCGCCGTTACTTGCATCCCGTGCAACGACATCCATCGGCTGGCGGCAATTCG
>DASYTK010000008.1:0-13098 GCA_036002405.1 Candidatus Limnocylindrales bacterium
AGGGTCGCGAGGCACCCGCGAACGAGGCGCTGCTGGGGGAGCTCGCCGAGCTTCGCGAGCTCGAACGTCGACGCCGCGTCGAGCACCCTGCCCCCGAGGTCGATCAGGTCGCCGACGACGAGATCGATCGGCGCACCCGCCGGCTGATGGACCGCTTCCGCGACCTCGCGGGTCACGACCCGGGCTGACCGAACTGCCCTCGCGCTCGGGTTGGCGGCGCAGTAGCATGCGGGTGTCCCGGATCGGTTGACACGTATGGGGTCCGTCGACGGCGCGATCCGTTCACGCCGAGATGCAAGGACCCGCGATGGCAGCCACGCCGGGGAGGAGACGTGTCATGGCCACCGTCACGTTCGACCACGTCTGGAAGCGCTTCGGCGAGTTCAGCGCCGTGAAGGACCTCAGCCTCGAGATCCAGGACGGCGAGTTCATGGTCCTGGTGGGCCCCTCGGGCTGCGGCAAGACGACCAGCCTGCGCATGATCGCCGGCCTCGAAGAGGTCTCTGACGGCGACCTCAAGATCGGGGAGCGGGTCGTCAACGACGTCGCCCCCAAGGATCGCGACATCGCCATGGTCTTCCAGAGCTATGCGCTCTACCCGCACATGTCGGTCTACGACAACATGGCCTTCGGCCTGAAGCTGCGCAAGGTTCCCAAGGCGGACATCGACCGGCGGGTCAAGGAGGCGGCCCGGATCATCCAGCTCGAGAACCTCCTCGACCGAAAGCCGAAGCAGCTCTCGGGCGGCCAGCGCCAGCGCGTCGCACTGGGCCGAGCGATCGTCCGCGAACCCGCCGTGTTCCTCATGGACGAGCCGCTCTCCAACCTGGACGCCAAGCTCCGCGTCCAGACCCGCGCCGAGATCGCCCGCCTCCACCAGCGTCTCGGCACGACGATCGTCTACGTGACGCACGACCAGGTCGAGGCGATGACGATGGGCACCCGGATCGCCGTCATGAACAATGGCGAGCTCCAGCAGGTGGGCCCGCCGCAGCAGCTCTACGAGAAGCCGATCAACCGCTTCGTGGCCGGCTTCATCGGCAGCCCGGCGATGAACTTCATCCCTGTCGCGCTCGAGGGCGGTGACGGCACCGGCCCGAACCTCAAGCACCCGGAGTTCGCTCTCCCGGTGCCCGACCGCTTCCGCGGCATGGTCGGCCAGGCGAGCGGCCGGTCCCTCACGGCAGGGTTCCGGCCCGAGCACATGGAAGTCGGCGACGTGACCGAGAAGGCAGCCAAGATCCGGGCCAAGGTCGACGTCGTCGAGTTCCTGGGCAACGAGGAGCTCCTCCACGTCCGTGTTGGCGAGGAGGACTTCGTGGCGATCGTCGACTCCTCGCACCGCGTGAAGCCGGGCGATGTCGTGGAGATGTCCATTCCGCTCGACAAGCTCCACCTCTTCGACCAGGAGACGGGCCTCGCGCTCGACGCGCCAAAGCGGAAGGAGGAGGCGGCCGCCGCCGCCTAGGTCTCAGCCCCGGCCCGGGCCCGGTCGATCCGGTCACCCGGGGCGGGCCAGCCTCTGGCCTTCAGCGGCCACTCGCTCTTCGCGTTCCCGTCGCCGCCGTGACGGTGCGTCTTTGCGCCCGCCGCACGGCCCCGCCGCCGGCGCGCTTGACCTGGTACATCTGAGCGTCAGCCGCGGCGAGGAGGGCGGCGGGCGTCTTGCCGTCGGCGGGGTAGATCGCCAGCCCGGCGCTCGCGCCGAGCATCACCTCGTGGCCGTCGCGCAGCTGGTGGTGGCGCTCCCGGACGTCGGCCAGGACACGTTCGGCGACGACCCGGGCCGGACCCTCGGCCGTGTCCGGCATGAGGACGACGAACTCGTCGCCGCCGTAACGGGCCACGACGTCGTTCGCGCGAACCGAGAGCTTCAGCCCCGTCGCGACCTCTCGCAGGACCCGGTCGCCCTCGGCGTGGCCGAGGCGGTCGTTGACGACCTTGAACCCGTCGAGGTCGAGGAGCAGGACGCTGAGCGGACGTCGCGTCCGCGTCGCCCGCGCGATCTCCTGGCGCAGCCGCTCCTGGAGGTAGCGGTGATTCGCCACCCCGGTCAGCTGGTCGACGTCGGCCACGCGGCGGAGCGTCTCCAGCAGCCGGGCGTTCTCGAGCCCCGCGGCGACCTGGGTGGCCAGGGCGAGGAAGAAGCCGAGCCGCTCCTCGCTCGGTTCGTACCGCCCGCTCCGCCAGGCGAGCTCGACGAGCCCGACCGATCGGCCGCCGGCCCGGAGGGGCAGCATGATCAGCGTGTGCTCGCCGTAGCGCGCCATGAGCTCCGCCTCGGCCGGGTCGGCTCCCGGGTCGTCGATCTGGACGACGAGCGGCTGGCCGGCATGGAGGACCTCGCGGGTCAGGGGGTAGTCGATGATGTCGTAACCCGAGAGGATCTCGCCGCTCGTGCCCACGTGGGCGAGTGTCCGGAGGAGCGTCGAGCCCTCCTCCCAGCGGCTGAGGATGCATGAATCGGCGCCGGAATCGTCACGCAGCCGGCGGACGAGCGCCTTTGCCGTGGCGCCCTCGTCGGCGCTCTCCGAGGCCGTCCGGCTGATCTCCACGAGCGCCCGGAGCTCCGCGACGAGCTGCGAATAGCCGGCCAGGAGGTGGGCATTCTCGACGGCGACCGCGGCCTGGTCGGCGAGGATCTCGAGCAGGCGCTGGTCGGCCGGTCGGAAGCGATCGGCGCCCAGCTTCGAGAGCACGACGACGCCGGTGACCCGGCTTTCGTAGCGCAGCGGGACGAGGAGCATCGACTCGGTGACGTGACCCGTCCCCGGGATGTCGATCGCGCGTGGGTCGACGGCCGCGTCCGCGACGAGGAGGGGCTCTCCGCGGGCGGCGACCCAGCCGGTCAGACCCTCCCCTCGCTCACCGACGCGCGCCCGGAGCCCCTCGATCGTCTCGCGCTCGTAGGCAGCGTGATGGCTCCGGAAGGCCACGGGCCGAAGGTCGGCCCCGTTCGGCTCGACGACGTAGACCCGGCAATTGTCGTAATCGAGGATCTCGCGGGTCTCGGTGCAGAGCGCGACGCCGATCTCCTCGACCGTGGCCAGGCGGGTGAGCCGGGCGCCGATCCGCTGGATCGCCTCGAGCTGGCGCGCGTAGGCGTCGGCAGGTGCCTCGCGTCGGGTGGGCGCCTCGCGTCGGGTGGGCGCCTCGGGCCTCGGCAGCGCCTCGAGCGAGCGGCGCGGCCGCTTGGGCGCCGGACCCGCGGGGCACGGCCGGGCCTCCCGGCGCCCAGGGCCGGGGCGTGGCGAGGACATCAGGGCGTGGGACCGGTACGGGCCAAAGGGTTCTCGGAAAACGACGAACGGCGCGCCCGCGGCGCGCCGTCCGATGGATTTGACTACCGCGGGGCGATGGCCCCGCGCGGGTCGTCTCGGCTTCCGCCTACCAGCGGAACGGGTTCGGGACGACGACCGCCGCGGCGAGGAGGATCGCGCCACGGACGAGGAGTGCCTTGAGGGTCAACATGACTGGGCTGATCTCCCTGCCAGGGCGGGCCCGTGACGGAGCGGGGCCGCCGAGCGTGCGGTGTGCGGGCCGGTCTGCGACCGGCTGCGCGCACCGTACCGACGGCTCGGCAGGGGGCTCAATGAGAAAGTCGTACCGTCCCGGGAGACCCACCTGGCGAAGCGGACGGGCGCTCCGAGATCGGAGCAGGCGCCGGACGGTAGTACGAAGGTACCGGTCGGCTATCCTCCCGGGCATGACCGAAGCGGACCACGGGACCACAGAGTCGACGCCGGGAGGGGGCGAGCGCACCCCGGGACCGGCCGAGGAGCATCCGCACCTCGTCGAGACGATCGCGGAACGTCGTACGGTCTTCGAGGGCGGCTATCTCAGCCTCGACGTCGCCACGATCGTCGACGCCGACGGGAGGCGCCACGAGCGAGAGATCGTCGGCCATCCCGGCGCTGTGGCCGTCGTGGCGCTCGACGGAGAGGAGCTCCTCCTCGTCCGCCAGTACCGGTCCGCCGCCGGAGAGGTCCTTCTCGAGATCCCCGCCGGGACCCTCGACCGGGCGACCGACGGCGCGATCGAGCCACCTGACGAGGCGATCGTCCGTGAGCTTGCCGAGGAGACGGGGATGCGCGCCCGGGAGTGGCGCCGGCTGGGCAGCTTCTGGACCGCGCCCGGCTTCGCCACCGAGGAGATGCACCTCTACCTCGCCCGTGGGCTCGAGCCGATCGGCGGCTACACCGGTCCCCCACCCGGCGAGCGGATCGACCTCGTCCGGGTGCCCTGGCGGGAGGTCCTCGCGATGGCCGACCGAGGCGAGCTCCGGGACGCGAAGACGATCATCGCGATCCTCTGGCTGGCGCGGCTCCTGGGTTAGCCAAGCCGGGCCAGCGCGTCGCGGTAGAGCCGCGACTCGGGCGCGAGCGCGACGGCCAGCCGGAGATGCGTCCGGGCCTCCCGCCGCCGGCCGAGCTGCTTCAGCGACTGCCCCAGCCCAAAGTGACCGTAGGCCGCCGAGGGGTCGATCTCGATCAGCGCCTCGAACGCCTCGGCCGCCCGGTCGTGCTGACCGCTGTTGTAATAGGCGCGGCCCAGCGCCTCCACGATCGAGCCCTTGCCCGGCTCGAGCCCCGCCGCCCGCTCGAGCAGGATCGCGGCCTGGGCGTGGTGGCGCCGGCGGAGGAGGGCCTGCGCGCGCCGGAGCAGCCCGTACGCTGACTCGCGCTCGTCGGGGTCGGTCAGCCAGGAAGGCTCGGATCGGTCGGCGGGTTCGGGCTGCCCGGGCTCGGGTTCGCGCACGCGCGCCATCGTGCCATGGGCTTAGCCTCTCCGCCGCCGGGCGAAGGTCCGGCTGGCCCCGAGCCGGGCTCAGCCGAGCCAGTCGGCCAGCTTGACCGGTCGCAGTCGCGGGCTGGGCGTCACCCCGGGGATCCGGCCGCGCTTCGCGATCGGCCGCCCGTCGATCTCCTTGAGGTCGCCGGTGAAGTCAATCGGGCTGGCGCCGCTGATGTACGACCCGACGGCGAACGAGTCGACGGGCGACTCGTTCTCCTTGAAGTACCTGATCCGCTCCGGCGTCAGGCCGCCGCTGACGATGATCCGGACGTGGCCAAAGCCTGCCTGGTCGAGCCGCGCCCGCACCTCGGTGACGAGCTCGGCGGTCACCCGGCCGCGCTCGGCGGGCGTGTCGAGGCGAATGCCGTAGAGCCGCTCTCCCAAGGCCTGGGCGACCCGGAGCGACTCCTCGGCTTCGTCCTTGAACGTATCGACGAGGACGATCCGCGGCACCTCGGGCTCGAGGACCCGGTCGAAGGCCTCGGCGGCTCGGACCGTGTCGCCCAGGATGAGGACGAGCGAGTGGGGCATCGTCCCGGCCGGCGCGAGCCCGGCCAGGCGGGCACCGGCGGGCGTGGAGGCTCCGACACAACCGCCCACGATCGCGGCGTAGTCGAGGGTATCGGCGACGTCCGGGTGGACGTGTCGGGCCCCGAAGCTCACCACCGGCTGCGGAGCCGCGGCCTCGACGCACTCGCGGGCCGCGGTCGCCCAGCCGGTCGCCTGGGCCACCATCCCGAGGAGGGCGGTCTCGTAGAGCCCGAATGCCCGATAGCGGGCCCGGATGCGCATGACGATCTCGCGGGCCTCGATCCGGTCGCCGTCGGCCAGCGCCTCGACGACAACCTCCTCCGGGCGAGCCTCCGCGAGGGCATGGGCGAGGAGCGTCTTCGCCTCGTCGATGCCGCACAGCACGGCATCCTGGCGACAGAAGATCTCCATGGCCACGAGCGGGTCGAGGCCCTCGGCACGAAGGATCTCCTCGGCCCGGGCGAAATAGACGTCGGCCGAATCCCCCGACAGGATCTCGGTCGACGGGCGCCGGCGGAGCATCGTGACCGGCTCCTTCACGACGTGGGCGGTTCTCCCTGGCGCGGCAGCGTACCGCCAATCGTAGCGACTGCGCCGCGGCGCCGGCGCCCGAGGCGGATGCCCAGGATGACCGCCAGGACGAAGGCGATCGCCAGGCCACCGCCCACGACGACGGCCCGCTCCCGGCCACGCGCCGGGGCGTCGTTGAGGAGCTGGACGGCCCGTCGCGCCGAGGCCCGTGCTCCCACCTGGTCGTCGGCCTCGAAGCGGGTGCGAGCCTCGCCGATCGCCTCGCCCGGGGCCTCGCTCAGGAGGCCCAGGTTCGTCAGCGGATCGCGGTCCCGAGCCAGGAGCTCGGCCGCTTGTGAGATCTCGCCCAGGGACAGGAGCTGGTCCCCGGCAAGGAGCTTCGCGTCCGTGAGGTCCGCGGCATCGTCGGCCGTCTCGTAGGCGCGCTCGAGCCTGGCGCTCGGCTCCGCGCCGACCGCGTTCGAGAGCCGGTCGACGCGGTCGCGAAGCCGGAGCAGCTCCTCGGACTCGCGGATGAGGTCCCTCGCCTGCACGAAATCCCAGGTCGCCAGCTCCATCCGCACCGGCAGCGGCGTCGACCAGTCGCGGGCGTGGATCCCCAGCTGGCGGTACGCCGCCCGCGCCGCGCGGCGGTCGTCGAGCAGGGGTAGCTCCTGGGGTGTCACGACCCAGCGCTCGAAGAGATGGGTCGCGGTCTCCGAACCGCCGCGCTCCTCCAGCAAGTCCAGGAAGACGCGCCAGTCGACGGTGTCGTGGCTGATCGGCAGCAGCTCCGCGGGGCCCTCGCCGCGATAGGCCACGGCTCGGTCACGGGCCGCGGCGAAGACGTCGCGCATCCGCGCCTCGCCGATCTCGTCGAGGAGGTCCCGGACGACGCGCCAGGAAGCGTTGTAGCCATAGGCCTCCCGCGCCGGTCCGGTCGCGTCGTCGATCGTGGCCGGGTCAGGCCAGGCATTGAGCGGGAAGGCGATCGCGCTCTCGCGACGGACCGGTTCAGGCCCGTAGTTCCGGGCGCCGAGCCGCCCCAGCGTCCGCGAGGCGTACTCGTCGGCGAGGCCCTCGTTCATCCACCGCCCCCCGATCAGGCCCCCGTCGAACCAGGCGTGCGATGCCTCGTGGAGGACGGTGAGCTCGTCGGCCGCCTCGGTGATCCGGATCTCGTCCGTCGTCTCGTAGAAGATCCCGGCGTAGCCGCCCAGGAGGGGGGTGAACACCTCGCTCACCTCGAGCGTGTCGTCGACCGGCCACGGTTGTCCGATGAGCGTCCCCATCACGGGCAGCCCCCGGGAGAGCCGATCGCGGACGATCGCAGCCCATCGGCGGTCCTCCGCCCAGCTCTTCACCTCGATCCGGTGACGCTCACCCTCGAGCTGCAGGTCGAAGGCTTCCGTCCTGAGCCCGGTGGAGCGTTCGGCGCCCACGTACGACCACCAGCTGGACGGGCTCGAGATGCCCGACGCGTCGAGGACGAGGGAGCCGCCCGGTCCAGCCGAGGAGGCGAGGGTCGACCCCTGGCGGGTCACGACCTTGAAGCCGGCAGGGAAGACGATCCGGACCTCGGCTCCCTCCTCGCCGTAGGCGTAGGCGTAGAAGCCCGCGAAGGCCTGGCCGACCCGCACCGGGGTCGGCGAGCGCGGGCCGGCGTCGGGCAGCTTGTAGTCGAGCCGGAAGGCGTACGTCTCTGCGTAGAAGACCTGCCGGTGGAAGGTGACCCGAACCTCGAGGTAGGGCTGACCCTCCGCGGTAGTGCGTTCCGCCGTCGTCAGCGGTAACGCCTCGTCGCCGTGGAGGGCCGTGATCTCTCTGGCACCCGGATGGATCCCCAGGCCGTAGGAGGTGAAATAGAAGCGCTGGGTCGTCGTGGAGGGCTTGACGTTCCGGACGGTCACGACCGCGCTGACCGCCACGACGTGCTCGTCGGGAAGGACCGTGTAGGTCGTCGAGCCGCGGACGTCGACACCGTTCGCCGCTGCCGCGACGGCGGGCCCGAAGGGGATCAGTGAGTCGGCGAGCGGATGGACCGCGGGGACGGCGACGAACCCGGAAAGGAGCGTCGCGAGAACCGCGCCGCGGAGGACGATTCCCGGGACGGGCGACCTGAGCCGCTTCATCGGGCGGGCTCTCCGTCTGGCGGGGTAGCCAGCTCGCCGAGCTCGGCGCCGTAGCGCTCGATCAGGCTGGCGCCCGGGCGCCCGGACCCCGAGCCCACCCGGACCGGCTCGCCGCTCCGCGGCCGCCCTCCCGGCTCGAGCCAGTGGAGTGAGTCCTCGAGCAGGAGATCGCAGACGGCGAGAAGGCGGGCGAGCGTCAGGCCGAGCCTGTCGCGGTCGAGTCCGTCGGCGGGAAGCTCGGCAGAGAGCACTGGGCGCTCGTCGCTCGAGAGTGCGAACTTCACGAAGGGCAGCTCGTCGTTCCAGCGGAGGAACTGGCGGTAGCTCTTCCGGAAGGCGTCTCCCAGCGCGGGCGCGTAGTGCGCCCAGGCGACGAGAACGAGGGCGGGGTCGAGGATGAGCGTGACGCGGACGCTCCGCCGCCGACGACCATCGAGGAGCAGGTCCCAACTCGTGATGCCCTCCCGCTCCTCGCGCTCTACCGCCTCCAGCCCCAGCTCGGCCAGCCAACGATCGATGTCGGCAGCTCGGGACGAGCGGGGAGACGAGCGACCTGTCGAGGGTCGCTTCGCGGTGGGCGTCATCGCATGGTGGAGAGGGCGGCTCTCCGCCGCCGGCACGTTCCGCATCCTCCGACCGTCAGCGGACGCCGACGGTTCGACCGGTCCGTTCCTCCCGGCGAGCGGTCCCCGGGTCCTCGTGGGCGGCGTAGGGTCGATCGACCGCCTCGAGGACCGGCCTCCCGGCGATCCCTGGACGCGCCCGGGCCCGCCCCGGTCGAGGGACCACGGACTCACCGCTTTTCACCGCCCGAGACGGAAAGTCCACCGTCCGTACCCCTTCGGCGATCTTGCAGTTCCGCCCGATCCGTACGCCCCGCGGGATCACGGCGCGCTTGCCCACGACGGTCAGGCCCGTGTTCAGGCGCCCGGGCTCCTGCCGGTTCGGGGTTTCGAGATCGTCGCCGTAGCCGACGCGGGCGTTCGGGCCGATCGAGACCTCCTTGTCGATGATCGCCCGGTCGACGAAGGCCCCCGCCCGGATGACCGAGTCGAACATCACGATGCTGTCGCGAACCACAGCTCCGATGTCGATCCGGACCCCCGGGAAGAGGACGGAATGCTCGACCGTCCCGCCGATCGTGCAGCCATGGCTGACGAGGCTGCGGTGGATGTTCGCGGTTGGCCCGATCTTGGCCGGCGCGCGCTCCTCCGACTTCGTGTGGATGAGCCAGCCCTTGTCGTCGAGCTCGAGCTCGGGATGCTCCTCGAGCAGGTCCATGTTCGCCTGCCAGTAGCTGTGGACGGTGCCCACGTCCTGCCAATAGCCGTCGAAGCGGTAGCCAAAGACGCGCGCCTCAGCGTCGAGCATCCCTGGGATGACATGCCGCCCGAAATCGATCCGGTCCTCGTGGAGCCACTGGAGGAGCGACCTCTTCGAAAAGACGTAGATGCCCATTGAGGCCAGGTCGCTCTTCGGATGCGCCGGCTTCTCCTGCCACTCGACGACCCGGCCGTCATCGCCGAGGGCAAGGATCCCGAAGCGGTGGGCCTCGCCGATCGGGACGGGCCGGACCGCGATCGTCACGTCCGCCCGATGGCGGCGGTGGGCCTGGATGAACGGCCCGTAATCCATCTTGTAGATGTGGTCGCCGGCGAGGATGAGAACGATGTCGGTCGGCGCCTGGGCGATCACTTCGAGGTTGCGGAGCACCGCGTCCGCTGTGCCGCGATACCACTCGGCCGGGCGACCGCGGCTCGTGTAGGGCTGGAGAAGCCGGACCCCGCCGACGTTCCGGTCGAGATCCCACGGCCGGCCGGCGCCGATGTGGTCGTTCAGCGAGCGGGGGTTGTACTGCGTCAGGACGAGGATGTCGAAGATGTCCGAGTTGACGCAGTTGCTGAGCGTGAAATCGATGATCCGGTACTTCCCGCCAAAAGGGACGGCAGGCTTGGCGCGCATCGCCGAAAGGATCGACAGCCGCTCGCCCTCGCCTCCCGCGAGGATCACCGCCAGGACGCGCTTCACGCCGGGATTGTCGCACGAGAGGCCTGAACCGCCCGACCCTGCCTCGGGCGTTCCTGGGCTAGAGGTAGAGCCTCGGGTTGACCCAGTTCCCGTAGCTCGCCGTGGCCCAGTGGAGATGGGCACCCGTGCTGTGCCCGGTGTTCCCCTCCCAGCCGATCGTGTCCCCCGTGTCAACGTACGAGCCGGCCCCAGCGCCCGAGGCGGTGCGAGGGATCAGGTGGGCATACCAGGTCACGAGGCCGCCGCCGTGGTCGATGATCACGATCCAGGCCGGGTCGCTGGGGTTGTCGTACGGGTTGAAGCCGGTGAACATCACCTTGCCCGGACCCGCCGCGCCGACCGGCGTGCCGTAGGGCGCGACGATGTCGATCCCGCGGTGGAAGTGGGCGCAGCTGCCGAGCGGGGGCTCCCACGAGAAGCCGGTGCAGCCGAACTCCTGGCTGATGTAGCCCCGCATCGGCCAGCTCAGATGGCCCGACCCGGTCGGCGGCGGTGTCTGTCCCCCCGAGCCACCCTGCTGGCGCTGCTCCTCGATCAGCCGCTCGATCTGGGCAAGGAGCTGCTGCTCCGCGGCGCGCTGCCGGCGCAGGATCGCCGCCGCTTCCTGGGCATTCTCGTGGAGCGCCTCGTACTGCTGCTCCTGGCGTGCCTGGATCAGCTCCGTCTTTCTTGCCAGCCGGGCCAGACGAGCCTCGAGCGCCTCGAGCCGATTCCGCTGCTCCCGAATGCGGACCTGTTCCTGGCGCACCTCGAGCCGGACCTGGTCGGTCCGGTAGCGGGTCACCGAGATCGTCCGGTCCAGCGCGTCGAGCAACTCCTGGTCGCGCTCGATCTGCGCCGCCAGTTCGGCGTCCTGGTCGCCGAAGCTCAGAAACGCGCTGACATCGTTGACGACGGAGATGAACGAGTCGGCCGAGAAGACCTGCTGGAGGAGCCCGGTCTGCTGGGTTCGGTACGCCTCGTCCAGGCGCTGTCCCAGGAGGCGACGACGTTGTTCGAGATCCTGCTGGGACTGCACCTGCTCGCGCTGGAGGATGTCGAGCGTCCAGTCCAGGTGGCGGAGCTTGCCAACGAGACGGCGCAGACGGGCCTCGACCTTCTCGAGCGCCTCTCGCACCTGGGCGAGCTGCTCGCGGGCCGTGGCCTGGTCGGCGGTGATCTCCTGGAGGCGCTCGCCCGTGCCGCGCAGGGCGGCGCGCACCTCCGACTCGGCCTGGCGCAGCTCGGCGAGCGCTTCGCGTTGCTCGACGATCGCCGCGTGAAGCTGACGCTGCCGCTCCCGCGCATCGGACAGCTCGTCGGCCCCGACCGCTGGCGCGAGGAGAGAGGCGAGGAGCAGGGGGATCGCGAGGACGGCGAACAGCCGGCGCCCGACCGGACCGATGACGGATCGGCGGCGCATCAGGTTCGCGACATCCTGCAGGCAACCCTCCGAACGGCCGTGACGGGCCCACGGTGTCCGCCCGCCGGATAGCGCCGCCCGGGGCCTGGGCACCCACCGAGGACGACTCCGGCTGTCCCGGAGTCTAGTCGAGCCGGGTCCGGTGAGGCAAGGATGGATGCAGGGCAGTGAGGGTCAGGCTGCAGGGCTTGGCTGACCGATCCGGATCGGACTTCAGGTCGGGCAGCGCTGTCAGCTACGAGCCAGGCTCGTACCGGGGGGTCAAGGCCCCGCTTGTGCTGTCACCTACGAGCCGGGCTCGTGTAAGGCACGCGCCGGAGGCGCCACGAAGGCCGACCTGGCCCGGGCGACCTCGGGATCGCGCTTGGCAGAGCGCCCGTGCCTGGGCTTCAGATCCGCGCGAACTGTCAGAACCTCGCCGAAGACGAGCCCCTCTCGTATCTGGCAGAGGATCCGGCAATGGGGTCGGCCAGGGCGATCCCCACGGCACCCCCTTATCAGGGCTCCCCACGATCGCCCCCGTCCCCCGGACGGCGCGTGAGGTTAGACGAACAGCCTCGGGTTCACGAAGCGGTCGTTGAGCTGAACGCCCCAGTGGAGGTGTGGGCCGGTGCTGTGGCCAGTGTTGCCCTCCCAGCCGATGACCTGACCGGCGCGGACGTGCGCGCCCTCGGCGATCCCCGGTGGGATCCGCGGCTGGAGGTGGCCGTACCAGGTGACGAGGTTCGTGGCGTGGGCGACGAGGACGATCCAGGCCCGGTCACCGGGCCGGTCGTAGGGGTTGTAGCCCACGAACACGACCACGCCGTCGCCGGCGGAGACGATGTCGGTGCCCCTCGGGGCGACGAGATCGATCCCGCGGTGGAAGTGGGCGCAGCGGCCCAGCGGTGGCTCCCACGGGAAGCCGGTGCAGCCGAACTCCTGGGTCACCCGGCCTCGGAGGGGCCAGACGAGGGTGCCGTTGTAGTGCGATGGGATGCGGTGCAGCTGCCGCTGCTCCTCGATGAGCCGCTCGATCTCCCCACGGAGGCGGACCTGTGCCGTCCTCTGCTGGAGGAGCATCTGCTCGGTGGCTTCCCGGCTGGCCTCCACCTCGCGGAACTGGCTGAGCTGCTCCTCCTGGATCCGCTTCGTCTCGGCCTCGAGCGCCTCGAGCGCCTCCTGGGCCGCCTCGAGGCGGGTCCGCTGCTCGCCGATCGCGAGGGCCTGCTCGCGGACCTCGAGGCGGACCTGGTCGGTCCGGTAGCGGACGGCGGCAGTCGTCCGGCGGAGGGCCTCGAGGGACCGCTCGTCGCGCTGGATCTGGGCGGCCAGCTCGGCATCCTGGTTGCCGAAGCGGAGGTGGGCCCCGACGTTGGCCAGGACGTCGGTGAACGAGCGCGCCCCGATGACCTGCTCGAGGAGGCTCGTCTGCTGGACCTGGTAGGCCTCGGCCAGGCGTTGGCCGAGGAGGCGCTTGCGCTGCTCGAGGTCCTCCTCGGCCTGATCGAGCTCCTCCTCCAGGACGCCCACCGTCCAGTCGAGGTGCTCGAGCTCGGCGACGAGCGTCGTGTAGCGCGCCTCGACCGCCTGGAGGGCGGTCGTCGCGGCCACGACCTCGGAGCGGACGAGGGTCAGGTCGGCGTTGATCTCGTCGAGCTGGGAGGCGGTGACGGCGAGCGCGCTCTGGAGCATCGCCTCGGCCTGGCGCAGCTCGGCAAG
>DASYTK010000009.1:0-30737 GCA_036002405.1 Candidatus Limnocylindrales bacterium
CCCGCCGCGCGGCCCGGCGACGCCCGGCGCCGCTGGCCTGACCCCTGAACGATGAGGCGCGCCAGGAGGAGGGACGTCGAGGTGCGAGTCGGATGACCGCATCGGGTCCGCCGCCTCCTTCGGTCCTTGCCGCGTTCGGACTGGCCGGGGCGCCGGTCAGGCTCGAAGGTGGGGAGGGGAAGTCCTGGCGCATCGGGAACTCGGTCCTGAAGCCGAGTGGGCTCATCGACGGGGAGCTGGACTGGCAAGCCGACCTCATGGACCGACTGGCCGATCGTGACGAGGGCTTCCGGGTCGCGCGATTCCTGCGGGCTGCGGACGGGTCAGTCGTCGTCGAGGGCTGGTGCGCGCAGGAATACCTGCCCGGCCGGTATGCCCGGCGGTGGCCGGAGATCCTCGCGATCGGCGAGCGGTTCCACGCCGCGCTCCGCGACGAGCCGCGCCCGCCATTCATCGAGTCCCGGGACGATCCGTGGGCGATCGGGGACCGTGTCGCCTGGGGCGAGCAGCCGCTGGGCGACCTGGGCCGACGTGCTCACGTCGCGCGGCTAGCCTCCGTCCGGCGACCGCTCGACGCACCGAGTCAGCCTCACCCTATTGGCGCCCCGCGCCGTTCGGTCTGGCGATCGTCGTCGCGGATGCGCTCATCTGGGAGGGTGCCGACGAGTCCATCCTCGGCCTGGTGGCGCACATCGACGACTTCGAGCAGTACTTCCTGCGGGCGCTGATGTACCGCGCGGTTACGGCCCGCGTGTTCGCCGACCTCCGACCCGGCTCAGATGAGGCCGAGCAGCTCGCCCCCGTCGTCCGCCTCGCGCTGCGCCTGGCGGAGCCCTAGCCGGGAGCGGACTCGCGGCGCCTGGCGACCTGCTCTCGCATGAGCTTCCGAAGGGCCGGGCGTTCGCACTCTTCGAGCGAGCGGCACTTCACGTGGCGGATCCGCTTGCCGGTGCCCTCGACGATCTCGTCCCGGTCGGCCAGGTCGACCCCGTCGGCGAGCTGGAGGTTGACGTGGGCTTTGTGGGCGATGATCGCGAAGGCGAGGTCGCGCATCCGTGAGCCGAGGCTGTAGGCGAGCAGCTTGTTCCGGGTGTCCACGATCTCCAGGGCATCCGGCATCTCTTCGAAGATCAGCTCCCGCAGCCGACGCTCGATGGCACCGATCTCCGGCGGATGCTCGGCGAGGAGCGAGTTGCCCTCGGGTGCCAGCGGGTGGGTCGGCGCGCTCACCTGTCGGCTGCCGAGCCCGAGGCGGCCGGGCCCGAGCCGGCCGAGTCGGCCGGCCAGGTCGACTGCCAGTCGTCCACCGTCGACAGTGCGTGCCAGTCGGCCCTGGGCGGTGAGAAGACGTCGATGACGACCGCGCCGTCCGGGCCGACGTGCATCTCGTGCGGTACGTCGGCGAGGATGCGCCAGGTCGAGCCGGGCCGGACCTCCCGTTCTTCCTGCCCGACTCGGAACCGGCCGCCGCCCCGGAGCACGATGCCGACCTGCTCGTTCGGGTGGCGGTGCTCGGGGACGATCGCGTTCGGCTCCAGCTCGACAAGCGCCATCGTGATGCGCTCACCCTCGATCGGGCGACCGACCACGCCCTCCCAGACTCGGAGTGCCGTCACGTCATCGATGTCGCGCACGTTCGCCATCCATTCCTCCGTTTCGATCAGCAGGGGATCTCCGCGAGCGGCGCGGGCCGAGCGTCGATCGCCGACGCGTCGAACGCCGGCGTGACGCCGAAGCCGCCGTCGCCCGCGACCTCGAGAAGGGTCGACTGGGCCGCGATATCGGTCACCGCGAATTGCGCGCAGGTGGCCGCGTCGAAGGCGATCGCGCGGCCCTGCCAGCCTGCTGGAGCGACGAGGGTCAGGGCCGTTTGTCCATCGTCCACGCGGTAGGCAGTCGATTGCCCGCCGGATGCGGGCAGGAAAACGACGACGACGACTGCTCCGAGCTGGTTGCGAACGGCGACCTGCGTGGATCCCTGGGCGCACCCGACGACCCCCGCGGCCACGATCGCGGCCGAGGCGATCGCGGTGGCGGCGGACCGAGAGAGACTGAAGCAGCGACCCGTCACTTCGCTACGATATCGGCCCCGTCATCAGGCCGAGGCGCCCACCTCGGTCCCACCCGGAGGATCCGTGGCCAAGGGCGGTTTCGTCACAAGCATCGCGCGCCAGTCGGAGGACTTCCCCGGCTGGTACAACGACGTCGTCCGCAAGGCGGAGCTGGCCGATTACTCGCCCGTGCGCGGCTGCATGATCATCCGGCCCTACGGGTACGCGATCTGGGAGTCGATGCGTGATGAGCTCGACCGCCACATCAAGCGGACGGGCCACCAGAACGTCTATTTCCCGCTCTTCGTGCCACGTTCGCTCCTCGAGAAGGAGGCCGAGCACGTCGAGGGCTTCGATCCGCAGGTCGCCTGGGTCACCCACGCCGGGGGCGAGGAGCTCGCCGAGTGGCTCGCGATCCGGCCGACATCCGAGACACTCATCGCCGAGGTCGTGAAGGACTGGATCCAGTCCTACCGCGACCTACCGCTGCTCATGAACCTGTGGAACAACGTCGTCCGCTGGGAGCTACGGACGCGGCTGTTCCTCCGGACCTCCGAGTTCCTGTGGCAGGAGGCCCACACGTTCCACGCCTCCGAACAGGAGGCGGCCGACGAGGTGGCGACGGGCCTCGAGTGCTATCGGGCGACGTCGGAGGACTGGCTGGCGATCCCGGTCATCAAGGGCCGCAAGACGGAGAACGAGAAATTCCCAGGGGCGGTCTACACCCACACGGTCGAGGCGATGATGCGCGACCGGAAGGCGCTCCAGGCGGGGACCAGTCACATGCTGGGCACGAACTTCGCGAAGGTCGCCGGGATCGACTTCCTCGATCGCGACAACGCCCGCAAGCCGCCCTACGGCACGTCGTGGGGGTTCAGCACGCGGATGGTGGGTGCGACGGTCATGGCGCATGGTGACGATTCGGGCCTCGTCCTGCCGCCGAACGTTGCTCCGATCCAGCTCGTGATCGTGCCGATCTTCCGGACGGAGGACGATCGGAGCGCGGTCGAGCAGGCGATCGCCGGGCTCGAGCCGGCTCTGAAGAAGGCCAGGCGGGAGCTGCCCGACGGGCGGGTCGAGGAGATCCGTTTCCACGTCGACCGGCGGGAGGAGACGCCGGGCTTCAAGTTCAACGATTGGGAGCTGCGCGGTGTGCCGTTCCGGCTCGAGATCGGGCCCCGCGACGTCGCGGCCGGGCAGGGCGTCCTGGTCAAGCGGGTCGACCGCTCGAAGGAGTCGCTCCCGCTCGACTCGCTGGCGGGCGACCTGGCTGGCCGACTCGACGCCTACCAGGACGAGCTCTTCCAGCGGGCCGTCGGCTTCCGGGAGGCGAACACGCACCGGGTCGATTCGCTCGACGAACTGAAGGCGCTGATGGAGGGTGAGGGCGGATTCGTCCTCGCGCCCTGGTGCGGCCGGACCGAGTGCGAGGTCGCGATCGCCGAAGAGACCGGCGCGACGATCCGGGCCATCCCCTTCGACGCCGAGGACGAGAAGGGCGTCTGCATCGTCGACGGCCGGCCCTCCGAGCGGCGGGTCGTCTTCGCCCGGGCCTACTGAGCGGGGACCACGCTATGCACTGCCACTTACGAGCCGGGCTCGTCGTAGTCAGGGTTCTGACAGCGTGGACGCCCCAATTCGTGGGCGCGGCGCTTCTCGCGAGCGGGAATTGAGCACGGTCAGAGGCCTGGGACGTTGCCCGCCGGCCGGGAACCGCGCCTAGTACGTGCCTGACGCGTAGGTGACAGGACTTTCCTCCGATCCGGGACTTAGCACGAACGGGGCACGTAGGTGGCAGAACCCCAGGGGAGCGGCCCTCTGAGGCGCCATCGATCGTCGCCGTAGGGTCCTGGACGACGTGGCGCTTCCGGGTCATTGCCCGGCGTCGGGGAGCGGCGTAAGCCTCTGTTCATGTTCAGGTGGAGAGGGCGTCGTCAGCCGGCCGAGCCGTTGCCGCCGAGCACCGAAGCGACGTACGTCGAGCGGTTCCGGGGCACCGAATGGGACACCGGGGTCGGGGTTGCGACGGAGCGCGAGCCGGCTTCGGTCAGCGTCCTGATGGGCGTCCTGATGGGAGCCTTCATCTTCGCCGTCCTCGTCGTGCTCTGGCTGCTCCTCGGAAGCTGACCGTCCCTTCCTAGTCCGCGGGCAATCCTGCGATGCGCCGCAGGTTGAAGAGACTCGTCTCGATGTCCTTCAGCGCATCGGCCGGCTCGTCCTGCTCGACGATGAACCACTCGACGCCGCTGATCTCGGCCTCTTCGATGATCGGCTTCCAGGGCAGCGTCCCCTGCCCGACCGGCGTGTCTCGCATCTCCAGGCCGGGCGCGCGGTCCTTGACGTGCATGAGGCGGACCCGGTCCATCGACTGGCGGAGGACGATCTCGGGATCCTGCCCGGCGACGCTCGCCCAGTAGGCGTCCAGCTCCAGGTCGACGAGGTCGGGCCAGGTCTCGGCGATCAGCGTCTCCCAGACTGTGCCTTCCTCGAGCCGGCCGAACTCGGCTTCGTGGTTGTGATACGCGAGCCGCATCCCCTCCGCCTGGCACAGCTCGCCCAGGTCGTTCAGGCGGGCGGCGAGGCGAGACGCGTCGGCGCTCGTCGCCCGCCACGAGTCCGGGACCCAGGGCACGACGACCCAGCGGCAACCGACGATCTCGCACTCGGCCAGCACCTGCATCGGTCGCGTCTCGAGGTCGACGAGTGCGACATGAGCCCCGATCGCCGTGACCCCCTCGGCCTCGAGGACGTGGAGGATGTCGCGCGGGGTCGTGTTTCCCCAGCCGGCGAACTCGACGGCGCCGTAGCCGATCTCAGCGACCCTGCGGAGCGTCCCGATCATGTCGGACGCCGTCTGCTCGCGGACCGTGTAGAGCTGGAGGCCGATCTGACTGGAGCGCATCGGGGTGCGCGCTTCTCAGGCCGGGACCGGCTCGGTGCGCCAGGCCTGGCGCATCCAGCCGGCAGGCAGCGGCTCGGGCCGCTCACAGGTGGTGGTGAGCTCGATCGCCCGCCCCTGATCGGAAGCCTCGAGGATCGAGCTCATCACCTCGAGGGTGTGGAGCGCCAGGTCGCCGCTCGCGCGATGCGGTCGACCCGCCAGCATCGCCTCGGCGAGTTCGGCCAGGCCGATCCCGCGGTCGCCGGGGTGGGCGAACCCCTCGGACGGGGCGAGCTCCCCCCAGCTTTCGTCGTCACGTCGGCGGATCCGCAAGGGCCCCTGGAACGTGTTCGGATCGGGCAGCGAGAGCGTCCCCTCCGACCCGTGGACCTCGATATGAGGGAGCTCGTTCGCCACGACGTCCCAGCTCGTGATCAGCGTGCCGATCGGGCCCCCGGTGAAGTCGAGCACACTGGAAACATAGGTGGGCGTCTCCACCGCGAGGAGGTCGCCTTTCCTGGGTCCGCCGGTCACGGGACGCTCGTCGAACGTGATCCGGGCCGTGCCGCTGACCCTGTGGACCGGTCCCAGGAGGAACAGGAGCGTCGTGACGTAATAGGGACCGATATCGAATAGTGGGCCAGCGCCGCGCTGATAGAAGAAGCCCGGGTCCGGGTGCCAGGTCTCGGGCCCCGGGTGGGCGACCGCGGCGAGGACGCCGACCGGCTGGCCGATCGATCCGGCGTCGATGACGCGGCGGGCCTGCTGGATCGACGCACCGAGCCACGTGTCGGGGGCGCCGCCGATCCGAAGACCACGATCTCCGGCAGCCTCGACCAGCCGGCGCCCCTCCGCGAAGTCGATCGAGAGCGGCTTTTCGTTGTAGACCGACCGACCCGCCTCGAGCGCGGCCATCGCGACCGAGCCGTGGGCGGCCGGGACGGTCAGGTTGACGACGAGCTCGACCTGAGGGTCGGCGAGGAGCTCCGCCGGGGAGCATGCCCTGGGGATCGCGAATTCCCTGGCCCGCCGCTCGGCCCGCTCCACGACGATGTCCGAGACCGCGACGACACGCACGTGGGGGAAGCGGGCCAGCGTCTTCAGGTAGGTGCCGCTGATGTTCCCGCAGCCGACGATCCCGATCCCAACCGGCGCGCTCATCTCGCGAAGCGTAGCGCGCCGGACCCCCTGTCGAGGCCCGGCTCGAAGGCCCTCGTGGGTTGGACCGGATCTCGGCCCGGGTGACCCCCGATCCGGGCGTATCGCGGTTCGCGAGGGCAGTCCGGGAGGTGTATACTGCCGATCAGCTCGACCGGCCGCCTCTGAACGTGGGTGACCCCCACGTTTCTTTGTGAGTCGGCTGAGTCGGTGAGCCGGGGGACAGCAGGGCAGGAGGTGCACGGATGAGCCGGGACTTCGTCGGGGCCCTCCTTCAGCTGAACGCCGAGAAGGGGGTCTCGCGAGAACAGCTCGTCGAGACCGTCGAGGAGGCGATCGAATCCGCCTACCGGCGAGTCGCCCCGGGTAACGAGGACGTCGGGGTCGAGATCGATCCCGAGACGGGGCGCATCCGTGTCTACCGTGCCCGGACCGTCGTCGACGAGGTCGAGGACCCGATGACGCAGTTCACGCTCGACGAAGCGCGCCGCTTCAGGCAGGACGCGCAGGTTGGCGATCTCGTTGAATACGAGCAGGTCGACCCTTCGAACTTCGGGCGGATCCATGCCCAGACGGCGAAGCAGGTCGTCCTTCAGCGACTTCGAGAAGCGGAGCGCGAGGTCGTCTTCGGCCAGTACGCCTCGCGCGAGGGCGAACTCATCACCGGGACGGTCAGCCGGGTCGAGCCGCGCGCGATCATCCTGGACGTCGGGCGCGGCGTCGAAGCGATCCTGGCCACGACCGAGCAGTCGGCGACCGAGCACTACCGGATCGGCCAGCACGTGAAGGCGTACGTCCTCGAAGTGCGCCGCACGACGAAGGGCCCCCAGATCTTCGTCAGCCGGACGCACAAGGGCTTCCTGCGGCGCCTGTTCGAGCTCGAGGTCCCGGAGATCCATGCCGGGCTCGTCGAGATCAAGGCGATCGCACGGGAGGCGGGCAGCCGCAGCAAGGTCGCGGTCGCGAGCCGCCAGGAGGGCCTCGATCCGGTCGGCGCGAGCGTGGGCCAGCGCGGCGGTCGCGTCCAGGCCGTCGTCGCGGAGCTGAGCGGCGAGAAGATCGACGTCATCCCCTGGGCGGACGACCCGGCCCAGATGGTTGCGAACGCGCTCAGCCCCGCGCAGGTCGTGAACGTCGTGATCGACGAGGAGAACCGGATCGCGAACGTCGAGGTGCCGGAGCGGATGCTCTCGCTCGCGATCGGTCGCGAGGGACAGAATGCCCGCCTGGCGGCGAAGCTGACCGGCTGGCGGATCGACATCCGGAGCGACGTGGCTGTCGCGTCGGGCACCGCGCCGCCGCCACCGCCTCGCCGGATCGGCCCGCAGCCGGGGAGCTCGGCCGGACGGGGACCGACGCCCGCACCGGCCGCCCAGCCCGTCATGGAGCAGGCGGCCGCGGCTCCGTCGGCGGACGGCGCCCCCGCCCCGTCGGCGGAGGAGGCCACAGCCCCGTCGGCGGAAGAGGCCAAAGCCCCGTCGGCGGAAGGCCCCGCTGCGCCGATCGTGGAGGCCGAGGCCGGCCCGGCGATGCAACCCGAGACCGAGCCGCTCGCGGCACCGGCCGGGCCCGCTCCGAAAGCGGCCGTGCGCGCTCGTCGGGTTCCGGCGGCGACCGAGCCGCAGTCCGACGCCGTGACCGAGCTGATCCCGGCCGACTCGAGCGAGCCGGCCGTGGCGGCAGAGGCCGACCAGCGACCCACCGACGGCGCCTCGGCCGCGGAGACCCCCCGGAAGAAGCGGGCCGCGGCCGGGACCGCCACGACCAGGGCGAAGGCGGCGACCCCGCGGAAGGCGATCCCGCCGAAGGCGACTCCGCGGAAGGCGATCCCGCCGAAGGCGACCTCCGAGCCGTCCGCAGCGGCCAAGCCCTCGAGGGCCAGGGCGGCGAAGGCCGGCACGAGGAAGGCCACGGGGCCGGCGGCAATGGCCGGGGCCGATGGAAGAGCCTCGACCGGAGCCGCGGACGCGGCGGGGGTGACCGCCGACGATTCCAGCGCCCAGGAGGTTGCTCCGTAGCCCGCCAGGCGGGGACTGCCCCGCGAACGTACCCCACGCGGACCTGCGTCGCCTGTCGGACGGAGCGGCAGAAGCGGGACCTCGTTCGGGTCGTCCGCACGCCGGACACAGGGGTGCGCTTCGACCCGAGCGGGCGCCTCCCCGGACGGGGGGCCTATCTTTGCGCCGACGGCTCCTGCTGGCGGACGGCCCTGAAGCGCGGCTCGATCGAGCGGGCGCTCTCGGTGCGGCTGCCGGCGGAGCTGCGCGAGCAGCTCGCAAGGGGCGACCAGCGACAGATCGAAGGAGGGATCAGTGGCACGTAGCCGGAGCGGCACGCGCGGCCGGCGCGGGCCGCGGAAGCCACAGCGGCGGCCGGAGCAGACCGCGACGACCGCCGTCCAGACGATCGAGACGACCGAGCACGGCGCGGTCGACATCCCCAGCTCGATCACCGTCAAGGAACTGGCGGAGCTTCTCGAGGTCAACCCCGCGGACGTCATCCGCGAGCTGATCAAGAGCGGGATCTTCGCGAACATCAACCAGACGATCGACCGCGACACGGCCAGCCTCGTCGCCGGGGAGCTGGGCTACGAGGTCGCCGAGCCCACGGTCGCCGAAACCGACGAGGGCGAGTCGGAGGCGCCGATCCCGGCCGCCACGAAGGAGGTCCTCTTCGAGGAGGACGATCCCTCGAAGCTCCAGCCACGGGCTCCGATCGTGACGGTGATGGGTCACGTGGACCACGGCAAGACGAGCCTCCTCGACGCGATCCGCGCGACGGAGGTCGCTGCCGGCGAGCGTGGCGGGATCACCCAGCACATCGGCGCGAGCGAGATCGAGAAGGACGGTCGGCGGGTCGTCTTCCTCGACACGCCCGGTCACGAGGCCTTCACCCAGATGCGCGCCAGGGGCGCCAAGGTGACCGACATCGCCGTCCTCGTCGTGGCCGCCGACGATGGGGTCATGCCCCAGACGCTCGAGGCGATCGACCATGCGCGCGCCGCGAAAGTGCCCATCGTCGTCGCCCTCAACAAGATCGACAAACCCGACGCGAACCCGGAGCGGGTGAAGACCGAGCTATCCGAGCACGGGGTCGTGATCGAGGAGTTCGGCGGCGACACGCCACTCGTCGCGGTCAGCGCGAAGACGGGCCAGGGCATCCAGGATCTGCTCGACACGGTCCTCGTCGTGGCCGAAGTCCAGGAGCTCCAGGCGAACCCGAAGCGGGCCGCAGTCGGCACCGTCGTCGAGGCAGAGCTCGACAAGGGCCGCGGGCCGGTCGCGACCGTCCTCGTCCAGACCGGAACGCTGCGGGTCGGCGACACGGTCCTCGTCGGGGAGACGTCCGGCCGGGTCCGCGCCCTGGAGAACGCAAAGGGTGAGCGGGTGAGCCGGGCCGGTCCCGCTTCGGCCGTCCGGCTTCTCGGGCTGGCCGAGGTCCCGATGGCGGGCGACATCCTCCGCGTCGTCGAGGACGAGAAGACCGCCCGAACGATGATCGAACAGCGACGCGCCCTTCAGGCGAGCCGGACCGACGGGGCCGGTCGGGCGACGCTCGAGGATCTCTACCGGCAGATCCAGGCCGGTCAGACGAAGGAGCTGCGGATCATCCTCAAGTCCGACGTCCAGGGATCGCTGGGCGCGATCCGCCACGCCCTGGACCAGATCTCGACCGACGAAGTCCGGATCAACATCCTCCACGAGGGTGCGGGCGATATCACCGACAACGACATCCTTCTCGCGTCGGCGTCAGACGCGCTCGTCGTAGGCTTCAACACCCGGCTGGATCCCACCGCCCGGAAGGCCGCCGAGACCGAGGGCGTCGAGGTCCGCCTCTACGACATCATCTACAAGCTCACCGACGATATCGATGCCGCCCTGAAGGGGATGCTCGAGCCGGAGGTGGTCGAGGTCGTCGAGGGGCGTGCCGAGGTCCGCCAGCTGTTCCGCGTCGGCCGCTCGACGGTCATCGCGGGGTGCTACGTCACCGACGGACGGATCGTCCGTGCCAGCGCTCGCGTCTATCGCGGCGGCAAGGTGATCGCGACGGACCGGATCGAGTCGCTGCGGCGATTCCGCGACGACGTCCGGGAAGTCGCCACGGGCTATGAGTGCGGCATCGGCCTGGCCTCGTTCAACGAGTTCGTGGAAGGCGACATCGTCGAGTGCTTCAGCCAGCAGACGGTCTCGCGCGCGGCGAGAGCCTAGGGGAGCGGGCCGCGGCCGGTTCGGGGCGGAGTGGCTCGTGACCGGGCGGACCGCGCGCCTCGATGAGCTGCTCCGCGAGGAGATCAGCCGGATCGTCACCCGCGACATCCAGGACCCGCGCATCGGGTTCGTGACGATCACCGCCGTCGACGTCGCGCCCGATCTCGGCAATGCCACGGTGTGGGTCTCCCTCATCGGCCAGCCCGCCGAGCGGCGCCGGATGCTCCGCGTCCTCGAGGGTGCGATGCCGTTCGTGCGCCGCGAGCTGCGGGTCCTGCGACTCCGCCGGATACCGGAGCTCCGGGTGAAGCTCGACGACACGGCCGACCGGGGCACGCGCGTCCTGCGCATCCTCCACGAGCTCGAGGCAGGCGGTGGACAGGGAGCCTTGCCCGAGCCGGCAGAGACCCTCCCCACGCCGGGCCCGGGACCAGCCCAGGACGCAGAGGGGCCGGCCGGAGAGCCGAGCGGATGACCCTCCAGGCCGCGACTCGCGCGCTCCTGCCGGAGGATCTGGCCGGCGTCCCCCGCGAGGTCGTCGAGTCGATCCGGGGAGCGCGGACGGTGCTCGCCGTCTGCCACGAGAATCCCGAATCCGACGCGCTCGGCTCGGCGCTGGGCATCGCGCTCGCGGTGGAGCAGCTGGGCGGGCGGGCCACGCCCGTCTGCTCGGATCCGGTGCCCGAGATGTACGAGTTCATGCCCCAGATCGCCCGCTTTCGGCGCGAGCCCGATCCTGCGCTGGCCTACGACCTGATCGTCGTGAGCGACTGCGGCGACCTGACGAGAGTCGGAGCGGTGCTCAGCGAGCAGGCCGAGCTGTTCGGGCGGCTTCCCGTCGTGAACATCGACCACCACCTCTCCAACCCGCGCTTCGGCACCGTCGACTGGGTCGACGCGGGGGCGGCCGCGACCTGCGAGATGGTCACCCTCCTGATGCCTGCGCTGGGGATCCCCCTCGACGCCGCCGAGGGCGCGATCGCCGCCGCGCTGATCGCGGGGATCGTGATCGACACCGCGAACTTCATGCACCCGAGCACCACCGCGAGGACGCTGCGCGCCGCGGCCGAACTCGTGGCCGCCGGGGCGCCGCTCGCGGAGACGGCGCGCCTGATCTACCGCTCCAAGCCCGCCCAGCAGCTCAAGCTGTTCGGGTTCGTGCTGGCCAGACTGCGCCAGGAAGGCGGCGGCCGGGTCGTCTGGTCCACAATGACCGAAGCCGACCTGCGCACGGCCGGCGCGCGCAGCGAGCACTCCGAGGGAATCGTCGACCTGCTCAGCCAGGCGATCGGCGCCGAGGTCGTCGTGCTCCTCAAGGAGGCCGGCGAGACGACCCGGCTGAGCATCCGGACCGTCGAGGGCGGCGTCGATGCGACCCAGCTGGCCGGACTGTTCGGTGGGGGCGGCCACGCTCGGGCCGCGGGAGCGACCGTCGCACTTCCCCTGGAGAAGGCGATCGAGCCAGTGATCGGAGAGGCCGTTCGGCTCGCCGACGCCGTGCGGCGCTGACCGTGCCTCGCCGCTCGACCGGGGACGGCCGCTACGACGGCATCCTCGTCGTCGACAAGCCGACCGGCCCGACCTCACACGAGATCGTCGACCTCGTCCGGCGCCTGACCGGCGTCCGGCGGGTTGGGCACGGCGGGACCCTCGATCCCTTCGCCTCCGGCGTCCTGCCCGTCTTCGTGGGGCGGGCGACCCGGCTGGTCGAATACCACATGGCCGACGACAAGGGCTACCGGGCCGTCGTCGCCTTCGGTGCCCGCTCCACGACGGACGACATCGACGGGGAGCTGACCCAGGCCCACGGTCCGCCGGCGCGGGAACAGGTCGAAGCCGCCCTGGCTGCCTTCCGGGGGACGATCCAGCAGGTGCCGCCGGCCCACTCGGCGGTGCACGTCGGCGGCCGCCGCGCGTATGAGCTCGCCCGACGGGGCGAATCGCCGGAGCTTCGACCTAGAACGGTCCGCGTCGATCGCCTCGAGCTCGTCGACTGGCAGGATGATCCGGAGCGGCCCAGCGGAACGCTCGAGATCGCCTGCACCGCCGGGACCTACGTGCGGGCGCTGGCCCGCGACCTCGGCGAGGGCCTCGGCTCGGGCGCCTACCTGGCGGCCCTCGTGCGGACCGCCAGCGGGCCGTTCCGGCTCGAGGACGCCGACTCCCTCGAGACGGTTCGGTCGGCCCTGGCGGAGGGGCGGGCTGACCGGGTTCTCCGGCCGCCTGACACGGGCCTCGACGCGTTCCCCCTCGTCCACCCCGACGCGACCGAGCTGGAGGCGCTGGTCCGCGGTCAGGCCATCCGTCTGCCCGGCCCGATCTCGAGGGCGGCCGCGGGGGAGGGCCGGGTCCGCGTGGCGGACGAGCGCGGTCGACTGGTCGCGATCGCCCGTACGGTGGGCGATCGACTTCAGCCCGAGAAGGTGCTCCGGACGGCCGACGAGGTCGATCGTCCGGCTCCGGTCGGGGCGGCCGGCTGAGCACATCCGCGATCCCCGCCGTGCGCTCGACCCTGGCGGGCCCGGCTGCGCCGAGCAGGCTTCTCGCATCGGTGGACGAGCTCCCGGCGGGCCTCCGCTTCTCTTTGACGATCGGCGTCTTCGACGGCGTCCATCGCGGCCATGAGCGCGTCCTCCGCTCGCTGCGGCGAATCTGTGCCGAAACCGGTTCGGCATCCGTCGTCCTCACGTTCGAGCCGCACCCCGAGCTGGTCCTCCGCGGCGTCCAGCCGCCCCTCCTGACCGATCCGGATGAGCGTCTGGCGCGGCTCGCCGCGGCTGCCGATCTCGTCGTCCGCCAGCATTTCGACCGCGCCTTCGCCGACCAGCCGGCCGAGGCGTTCGTCGGGCGCGTAGCCCGCGGACGAACCCTTGCCGCGCTCGTCATGACGCCCGAGTCGGCCATCGGGCGGGACCGGGCCGGGACCGCAGCCACCCTTGCCGGACTCGCCCGCGCGATGGGCTTCCGGCTCGAGACGATCCCGGCCCTCGAGTTGGGTGGAGGGCGCGTCTCGAGCAGCGGGATCCGGGCGCTCCTCGAGACCGGGCGGCTGGGCGCCGCGGCTCGGCTCCTCGGGCGCCGGTACGCGGTGATCGGCGAGGTGGTCCACGGCGACCACCGCGGGCGCGAGCTCGGCTATCCGACCGCGAACCTGGCCTTCGAAGCCCCGGTCGTCCTTCCCCCCGACGGGATCTACGCGGTCCGCGTCTCGTGGGGCGGCGAGGATCCACTCCGACCCGCCCACCGAGCGCTCGGCGTGGCCTCGCTCGGCGTCAGGCCCACCTTCGACGGTCGATCCCGGGTCCTGGAGGCGCATCTCTTCGATTTCGACGGCTGGCTCTACGGAGAGCGGCTGCGGGTCGAGTTCGTGCTCCGCCAGCGCGGGGAGCGGCGCTTCCCGAGCGTGCCGGCGCTCGTGGCGCAGATGGATCGGGACGCCCGGCGGGCTCGGGCGATCCTGGCCTCCCTTCGGGACGGGGGGTCGGCTGTGTTAGACTCCCGCGCGGCAACAGAGAAGGAACAAGATTCGGAAATCGCACGGAGGACCGGGTGCCGCTCGCACGGGAGACGAAAGACACCGTCATCGGGGACTACGCCACGAAGGACGGTGACACCGGCTCACCCGAGGTCCAGATCGCGCTCCTGACGGAGCGGATCAAGGAGCTGACCGACCACCTGAAGGGCCATCCCCGCGACCATCACTCGCGGCGTGGCCTGCTGAAGCTCGTCGGCCAGCGGCGGCGCCTTCTGGCGTACCTCGTCCGCAAGGACAGTGCTCGCTACCGCACCGTGATCAGCCGACTGGGGCTGCGCCGCTAGGCGAGCCGTCGGCGGGTCCGCCCGACCCGCGACGAGCCGACTGGGGCGGTCGCCCCGGGGCTCACGAGAACGCGGGACAGGACGCACGGCGCGTGCGGCACCTCCGAGACCCGATCGCAAGGGCAGTCCGGCATGGGCTGCCAACGGAGGTTCGATGTCAGTCACCACCCTGTCCACCCAGATCGGTGGCAACACACTCACGATCGAGCACGGCAAGCTCGCCCTGCTCGCCGGGGGCGCCGTCACCGTTCGCTACGGCGACACCGTCGTCCTCGGCACGGCCAACCGTTCCGACCCCAGGCCGGGCCTCGATTTCTTCCCGCTCACGGTCGACTTCGAGGAGCGGATGTATGCCGCCGGAAAGATCCCCGGCGGGTTCATCAAGCGCGAGTCGCGCCCGTCAGAGGCCGCGATCCTCGCCGCCCGACTCACCGATCGCCCGATCCGGCCCCTCTTCCCGGAGGGCTACAAGGACGACATTCAGGTCGTCATCACGGTCCTCTCGACAGACCAGGAGAACGACCCCGACGTGCTGGGCACGATCGCTGGGTCGACCGCCCTGACGATCAGCGAAATCCCGTTCCAGGGACCCGTCGCGGCCGTCCGCGTCGGGCGGATCGACGGCGAGTTCATCCTCTTCCCGACGAACAGCCAGCTCGAGGAGTCCGAGATCGACCTCGTCGTCTCGGGCACCCGCGATGCGATCATGATGGTCGAGGCGGGGGCCAAGGTCGTCCCCGAGTCGGCCATGGCCGAGGCGATCATGTTCGCCCATCGCGCCCTGGCCCCGATCATTGACCTCCAGGAGGAGCTCCGCTCGAAGGTCGGCAAGCCGAAGCGGACGCCGTACATCGAGCCGGGCACGGACTCCGTGCTCGCCTTCATCCGGGCGATCGAGGAGAAGCGCCCGTTCGTCGTCTTCGACGTCGAGACGACGAGCCGCGACGCGACGCGGGGCGATCTCGTCGAGATCGGCGCGGTCAAGGTCGAGGACGGCTCGATCACCGATCGCTGGTCGACGCTCGTCAACCCGGGCCGACCGATCATCGGCCGGCAGCTCCACGGCCTCACCGACGCGGACGTCAAGAAGGCGCCTTCGCCGCAGGACGCCGCCCGCGAGTTCATGGCCTGGGCGGGGAGCGACACGCTCCTCGTGGGCCACAACGTGGGCTTCGACCTCGGCTTCATCGAGGCCGCCCTCGCCGATGGCACCCGGGTCGAGCCCGGGCGCTATCTCGACACCCTCGTCCTGGCTCGTGAGGCCTATCCCGACCAGGACGCCCACAAGCTCTCCGACCTGGCCAGCTTCTTCGGGCTGAAGGTCGAGCCGAGCCATCGGGCCGGTCCCGACGCCGAGGCAACCGCGGAGCTGATGATCCGCCTCGCCGACGACCTGCGCGATCGGGTCGCCACGTTCGAATCGGCCGTCGCCGAGTCGATCCGTTCGCGAGCCCGCGGCTCGACCTCGGAGGAGGCCGATGCCGCCCTCGACGGCGCGAAGCGCGGCTCGCGCCTGGGCAGGAACCTGACCGGACTGCTCCACAAGAAGGTCGTCCGGAAGCTCGTCCTCGACGAGGGCATCCGGATGGACGGTCGGGATCCCGACACGATCCGCCCGATCTCGGTCGAAGTGGGCCTGCTGCCCCGCGCCCACGGATCCGCGCTGTTCACGCGCGGCCAGACGCAGGCACTCACCGTCGCCACGCTGGGACCGTCATCCGACGTCCAGCGGATCGACACGATCAGCCCGGACGAGTCGAAGCGCTACCTCCACCACTACAACATGCCGCCCTACAGCACCGGCGAGAACAAGCAGATGCGGGGTCCCGGCCGGCGCGAGATCGGCCACGGGGCACTCGCCGAGCGAGCGCTCATCCCGGTCCTGCCGGACCAGGAGGACTTCCCCTACGTCATCCGACTGGTCAGCGAGGTCGTCACCTCGAACGGTTCCACCTCGATGGCCTCGACCTGCGGGTCGTCGCTTGCCCTGATGGATGCCGGGGTGCCGATCAAGGCGCCCGTCGCCGGCGCGGCGATGGGTCTTGTGACCGGCGACGACGGGAAGTTCGCGGTCCTCGCCGACATCCTCGGCAAGGAGGACGCCTTCGGGGACATGGACTTCAAGGTCACCGGCACGCGCGAGGGCGTGACGGCACTCCAGATGGACATCAAGGTCCAGGGCATCAACGAGGCGATCATCCGGGCGGGGCTCGACAAGGCCCACGCGGCGCGGATGTTCATCCTCGACAAGATGCTCGAGGTCCTGCCCGAGAGCCGCACGGACGTGTCGGCCTACGCGCCTCGGATCATCACGATCAAGATCAACCCGGAGCGGATCCGGGACATCATCGGCAAGGGCGGGGCAACGATCCGGAAGATCCAGGAAGAGACCGGCACCGAGATCAACGTCGAGGACGACGGCTCGGTCGAGATCGCCGCGATCAACAGCGAGAACTCGCGAAAGGCGATCCAGTGGATCGAGTCGCTCACCCGTGACGTCGAGATCGGCTCGCTCTACCTGGGGAAGGTGACGCGGCTGATGAACTTCGGCGCCTTCGTCGAGATCCTCCCCGGCAAGGAAGGCCTGGTGCGGATCGGCGAGCTCGCCGACTACCACGTGCCCTCGGTGGAGGACGTCGTCCAGGTCGGCGACGAGGTGATGGTCGTCGTCACCGAGATCGACCGCCAGGGGCGGGTCAACCTCTCCCGCAAGGCGGCCATGCAGCGCCACCTGGCCAAGGAGCCCGTCACGACGGGCACCTGAGGCCAGCTCCCTCGCGACTCAAGCGGCCCCGCCTGGTCTACCGGCGGGGCCGCTCCATTCCCCTGGGGCGGGATCCCCGCTGAGGCTGGGCGAGCCAAGACACAGGCGGGCACGGCTTCGCCGCTTGATGACGCTCCTGATGGTTCAACGCCGAGGGATGAGAGGCTCAAGCTCGCGGAGCCTCGTCGAGGGACCCGCCTTATCCCAGCATTCGCCACAGGCGGCGCTTCTCATGGTTCAGCAGGGCGTTAGCCGAGACAACCTGATCGCTTACCGGCCCGCTACGTGGCTGGTGAACCATGAGTGGCGTCGTCGCAGCGGCAAGGCGGCGACCACGCGCGGTGGCGCCCGTTTGCTGGTGCGTCGTCGCCGGCTCGTCAGGCCTCGACTTTCCCAGGTCGGGCGGGTCGCGCTCGTCGGCGCCAGCGCCCCAGCGGTCCCAGGTCCAGCGGGGCGCGTTCCATCGTCCGCCCTGGGCGCCATCCGCGCCTGGTGCTTCTCAGCGCTCCCAGGTCCAGCGGGTCGCCTCGTCGAGGCGGCGCCAGCCGCGGGCGCGACGGGGCCGCACCTCCCAGAGCGCGCCCGGCCAGCCGGCCGGGTCGGGCTCGTAGTCTTTCGCCTCCTTGTACTTCGCGTACCCGGCCTGGACCCGCGAGACGAGCTCCGGATCGAGCGCCTCGAGGAGTGTCGCCGTCCCCTCGACGATGACGACGTCGTCACCACTGCCGAGATGGACGACGACCCGTGGGTCGCGGGCGATGTTCCGGGCATAGCGGGTCTGGGGAGAGCCCTCGCAGTAGAAGCGGTCGTCGACCCAGGCGCCCCAGATGGGGATCGCATGCGGCCCGCCGTCCGGGTCTACCGTAACGAGCCAGTACACGAGCGAACGGTCGAGCTCTCGGCGCGCCCAGGACCAGGGCAGGAGCCCCTCGTCGGTCGTTGGGACGCCATAGCCCTCGGGAAAGCGCGGGCGCGAGGCGTGAGGGTCGGGCAGAGCGGACGGGGTCGGATCCACGTGACTCCCTGGATCGTGGCGAGAGGGGGCAGAGGAGGGGCCGGTCCGGCAGCATACCCCCCGGTGTATCATCCCCGCGTGCCCCGTAGGATCTGTCCCGCCTGAGTCGAGCCTGCCCGGAGTGGATGCACAAGAACGACTGACCGTCGCCGTCGTGGGCGCGACCGGGCTCGTTGGGGGGACGATGATCCAGGTCCTCACCGAGCGCGGATTTCCGATCCGTGAGCTTCGCCTGCTCGCCTCCGGCAGATCGGCCGGCCGGGCGATCGAGGCCGGCGGCCGGCTCCAGCGGGTCGAGGAGGCGACGACCGATGCCTTCACGGGCGTCGACATCGCGCTCTTCTCGGCGGGGGCCGACGTCTCGCGCCGGCTGGCCCCCGAGGCCGTGGGCTGCGGAGCCCTCGTGATCGATAACTCCGCCGCCTGGCGGATGGATCCCGGCGTGCCGCTCGTCATCCCCGAGGTCAACCCGGAGGACGCGGCGGAGCACGAGGGGATCGTCGCGAACCCGAACTGCTCGACGATCCAGCTCGTGCCCGTGCTCATGGCCCTGCGCGACGCGGTCGGCCTCGAGCGGGTGATCGTCGACACCTACCAGTCCGTGTCCGGCACGGGCACCGAGGCGGTGGACGAGCTGAAGGGGCAGATCCAGGCCCAGGTCGCCGGTCGCGAGCCGGAGGCGCGCGTCTACCCGCACCCGATCGCCTTCAACGCCCTCCCCGAGATCGACGTCTTCCTCGAAGACGGCTACTCGAAGGAGGAGTGGAAGGTCATCCACGAGAGCCGGAAGATCCTCCACCTGCCCGAGCTGCGCGTGTCGTGCACCTGTGTCCGCGTTCCGGTCTTCACGGCCCATTCCGAGGCGGTCCACGTGGAGACTCGCGATCCGGTCTCCGTGGAGCGAGCTCGCCAGCTGTTCGCGGCGGTACCCGGCGTGGTCGTCGTGGACGATCCGGCCCGGCATCGTTATCCGCTCGCAACGGACGCAGCCGGGCGTGACGAGATCTTCGTCGGTCGCGTGAGGCGGGATGCCTCGCTGCCCGACGGACGGGGGATCGCGTTCTGGGTCGTGAGCGACAACCTGCGCAAGGGGGCGGCCACGAACGCCGTGCAGATCGCGGAGCTCATGGCACGCGAAGGCTGGCTGGAACCGCGATCGCGCCGCACCGGGAACGGCGCCGAAAGACCGACGGGGGAGGGTCTCCCCGTCGGCGCGGCACGACCCGGACAGGGCGCGTGAGGCCGGAAGAGCGTCGACAGGCCCTCGACGCGATCGCCGCCGAGATCCGGGACTGCACCCGCTGCCGCCTGCACGAGCAGCGCACGAACGCCGTGCCGGGCGAGGGCGACCCCCAGACCGAGGTCGTTTTCGTTGGCGAGGGACCGGGCTTCAACGAAGACCAGCAGGGTCGACCTTTCGTCGGGGCCGCCGGCGGTCTCCTGGACGACCTCCTTCGGGCGATCGGCTGGCGGCGCGAGGAAGTCTTCATCACGAACGTCGTGAAGTGCCGGCCGCCGGGGAACCGCGACCCCGAGCCGGACGAGATCGCCGCCTGCCGGCCCTTCCTGCGCCGGCAGCTCGAGGCGTTGGACCCGGCGGTCGTCGTGACGCTGGGGCGCTTCTCGCTGAATAGCTTCATGCCCGGCGCGCGGATCGGGTCCGCTCACGGGACGACTCGACAGATCGACCCGGAGACGGGTGCGTCCGATGGGACCGCCTATGCGCTCTATCACCCGGCGGCGGCCTTTCGCCAGGCCGGCCTGCGGGAGACGCTCTTCCGGGAGATCGCGAACCTGCCCGAGCTCCTCGTCACGGCGAGGCTGCGGCGGGCGGCTCGCTCGACGATCGGCACGTCGGCGGTGGAGGCGACCGGGCCGGACAGCCAGCCGGTCGGGCCGGACAGCCAGGCGGTCGAGTCGGCCGAGCGTGCCGTCCCGCCGATCGAGTCGGCCGAGCCTGCCCTCCAGTCGCTCGTGTCGCTTAGCACGGCCGAGGAGTCCGACGATCAGATGACGCTGTCGTGGTGACGGAAGGCCCGGGCGGGCCGGTTACGAACGGGCCCGCGCTTCGCATCATCCCGCTCGGCGGCGTGGGCGAGATCGGCAAGAACATGTACGTCTTCGAGTACGGCGACGACATCATCGTCGTCGACTGCGGGCTGATGGTCCCCGACGAGGAGATGCACGGCATCGACTTCGTCGTCCCCGACGTCACATACCTTCGCGAACGGCGCGACCAGGTTCGTGCCTTCTTCATCACGCACGCCCATGAGGACCACGTCGGCGGGCTGCCGTATGTGCTGCCCGACTTCCCGGGCGTCCCGGTTTATGCCTCGACGCTGGCCCGTGGCCTCCTTGGCATCAAGATCAAGGAGCACAAGCTCGCGAACAACCCGCTGCGTCCGGTCGAGCCCGGCGACACCGTGGAGGTCGGACCGTTCAGCGTGACCGCCTTCCGGGTGGGCCACTCGATCCCCGACGCGATGGGCTACGCGATCCGGACGCCACTCGGCACGATCGTCCACAGCGGCGACTTCAAGTTCGACCACACCCCCGTCGACGGGAAGCTGTCCGACTTCGACGTGCTAGCCCGACTGGGTTCCGAGGGCGTCCTGTGCCTGCTGTCCGACTCGACGCGCGCCGAGAACCCCGGCTACACGCCGTCCGAGCGGACCGTGGGGGAGGCCTTCAGGGAGATCATCGGGCCCCTCGACGGGCGGGTCATCGTGGCCACGTTCGCGAGCAACATCGCGCGGCTCCAGCAGGTCATCGACGCGGCCGCCTCGTTCGACCGCCAGGTCGCGATCGTGGGGCGGTCGATGGAGCAGAACGCCCGGATCGCCGCGGAGCTGGGCTACCTGCGCTACGGGCCCGACCGGCTCATCCCCAAGGACCGCATCCGAGAGCTGCCGGACGACGGGCTCGTCATCGCCACGACGGGCGCCCAGGGCGAGCCGATGTCGGGTCTGGCCCGGATGGCGAATCGCGACCACCGCTGGGTCGAGATCCGCCCCGGCGACACCGTAATCGTCAGCGCCAGCCCGATCCCGGGGAACGAGGAGTACGTCGCCCGCACGATCGACAACCTCTTCAAGAACGGGGCGAACGTCTATTACCACGAGATCAAGCGCGCGCACGTCTCGGGCCACGCCAGCCAGGAGGAGCTGAAGCTCATGCTCGGCCTGACGCGGCCCAAGCACTTCATCCCGATCCATGGCGAGTTCCGGATGCTCGTCCAGCACGGGCGGCTGGCGGCAGAGACCGGCGTCGACCCGTCGAACATCTTCATCATCGAGAACGGTCAGCCCATCGAATTCCTCCCCGGTGGTCTTGCCCGCCGGGGGATGCCGGTCCCCGCCGGCTACGTGTTCGTCGATGGGCTTTCTGTCGGCGAAGTGGGCGAAGTGGTCCTGCGGGACCGGCGCCAGCTCGCGTCGGACGGCATCGTCCTCGTCGTCGTCACCGTCGACAAGCAGACAGGAAATCTCGTGGCAAAGCCGGAGATCGTCACGCACGGCTTCGTCGCCGGATACGACGACCCCGCCATCGCCGGAGCGGTCGACCGGGTCCGCGCGTCGATCGACAACCCGGGCGACCACACGTCCGAGCCGGGGCTGTTGAAGGAACAGATCAAGGAGGGCCTCTCCAACTACCTCTACGAGCAGACGCGACGGCGGCCGCTCGTCTTCCCGGTCGTGGTGGAGGTGTAGCGTGGCGTTCGTGAGCGCGCGCCGCGAGAGGCCCACCGCGGAGGTCGCCAGGTGACACGACGCCGCGCGAGCAGCACGCGACGTCGCCGCCGCGCCTCCTCGGTCGACCTTCGGCTCAGCCCGCAGACGACCCGCTCCCTGGTCGGCGTCCTCCTCCTCGTTGGTGGTGCGGTGACCGGGATCGCGCTGCTGCTGCCCGGCGACGGCGTCCTGAACGCCCTCGTCGCGGGCGTCCTCCGGCCACTCTTCGGCCAGGGCGCGTGGCTGCTGCCGATCCTGCTCATCCTGGCCGGTGTCTTCATCGAGCGGGCGCCGTCGGTTGGGAACGGCTGGGGCGTCACGGCGCTCGGTGGGCTCGTCACCTTCCTCGGCTCGCTCGGGCTCATCCATCTCGTCATGGGTCGCGGCGGCGGGGGACAGGCCCTGCGCCAGGGTGGGGGCTGGATCGGGTTCCAGCTGGCCGACCTGCTGCGGGATCTCGTCAGCCCGCCCGGCGCATTCGTCGTCCTGGCAGGGTTTCTCCTGGCGGGGATCCTCCTTCTCTTCAACCTGACGATCCGCGGACTCGTGAGGCCGCTCACGGCCGGCGCAGGAGCGCTCGCGAGCGCCCTGTCGAGTCCTGGAGGGGAGGCCGACCGTAATGGGGTGACGACCCGGACGGCGGTCGGCCCGGGCCGGGCCGAGGCTGTCACGAACGGCAGGGGGCGAGCGGCCCCTCCCGACGAAGCCGATCTGCCCCGGCCCCCGTCGAGTCCCGTCCCGCTCAGCCAGACGGTCTGGTCGGGAGCCCGCGATCGCGGTGGGGGAGGGGCGTCTCCGGGGAGCGGCCCGCAGGGCGGCGGGCTCGCCGGCGGACCGGGCCTCGCGGGCGGGTCCCTGCCCGGCATGGGCCCGGGGATCGCAGTCGCGACGGCCCTCGCCGATGCGCCCTCGGCGAGCCTCTCGACGGCCGAGGACGCCGCTCCGTCGACCGATCGCCCCTGGCTCCTGCCGGAGCTCGATCTCCTCGATCCGCCGCTTCGGGGTCCGGTATCCGGGCACCTCGATCACGGGCGGAACATCCGGATCATCGAGGAGAAGCTGCGGAGCTTCCAGATTCCGGCCACCGTCACGGCCACGAACATCGGGCCGGTCGTGACCCAGTACGAGGTCCGCCCGGACGCCCGGGTCAAGCTCTCCCGGATCGAGGCGCTCGCCGACGACCTGGCAATGGCCCTCGCCGCCCGCTCGATCCGGATCGAGGCCCCGATCCCGGGCAAGGACGTCGTGGGGATCGAGATTCCCAATCACCAGAGCCAGATCGTCTCGTTCCGCGGGCTCTACGACGACGCCGACATGGCCGAGGCGACGAGCAAGCTGACCTTCGCCCTGGGGCGGGACGTCTCGGGCGGCCCCTACGCGGTCGACCTCGCGAAGATGCCCCATCTCCTGATCGCGGGAGCGACCGGGTCGGGGAAGAGCGTCTGCATCAACGCTCTCATCACGAGCCTGCTGATGCGGGCCCGGCCCGACGAGGTCCGGCTGATCCTCGTCGACCTGAAGCGGGTGGAGCTCGCGCCCTTCCAGGGCCTTCCGCACCTGCTGACGAACGTCATCGTCGAGGGGAACGAGGCGAAGGCGGCGCTCCACTGGGCCGTCGCCCAGATGGACGACCGCTACCAGGCGCTTGCGGCGAAGGCCGAGCGGAACATCTATGGCTACAACGCGAGCCCGCGCGTGGCGCCCGAGGAGCGCCTGCCCTACATCGTGATCGTCATCGACGAGCTGGCCGACCTGATCATGCGCGAGGGTCGGAAAGTCGAGGACCCGATCGTGAAGATCGCCCAGAAGGCGCGCGCGGTGGGGATCCATCTCGTCCTCGCCACGCAGCGGCCGAGCGTGAACGTCGTGACCGGCCTGATCAAGGCGAACGTCCCCAGCCGGATCGCGTTCGCGATGGTCTCGAACGTCGACAGCCGCACGGTGCTCGACCAGCCCGGTGCGGAAGACCTGATCGGGCGGGGCGACATGCTCTATCAACCGGCCGACCTGCCTCGCCCGGTGCGGCTCCAGGGCGTCTTCGTCAGCGACCGGGAGGTCCAGGCGGTGAGTGACCACTGGAAGAGCCAGGCACCCGAGCCGATCTACGATTCGGAGATCGTCGCCTGGACCGACGGGGAAGGCGGCGGCGGGGGCCAGTTCGCCTGGCTGGCCGGGATGGCCGAGGACGAGATGACGGCGCGGGCCGCCGAGCTCGTGATCCAGAGCGGCAAGGCGAGCACCTCGATGCTCCAGACGAAGCTCAAGGTCGGCTTCAACCGGGCCAGCCGGCTGATGGACGAGCTCGAGCGGTACGGCGTGGTCGGTCCGCAGGATCCGCGCAACCCGGCCGTGCCTCGCACGGTCTACGGCCCGGAGAACTGGCTCCGAGGCCCCGAGGACGTCGACGACCCCTGAGCTCGGCTCCGCCAGACGCTTCGCCGGAGCTTCGGCGGAGACGATGGCCGATCGCGCGTATCCTTGTCGGCGCGCGGCGGAGCGACTGCTGCCGAGGGGTCCGCGCCGCGCCTCGACCGAGACGAACGATTGACCGCACGCGACCAGGTCCGGCTGGGCGACCGACGACTGGCCGATCGTGACCGTACGAGGGTGGAGGCCCTCCCCCCGCCGACGCTGGGCGAGCTCCTGCTCGCGGGCCGCGAGCGGAAAGGGGTGGACCTCTATCGCGCCGAGCGGGATACGAAGATCCGGGCGAAGTACCTCGAGGCGCTCGAGCAGGGCGACTTCAAGGCGCTGCCCGGCCAGGTCTACACGAAGGGCTTCCTGCGCAACTACGCGCTCTACCTGGGACTCGATCCGGAGGGTGTCCTGGAGCAGTTCCGGGTCGAGGTGGGCACCCGGTTCAGTGACCGCACGATCATCGTCCCGCCGCCCCGGCCGATCGAGGCGCCGCGGGGCGGCCTCACGTTCACGCCCGGGATCATCGTCGCCGCCCTCCTGACCCTCGGCGTTCTCGCCTTCGCGGGCTACATCGCCCTCCAACTGTTCCGCTTCTCCCAGCCGCCCGGCCTCGTCGTCTCGGGGCCCAGCGGGCTCATCGAGCTCGCCGCAGACGCCGAGGAGTACCTGCTGAAGGGCACGAGCGATCCCGGCGTCGTGATCACGATCCAGGCGCCCGGGCAGGAGACGTTCCGGGTCAACGCGGACAGCACCGGACACTGGCAGCGACGTGTTCCCCTGAACAAGGGCCGCAACGACTTCGTCATCCAGGCGATCGACCCGACGACGGCGAAGAGCTCGGCCGCCACGACCCTGATCCTCAACGTGCCCCTGCCCCAGGGCCCGGAGGCCCCCACGCTGGCCCTCACGAGCCCGAACGACGGCACCTCGTTCACGAATGGCGCGATCCCGATCGAGGGCGCGACGAGCGCAAGTCGAATCACGGTGAGTGCGGAGTGGCTGGGACCGGCACCCGATCGGAGCGGCGAGGGCGCCGGGGCCGGCGCGACGGCCACGCCCGGTTCCTCGGAAGGGGCCGAAGCGACAGGCTCGCCCGAAGCGACCGGCTCACTGGAAGCGAGTGGCTCACCCGAGGCCACCGACAGCCCGGCAGAGTCGGCCCCCCCGAAGCCACAGCCGAAGCAGATCCGCGTCCGGGACGATGGCAAGTTCGCCGGGTCCTACCAGCTGGCCCCGGGGCAGTGGCAGCTCACGATCACGGCCACAGGTGAGCAGGACAAGCAGACGACCGAACGACGGGCGATCACCGTCAGCTTCACCGGGGTCAACCTCGTGATCGAGATCCGCGACAGCCCGGCCTGGATCCGCGTCGTGCTGGACGGCGAGCTTGCCCCTGGCTATACCCGCGGCCGGACGTTCGAGCCGGGCCAGTCGGTCGAGTTCACGGCGCGCCGAAGCATCGAGGTCCGAACCGGGTCCTCGGGATCGACCTTCTTCACGCTGAACGGCGATCGACTGGGCTCCCTGGGGCCGCGGGGGATTCCCGAGACATGGCTGTTCCGACCGCCCGACGCGCCGCGCAAGCTGCAATAGGCCTGGTGCGCGGATGCGCGCCGCCAGCATCCTAGGTGTCGTCATCCTTGCGACGGGCTGCGCAGCGGCGCCGGACTCGGTGCCTGTCGCGAGCGGCACGACGATAGCCGCAACCGCGGAGGCGCCAGTCCGCCAGTACACCTGTGGGGAGGACCCGTTCACTCCCGCGCTCCTGCTCGGCCCAGCCCTTTTCGAGCTGGACGGCCATCCGGCAGCTCGCGCCCTTCGAGCCTTCGCCGAGCAGGAGGGGCCAGATTTCGCGATGCTTCGCGACCGGCCATGGAGGCTGGTCCACCGCGACGAGCGGCGCGCTTCCTACATCGCCGAGACGAACGAGGATCCTCCGTTCATGCACGCCAGCCTCGAGAACGGACCGGGGGGATGGGAGGTCACCGGCTGGGGTCAGTGCCGTCCTGAGCTGGATGTAGAGGGTGCTGCTCGTTGGACCTTCGATCCTGAGGAAGGCATTCCGGGACCTGAGGCGCGTTCGTTCACGGCGCTCGTCTGGGAACGAAGCTGCGCGAGCGGCCGGCCGCCCGATGGCCGCGTGCAGCCACCCCTCGTCTCCTACGAGGCGGAGCAGATCCTCGTCGCATTCACGGTCCGGCCGCTGACCGGCGGTCAGGACTGCCAGGGGAGCCCTCCCAGCTCGGCGACCATCGAGCTCAGGGAGCCCGTCGGTGATCGGATCCTGCTGGACGCCGGTGAGTTCCCGCCGCGCGACCCATCGCAGCCGCTGCCGTGAGCGAGCACGTCACCCAGGCCGCCGCCACTGCACCCGCCGCGGTCGAGCTCGAGGAGCTCGTGGCGCTGGCCAACGACCTCCAGGCGCGGTGCCTCGCGCTCGGGCGGACCGTGGCCCTGGCCGAGTCGTGCACAGGTGGCCTCGTCGGGCATGCCCTGACGGAGGTTCCGGGGTCGAGCGACTATCTCCTGGGCGGGGTGGTGAGCTACGCGGACGACGCGAAGGTGAAGCTCCTCGACGTCCCGGCCTCGACGCTCGAGCACCACGGCGCCGTGTCGGCCCAGGCCGCGGCCGCGATGGCAGAGGGCGCCCGTCAGCGGTTCGGGGCGGACCTCGGCCTGGCCGTGACCGGGATTGCCGGACCCTCGGGCGGGACCCCCGCCAAGCCGGTCGGCCTGACCTACGCTGCGATCGCCGACGCCGAGGGGCACGACGTCCGGCGCCATCAATGGGCCGGCGACCGGAGCGCGAACAAGCTGGCCAGCGCGGCGGCCCTCCTCGAGCTCGCCCTGGAACGCCTGAAGGCGGGAGAGGGGACCACGAAGGGACCCGACGCCGGAGGGGGATGATGCGCAGCGCCGAGGAGATCGGCCGGGGTCTGGCCCGTCCCCGTCAGGCGCGGCCGATCCGGCCAGGCGAGCGGATCCACGTGGTCGGCGCCGCCGGTGCCGGGGCGTCGGCGGCGGTCCTGCTGGCCCACCACGCCGGCGCGGGCGTGACGGGCTGCGACGCCGGAGGCCCCTCGGCGTACACCGCAGCGGCCGAGGCGATCGGGATCGCACTCGCCTGGGAGCACCACCCCGATCATGTCGTCGAGGAGGGGCGGGCGCGGGTCGACCGGTTGGCGGTGACGAAGGCGCTGACGGCGGTCGCCCCGAACCACCCCGAACTCGCCGCTGCCCGCGCGGCGCGGATCCCCGTCGAGCCCTGGCAGCAGGTGATCGCCGATGCGGCGGCCACGCAGGGAGGCCGACTCGTCGGCGTCGCGGGCACGCACGGCAAGTCCACGAGCGCCGGCTGGCTGGTCCACATCCTGGCCGGCGCGGGGCGCGACCCGGGCGGGTTCGTGGGGGCGCTCCTGCGCGACGGCGACGGGCTCCCGTCGACTGCCCGCTGGGGGAACGGCGACGTCTTCGTCGTCGAGGCCGACGAGTACGCCGGCAACTTCGATCCGTACCATCCCTCGGTCGGGCTGCTCCTCGACGCGGAGTGGGACCATCCCGACGTCTTCGCCGACGAGGCGAGCGTCCTCGAAGCGTTCGAAAGCTGGATCCGCCGGATGCAGCCCTGGCCGCGCTGGGGCGGCGAGGCCCCCGTCCTCGTCGCGAACGGGAGCGACCCGGGGACGGCCAGGATCCTGGAGCGGCTGCGTGACGCGAACATCCGCCTCGTCGCCTACGCGCCGGCCGACGAGCCCTCGGGCAAGGGTACCCCGGCACGCCTGGCCGGGTTCCGGACCCGACTCGGAGCCGCCCATCCCGTGGGCGCCGTGGCCGTCGGCTCGGGCGCCTGGCGACTGCTCGGCCTGCCGGAGGGCGACCTCGAGGTGACCTTCGGGATCCCCGGTCGGCACAACGTCGCGAACGGGATCGGCGTCGCGGCCACGGCCGCCGTCCTGGGCGTGCCGCCCGAAGCGATCGCGGCCGGTCTGTCGAGCTTCACCGGCGTAGGTCGCCGACTCGAGCGAAAGGGGGACGTCGCCGGGGTGCTCGTCCTGGACGACTATGGCCACCACCCGACGGCGATCGCCGCGACGCTCGCCGCCGTTCGCGAGCGGCATCCCGGTCGTCGCGTCTGGGCCGTCTACGAGCCGCTCACCTACCACCGGACCGCGGCCATGCTCGAGGGCTTCGCCGAGGTCCTCGCAAGCGCCGACATGGCCGTCGTCGCCGACATCTGGCCGGGGCGCGATCCCGACCGGACGATCGTCTCGGCAGCCGACCTGGCTGCGGCGGTGAACGCTCGCGCGCCCGGACGGGCGAGCGCGCCCGGGTCGGTCGAGTCGACCGCCGAGCACCTCTCGGGGCGGGTCGAGTCGGGCGACGTCGTGCTCGTCATGGGCGGCGGACGGTCGTACGTCATCGCCGAGCGGCTCGTCGAGTTGCTCGACGAGCGGGAACGCCGAGGGGGCAAACAGGATGATGGCAAAGGTCGGCCGTCCGAGCGGTAGCCGAACCGCCGAGGGCTTCGCGTTCGTATCGCTTCGCGACGGATCCAGCCAGGAGGATTGCCGATGACCGCCTTCCGCCGAACGCTCCTTGCCGTGGCCTTCGCGATGAGCGCGATGATCCTCACCGCCTGCTCCCAGCCGGGCGGAGGCAGCAGCCCGGGCAGCCAGGGCTCGGCCGGGCTGGCCTCCCCGAGCGCCGCCCAGGAGTCGACCGGCTACTGAACCGCTCCCGCTAGACTGGCCGGGTGCCGCCGTACACGCACGGCGACGCCCAGGACCTGCTGGCCGCGTACAAGCGCGCCTGGGAGCGCCGCGACCCCGATCTCGCCGTCGAGCTCTTCAGCGAGGACGCGGAGTACCGTGAGGATCCGTTCGAGGAGCCGTTGCGCGGCTCGAACGCGATCCGCGCCTACTGGAACGAGGTCGCGGCGCGGCAGGACCATGTCGAGTTCGACGCCGAGCGGATCTGGCTCGTCGAGCGGACGGTGCTCGCCAGCTGGCACGCCGCCTACACGCGGCGGTTGGACAGCCAGCGAGTGAGGCTGCGGGGATTCATGACCCTCGAGCTCGACGAGACGGGCAAGGTCTGGCGGTTCCGCGAGTGGTGGCATCGACGCGAGGTGGGGACCGACGCGACGCTTCCCGGGCCAACGGATCCGCCCCCCACGGGAGGCGCCTGAGCGATGCTTCCGGCCAGCCGGCTGGCGCGCGCGATCATGCTGCTGGCCGTCGTCCTCGTCGTCCTCTCGCTCGTCCTGAGCGCGGTCCGGTTCCCGCTCTGAGGGAGCCGCCTTGCGACGCCCGTCGATCCCGCGCGCGTTTACCACGGCCGTCGTGGCTGCCCTGATCTCGCACAGGCGTCCGGGTCGACATCCGGAGTACGCTGGCCCGGGAGTTCATCAAGGAGGAGGTCCGGATGAACCAGCTGATCGTGGTCGCTTTCGATCATTTCGATGACGCCCGGAACGCGATGAAGAGTCTCCGTGCCCTGGAGCATGACGGTCGCATCCGCTTCGAGGACACCGCTCTCGTCGAGCGCGACCCGGACGGGACGGCCCATGTGAAGAACGAGCTCAGCGGTGCGACCGAGACAGGGGCTGTGATCGGCGCTGCGATCGGAGGCCTGCTTACATTCGTGTTCCCGCTGGCCGGGATCGCGCTCGGGGCGGCACTGGGCGCGGCGATCGGGGCGTCACTCGACACGGGCGTCAGCCCCGAATTCGTCGATGAGGTGAAGAAGACGCTCCGGCCAGGCCGCTCGGCCCTCTTCCTCGTCGTGAAGGAGGCCCAGGCCGACGCGCTCCTCGCCGCTCTCCGTCAGTTCCGTGGCGACGTGATCCAGACCACCTTGCCGAGCGAGACGGAGGAAGCGCTCCGCGAGGCGATCCGCTAGCCGGCTCGCCGCTGGAGGAGGTCTCCTTCACCTTCAACCGCCTCATCGAGGAGTACTGGCAGACCCGCGGTGCGACCAAGGTCGTAAACGGCTTCGACTTCGAAAACAACGTGGCGACCACGACCTGCTGACCCTCGCCGCCAGCGCGCCGTCGTTTCATACCGGCTGCTCAAGTCAAAGTTCGGGGCTCCCCAGAGGAGCGCTGCCATTCCCGGTCCAGCGCCAGGGACGCGCGCTCGGCCGGTGACATCGCGGCCATGCGGACGGCCTCTCGTGTCAGCGCGGCGACCGCCGCCTCGGAGATGCCCTCTCCGGGCCTGAACGTCAGGAAGCGAACCTTCCGAAGGCCCAGGTGTGCTCCCTCGAGAAGCCGATCCGGGTCCGCCATCCAGGCACCGTACTCGAACCCGAGATGGACATGCTCGGGCTCGGGCGCGACGTATCCGAAGTACCGCGACTTCCGACCCGCGGCGACGTCGTAGCCGATCAGTCGCCAGCCAGCCCGAAGACGCTCGATCGCATCAGGGACGGTTCGATTGACGATCGCGCGGAGCGTTTCTGCCGATTCACGGATCGGATCCGGAAAATCGGCGAGGAAGAGATCGATGTCCGTGCCAATGTCCATCGCGCGTGACTATCGCTGACTACTCGCAGGGATAGTCCACGCCGTTGAACGAGAACAAGGCCGGCAAACGGCCCGTCGCCGGGATAGCCGCTCGCATCCCTCAGCAGGTCGCCGTCACGGGCCACCGCTTTGCCATGGGCGTCGTAGATCACCAGCCCAGGTTCGA
>DASYTK010000010.1:0-41781 GCA_036002405.1 Candidatus Limnocylindrales bacterium
ATCGGCGCCTCGGCGAACGTCATCATCGCCAGCCTGGCGGCCCGAGCCGGCCAGCCCATCGGTTTCCGGGCCTTCCTGCCGTACGGCGTCGCGACGGTCGCACTCTCGCTCGCGATCGCCACGGCCTACGTCTGGCTGCGCTACCTCACCTGAGAGCTGCGCCGCCCGACGGCAGCGGACGAGCGCTCGGGCATGGCGGCTTCCCCGCGCCGATCCGCGGCCCGTTTCGGCGCGCGAAGGACGATGGGCTCGGGCAGGACGTCGCGGGCGGCGAGCTCCGGCGCCTCGCCACCCAGCCGGCGGAAGAGGTAGCGATAGACGTTCCGCGCCGCGGCCGTGATCGGGAGGGAGAGGATCGCGCCCAGCAGCCCCGCGATCGAACCGCCGAGCACGAGCGCGAAGATGACGATTGCCGGGTGCAGCTCGATCGCGTCGCCCTGGATCTTCGGCACCAGGATGTTGTTCTCGAGCTGCTGGACGAGCGTATAGAGGACGACAACGGCGACGACCGCCTGGGGCGAGATCGTCAGGGCCACGAGAAGGGTGGGCACGGCCGAGATGATCGGCCCGATGATCGGCAGGAGCTCGAGAAGTCCGGCGATCACGGCCAGGAGCACGGCGAACTGCGTGAACCGAGGGTCGACGACGACCCCCAGGACGAGCAGCCCGACGAACGTCGCCGCGCCAACGACAAGGCCCAGGAAGAGCTGGCCGCGAAGCCACCGGCCGATGACGCGCTCCACGATCCTGATCACGGCCCACGTGTCGACCCGCCACTGCTCGGGCAGCGAGCGGTCGAAGGAGACCATCAGGCGCTCGCGGTCCTTCAGAACGTAGAAGGCCCAGACGGGCACGATCAGGTAACCGAAGATCGACGCGACCGTACCGGCGATCGTTCGGGCGATCGGAAGCAGGCTTGTCGGGTCGAACGAGCCGGCGCCCTGCCCCAGTCCGGCCAGCGCCCTGTCCACTGCCTCCCGGATCGGGGCCGGGAGGTTCAGCCGCCCGTAGAGCTCGGTGATGCGACGAAGCAGGTCATCGAGCGCTCCCAGGAGTCGGGGCGCCTCCACGACGAAGGCGGCCAGCTGGTCGACGAGTGGGCGGAGGAGGAGTGCGCCGCCCTCGATGATCAGGAGGAGCGCCACGGCGTAGACGATGAGGACGGCGATCCCCGGGTGGAGGCCTCGCCGCTCGAGCGCGCGGACCGCCGGGTCCAGGACATAGACGAGCCCCAGGCCGATGACGAACGGCGTGAGCGCGGATCCGCCCAGGAAGAGGACGAGCCCCAGGATCGTCGCGGTGACGAGCAGGAGGGCCACGCGGGGGCTGGGTCGACCGATCCGTCGGACTGGCGGTGTCGCCGTCGGGGCGGTGCCCGGGGGGGCATCAGAGGTGGCTCGCTTCTCGGCGTTCGCTCCCGCGGCGGATCGGCGGCTCCGCCCGGGGTTCGCCGCGGCGCGGCGTCGCGACCTGTGGCCGATCGCCTCGGGGGCGGCCTCGAGGTGCTCTGCTTCCCGGGCGTCCTCGCCCGGATCCGCGTCGCTCGCCTGCTTTCGCGTCGCCATCTGTGGCCGAGCGTAGCAGGGCGTCGAGGGCGGCAGACGGGACCGTGGCTCGGCGCCGCCGACGGTCGGTCCGCCAAAGGGCTCGCTCGGCGGCCCCGGAAGTGTCCCGGTTGCCGATGAGCTGCGACTTACGGCGGATCAGGCCGTCGCAGCGCGCGGAATGAGGCCGGCACCGAGCGTGGGAGGGCCGCTCGGGGGCGTCGACGGCAGCTCGGGACGGCGAAAAACGGGACGTAAGTCGCGCTCCATCGGCAGGCCGCTCCGTTTCGGGGCCGACCCGAGCCCTGCGTCGCACTCCATCGGCAGGCCGCTCCGTTCAAGGTCACCTGGTCGCTACTCGTCTGGACCCGAGGCGCGGCCGGTGCCTCGTGGGGCAGCCGGCAGCAGCCCAGGGCTCGTTGACGCTCGCTCGTGCTCGCGGTACCATCGTCGATCGCGCCCAGGAGTAGGCTGACCTCGGTTCGCCACGCCCCGCGCGGCGCGGATCCCAGGACGAACACGGGCAGATGTACGCAGTCATCGAGACCGGCGGAAAGCAATATCGGGTCGAGCTCGGCAGCGAGATCGAGGTCGCGACGCTCGGCGCGGAGCCGGGCCAGACGATCGACTTCGAGCGGGTCCTGCTCGTCGCCGACGGAGACGGGGCGACGATCGGGCAACCGCTCGTCGAGAAGGCGCGCGTGAGCGCCTCGGTCGTGCGCCACGATCGCGGCGAGAAGATCGTCGTGTTCAAGTACCGGCCCAAGGCCCGCCGCCGGGTCAAGCACGGCCACCGCCAGGACCTCACGCTCGTCCGGATCGCGGACATCGTCTTCGATGGACATAGTGCGGCAAAGGCGGCCGAGGCCGAACGGGCCGAGCAGGAGCGCGAGCGCGCCGAGGCGGCGCGCGCGGCAGAGAAGCAGGCCGCGGCCGACCGAGCATTGGCTGAGAAGCTCGCCCGCGAGGCCGAGGCAGAGCGAAAGCAGAAGGCTGCCGAGGCCGCCAAACAGAAGCGTGGCAAGACCGAGACGGCGTCGACCGGAAGCGCGAAGCGGCCCCGGTCGACAGGCTCGGCGGCGCGCAAGCCACCCACGAAGGCGTCCGGCCTGAAAGCCGGACCGTCCGAGTCGGGCGGCCGAAGCCGCAAGACCCAGGCGCCCGAGCCGGCCGAGACGAAGCCGACCGAGAAGAAGCCGCTCGAGAAGAAGCCGGCCCGCGCCCGCACGCGCACCCCGCGCGGCGGGTCGGGCTCCACGGAAAGCACGTAAGGACATCCAGCGATGGCACACAAGAAGGCAGGCTCGAGCTCGAAGAACGGCCGCGACAGCGCCGGCCAGCGCCTCGGCGTGAAGGCGGGTGACGGCCAGCTCGTGACAGCCGGATCGATCATCGTCCGGCAGCGGGGGATGACGTTCCTGGCCGGGCCCGGAACCGGTCTGGGGCGGGACTACACTGTCTTCGCCGCGATCGACGGGCGCGTCCGATTCGAGCACGAGCGTCGCGACAAGAAGCGGATCCGCGTCGTCGCCGAAACGCTCGACGGCCCCGCCACGACAGAGGCCGCCGCGACGGGAGCGAGGGCGTGAAGCAGGGCATCCACCCCGAGTACCACCAGGCCCGCGTCCATTGCGGATCCTGTGGCACGGAGTTCGAGGTGGGCTCGACGGCCCGCGAGCTCCGGGTCGACGTCTGCTCGAACTGCCATCCCTTCTACACCGGCAAGCAGACGATCGTCGACACCGCAGGCCAGGTGGAGCGGTTCCAGAAGCGGCTCGAACGGGCGGTCCGCTCCTAGCTCTCTTCGCGCTCGCGCTCGCGCTCGCGACCAGACCGCAGCGAAGGGGACCGTGGGTGGCTTTCGGCCAGTCCCATCGGGCCATCCGGTTCGACCCGCCGCCGCGGGTAGACTGACCCCGGATGCCACGTTTCTCCTACGGCGGCCAGGCCCTGATCGAGGGCGTCCTGATGCGCGGCCGGGACGCGATTGCCGTCGCGATGCGCCATCCCGACGGGACGATCGTCTGGCAGACCGAGCCGCTCGACTCGGTCCTCCACCGGAACCGCTTTGCCCGGACGCCGTTCTTTCGCGGCCTCGTGGTCCTCTACGAGACGCTCGTGATCGGGACGCGCTGGCTCATGCGCTCGGGGTCGGTCGCGGCGGCCGCCGAGGGCGTCGAGATGGGTCGCGGGGCGATCGCGATGACGCTCGGCCTGACGATCGCCTTCGCGGTCGGGCTCTTCGTCCTCCTGCCCCTGTTCCTGGCTCAGCTCACGGCGGGCGTGACGATCGGCTCGGCCCAGCCCTTCCTCCAGCATGTCATCGAGGGGCTCATCCGGGTGGGGATCTTCGTGATCTACCTGGGACTGGTCAGCCAGGCCCCCGACATCCGGCGTGTCTTCCAGTACCACGGCGCCGAGCATCAGACGATCCATGCCCTCGAGCACGAGGAGCAGCTCATCCCGGCGCGAGTCCGCGCCTATCCCACGGCGCATCCCCGCTGCGGCACGGAGTTCCTCGTCGTCTTCGTGATCGTGAGCATCTTCGTGTTCAGCCTCCTCGCCGGTCAGCAGCTCTTCGTGAGCATCCTGGGCCGGCTCGCCCTGATCCCCGTCATCGCCTCGGTCAGCTACGAGGTCCTTCGCTTCGGGGCGCGCCATCGCTCGAACCCCGTCCTGCGCTGGCTCTTCGAGCCGGGCATCTGGCTCCAGCGGATCACGACCCGGCAGCCCGACGACGGGATGGTGGAGGTGGCGATCGCGGCGCTGCAGGAAGCGTTGCGCGTCAACGGCGAGGAGGCCCCACAGGGCAGTCTCGATCCGGTGCGCCGGCCGCTTGCCCAGGTCGAGGCGGCCGTGGCGCCCGTCATCGCCCCGCCCGAGCGATGACGATCGACGCGCGGCTGGCCGCGATCGAGCGGGAATCCAGGGAGCTGGAGACGCAGCTCGCTCGCCGCGAGGTTGCCTCGGACCCGGACGCGCTCCGCCGCCTGGGCAGGGAGCTCGCCCGGCTCCAGCCGATCGTCGCGGCATTTCGTGAGCTCGAGGCCACGAGGACGCAGCTCGGCGAAGCCCGAGAGATGCGCGACCGGGACGCCGACCCGGCCCTTCGTGACCTTGCACGCGAGGAGGTCGAGCAGCTCGAGCGTGCCGAGGCGGAGCAGCTCGAGCGCGTGAACCTCCTCCTCCTGCCGCGCGACCCGAACGACGAGCGCGACGTGATCGTCGAGATCCGCGCCGGCACCGGCGGGGAGGAGGCCGCGCTCTTCGCGGCGGAGCTGTACCGGATGTATGTCCACTACGCCGAGCGCCGTCGCTGGACCGTCGAGACGCTGAGCGTCAACGAGACCGGTCTGGGCGGGATCCGCGAGGTGATCTTCCAGGTCCATGGCGGCGGCGCTTACAGCCGCCTGAAGTACGAGGCAGGCGTCCACCGGGTGCAACGCGTGCCCGAGACCGAATCGGGCGGTCGGATCCACACCTCGACCGCCACCGTGGCGATCCTCCCAGAGGCCGACGAGGTCGACGTCGCGATCGACGAGAAGGATCTCCGCATCGACGTCTACCGCTCGACCGGTCCCGGCGGCCAGAGCGTGAACACGACCGACTCCGCGGTCCGGATCACCCACCTGGCGACAGGGATGGTCGTCGCCATCCAGGACGAGAAGAGCCAGCACAAGAACCGTGCCAAGGCGATGGCGGTACTCCGGGCCCGTCTGCTGGAGCTCGAGCAGCGGAGGGCGCACGAGGCGGAGGCGGCGGTCCGGCGGAGCATGGTCGGCACCGGCGAGCGCTCGGAGAAGATCCGGACCTACAACTTCCCCCAGAACCGGGTGACCGACCATCGGATCGGCCTCGATCTGCACGACCTGCCGAGCGTCCTGAACGGCGATCTCGACCGCCTGGTCGACGCCCTTGCGACGACCGATCAGGCCGAACGGCTGGCGGCCCTCGCCTCGCCGAACGGCCTGCCCGCAGGAGCCCCGCGTTGACCGCCCCCGGGACGACCAGAGGCGGGAGCCGAGCCTCGACCCGCGCGGCCCGCTACCGCCGTCGGCAGCTGGCGACGCCCACGATCCGGCGCGCCACCGACCTGACCGGCGTCCTGATCCTGAAGCACGACGACCTCTTCCTGCTCACCGACCCCTTCGGCGACGTTCACCCCGACAGCCGGGGACTCGGCCTCTACCAGGCGGACACCCGGCTCCTCTCGCATTACGAGATCCGCGTGAACGACCACCGTCCGGTCATCCTTCGGACCGGCGTCGGCGGCAGCTTCACGAGCCGTCTCCAGCTCACGAACCCCGCCTACCTTCGCAACCCGGATCCCGAAGCGGCCGAGCGCCTGAGCGATCCCCACGGTCCCGATCCCGAGATCGGAGTCCGGGCCCAGTCGCTGGGGATCCTTCGCGAGCGCGTCCTGGCCGGGGGCTTCCGCGAGCGGGTCACGATCGACAACTTCACGACGGTCCCCGAGCACCAGCGGATCAGCCTGCGGCTGGCCGCCGACTTCGCCGACATCTTCGAGGTTCGTGGCCTCCAGCGTGAATCCCGCGGCGAGTACCTGCCGGCCGTCCTGGGCCCGGATCGGGTCGTCTTCAGCTACCGCGGCCTGGATGGGATCGTCCGCCGGACGCATGTTGCCTTGAGCGAGCCGGCCACCGAGATCGCGGAAGACGAGCCGGCGCTCGAGTTCGACTGGCTCGTTCCCCCGGGCGGCCAGCGGACGCTCGAGATCGTCGTCTGGGGCGAGACGGACGAGCCGGGGAGCGGGTCCGAGGATCCGCTCGGCGACGGCTGGGAGCCCGGGCCGGCCCCGCTCGTGGTGGAAGACGAGGCGGCGGCGGCTCATCGCTCGTGGCGCGCGAGCTCGGCCTCGGTCAGTGTCCCCGACGCCTACGTCGCGCGGGCGATCCGGCGGTCGCTCGCCGACCTGCGGCTCCTCGTCAATCAGGGTCCGGGACTGGACGAGCGGTACGTCGCCGCAGGGGTCCCCTGGTTCACCTGCCTGTTCGGGCGCGACTCGATCATCACCTCGCTCCAGCTGCTCTCGGTCCGGCCCCAGATCGCCTGCGAGACGCTCGAGCTGCTGGCCGGGCTCCAGGCCACCGTGGTGGATGAATGGCGCGATGCACAGCCGGGCAAGATCCTCCACGAGCTGCGGACAGGCGAGATGGCCCGCGCCGGCGAGATCCCCCACACGCCCTACTACGGGTCGGTCGATTCGACCCCGCTCTGGTTGATCCTCCTGGGCGAGACCCACGCCTGGACCGGCGATGACGCCCTCCTCGAGCGCCTCTGGCCGAATGCGCTCGCCGCGCTGCGCTGGATCGACGAGTTCGGGGATGTCGACGGGGACGGCTTCGTCGAGTTCGAGCGCACGTCGCCGCGGGGCCTCGTCAACCAGGGCTGGAAGGACTCTCGCGACGCGAACCGCTTCCGGGACGGCCGCCTTGCGCTCCAGCCGCTGGCGCTCGTCGAGGTCCAGGCCTACGTCTATGCCGCGCGGCGGCACCTCGCGCGCCTGGCTCGGGTGCGCAGGGACGAGGGACTGGCCGAGGCACAGGAGATCGCGGCGGGGAAGCTTCGCGAGCGCTTCGAGGAGGCTTTCTGGATGGACGACGTTGGGACGTACGCGCTGGCGCTCGACGGCGACAAGCGCCAGGCCGACGCGATCGGCTCGAACGCCGGCCATGCCCTCTGGTGCGGGCTCGCCTCGCCCGAGCACGCCGCCCGGGTGGCGAGCTCGCTGATGTCGCCGCCGATGTGGAGCGGCTGGGGCGTCCGGACGCTCTCGAGCGAGATGGCAGGCTACAACCCGATCGGTTACCACATCGGGAGCGTCTGGCCCCACGACAACGCGATCATCGCCGAGGGCCTCATCCGCTACGGGTTCCGCGAGGAAGCGAACCGCATCGCCGGTGCGATCCTCGAATCGACGACCTACTTCCGCGATTCCCGGTTGCCGGAGCTCTTCTGCGGGTTCGACCGGGGCGAGTCGCCCTACCCGGTGCCCTATCCGGTCGCCTGCATCCCGCAGGCCTGGGCGGCGGGCTCGGTGTTCCAGCTCCTGGCCACGATGCTCGGGTTCCGGCCGAACGCCTCGCTGCGTGAGCTCGAGCTCGTTTCGCCTACCCTCCCCGAGTGGCTGCGGGAGGTTCGGGTGGAGAACATGCGCGTCGGGGACGCGACCGTCGACCTGGTCTTCACGCGGAGCGACGGCTCGACCGGGGTCGAGGTCCTCAGAAGGACCGGCGACGTCTCGGTCGTCCTGCGGATCTGATAGAGCCGCAGGCGCCGAGCACGCCGTCCTCGCCGCTCACGGTCCGGCAGGCCATCGGCGAGGGCAGCGAGCGCCTCCGCCGGGCGGGATCCGAGACCGCCAGGCTCGATGCCGAGTTGCTGCTCGGCCGCGTCCTGGGGATCGACCGCACGGGGGTCCTCGCGCACCCCGAGGCACCACTCGGGAACGGGCAGGTCGCGGCCTACGAGGAGGCGCTCGGCCGTCGGGTCGCGGGTGAGCCAGTCGCCTACATCCGCGGCACGAAGGAGTTCTACGGACTGTCCTTCGCCGTCGACCGGCGGGCGCTCATCCCGCGGCCGGAAACCGAGCTGCTCGTCGAGGTCGCCCTCGCGCGAATCGTCGCTGTCCTCACGGGCGCTCCCCGGCCCCGGGGCTCGCCCCCGCTGCGCGTCGTCGACGTCGGCACGGGCTGCGGCGCGATCGCCGTCGCGCTGGCGGTCGCCCTCCGCCGGCGCGGCTTCATCGGCGAGGTGGCGATCGTCGCGACCGACCGATCCGCCGAGGCGCTGGGACTCGCGCTGGAAAACGCGGTCGCCCACGCGGTCGCAGACGTAGTCCGCGTCCGCCAGTCGGACCTCCTCGGGCCGGAGCTCGTCACCGACGGCCGCTTTCAGGTCGTCGCGGCGAATCTTCCGTACGTGCCGAGCGAACAGCTGCCCGCGCTGCCGATCGCGGCCAGCTTCGAGCCCGCAGGCGCGCTCGACGGTGGCCCGGACGGGCTGGCGGTCGTGCGCCGGCTCCTGGGCGAGCTCCCACGGGCGCTCGACGCGGCCGGGACCGCCCTCCTGGAGATCGGCGCAGACCAGGCCGATGCTCTACGCGCCGCGGCGTCCGACGCCCTCTCCGGCTGGAGCGTCGAGATCTACCCGGACCTCGCAGGCCGTCCGCGCCTGGCCGAGCTTCGGCCGCCTCGCTGAACGATGGCCCGACCCGAGCCGGCGATCCGCCTCGTCGTGCTCGACCTGGACGGGACGCTCCTGGGCCCGGATCTGACGATCACGCCCCGCGTGCGCCGGGCGGTCGAGGCCGTGATCGCGCGCGGAGTGCCGGTCGTGATCGCGACCGGGCGGATGTACCGCAGCGCGATCCGCTACGCCTCGACGCTCGACCTCGACGGGCCGATCGTCTGCTACCAGGGTGCCTACATCCGCGAGACGCCCGCTCCGGATGGCACCCCTGGACGAGTCCTGCACGAACGGCCGATGCGCGCCTGGGTCGCCCGCGAGGCGATCCGCTGGGCCCGGCGGGAAGGCTTCGAGCCTCACCTGAACATCGACGACCGGCTCCTCATGGAGACCGGCGACGAGAGCGCGGAGGACTACGAGCGCTCCTCGGGCATCGGCGCCGAGTTTGTGCCGGATCTCGTCGCCGTGGCACGTCGACGCCCGACGAAGGTCCTCGCGGTCGGTCACGACGGCCTTCCCGAGCGCGTCCTGGGGCGCGCTCGCCGGGAATTCGAGGGGCTGGCAGAGGTCACCGTGTCGCATCCCGAGTACCTGGAATGGACCCAGAGCGGGGTGACGAAGGGAGCCGCGATCCGCTGGCTCGCCCGCCGCCTCGGGGTGCCACTCGGACAGGTCATGGCCGTCGGCGACCAGCACAACGACCGGGAGATGCTCGCCGTCTGCGGCCACGGCGTGGCGATGGGTGGTGCGCCGGATTCGGTGCGCATGGCGGCGAGGTACACGACCGCGACCTGGAAAGAGGACGGCGCCGCGCTCGCGATCGAGGCGCTCGTCCTTGGCCGCGGCCGCCTCCGCGTCGCAGCGTGAGCGGCACGCCGGCGCCGCCCCGCGTCGTGGAGGCGGGCGATCCCCGCGCGCTCCGCGAGGCCGTCGCCGCGATCCGGGCGGGTGACCTGGTTGCAGTTCCGACCGAGACGGTCTACGGGATCGCCTGTGCGCTCGAGGAGCGCGCGCTCGACCGGCTGGCTGAGGCGAAGGGCCGCCCGGAAGGGAGAGCCATCGCGCTGCTGGTCGATTCGCTCGAGCAAGCCGCCGCGCTGGCCGAGCTGCCTACGGCGGCGCTCCGGCTGATCGAGCGCTTCTGGCCCGGACCGCTCACCCTGGTCCTGCCGCTCCGCGATGGGGCGGCCCTGCCGGCTGCGGTCGTCGGCGACGACGCGGGTGCGAGGACCGCCGGCTTCCGCATGCCCGACCATCCGCTGCCCCGCCTGCTCGCCCGCACGCTGGGGCCCCTCCCGCTCACTTCGGCCAACCGCTCCGGCGAGCCCGAGGCTCGAGACGCCCGTGCCGTGAGCGCTGCTCTCGGCGAGCACGTCGGCCTCATCCTCGACGCCGGCGCCGTTCGCGGCGGCGTGGCTTCGAGCGTGGTAGCCGTCCGTGCCGACGGCTCGCTTCGAATCCTGCGGGAAGGCGCTCTGACCGGCCCTCGGCTCGAGGAGGCGCTGGCCTAGGCGGCCTCGCCTGGGTCGGCCGGTACACTGTCCCGCACCGGGCGAGCGCGGTGCGCGGCGCGCGTACGGGCGATTCGGCCACCACCGGAGGGACCAGCCAGGATGACCGTCACCGCGAGCCGAGGTCTCGGCTGGGCGCCGATCTCCGAGGTCGACCCGGAGCTCTGGGAGGCGATGCTCGAGGAGCGCGCCCGGCAGCACTGGAAGATCGAGCTCATCGCGAGCGAGAATTACGCCTTCGGCGCGGTGATGGAGGCGCAGGGCTCCTGGCTCACGAACAAGTACGCCGAGGGTCTCCCGGGCCGCCGCTATTACGGCGGTTGCGAGTACGTCGACGTCGCTGAGCGGCTCGCCCAGGAGCGCGCCCTTGCGCTCTTCCCGGGGGCAGAGCACGTCAACGTCCAGCCCCACTCCGGCGCCCAGGCGAACATGGCCGCCTATTTCAGCGTCCTAGCGCCCGGGGACCGGATCCTCGGGATGAACCTCTCCCACGGCGGCCACCTCACGCACGGCTCCCCGGTGAACTTCTCGGGGCGGTTCTTCGAGGTGCACGCCTACGGCGTGCGCAAGGAGGACGAGCGGATCGACTACGACGAGCTGGCCCGCCAGGCCGAGGAAGTCCGGCCCAAGCTCATCGTCTCGGGCGCGTCCGCCTACCCCCGGATCATCGACTTCGAGCGGATCGCCGCGATCGCCCACTCGATCGGCGCGCTGATGATGGCTGACATCGCGCACATCGCTGGCCTGATCGCAGCGGGGCTCCATCCCTCGCCTTTCCCGCATGCCGACATCGTCACGACGACGACCCACAAGACGCTCCGCGGCCCGCGGGGTGGGCTGATCTTCGCGAAGCAGGACTTGCCGGCCGAGGTCGATCGCGCATCGTTCCCGGTCCTGAAGGCCACCCTCGCGCAGGCGATCGACAAGGCCGTCTTTCCCCTCGTCCAGGGTGGACCGCTCATGCACGTGATCGCGGCCAAGGCGGTAGGGCTGAAGCTCGCCGACGGCGACGACTTCCGTTCCGACATGCGCCGGACGGTCGAGAACGCGGCCACGCTCGCGGAGCGCCTCGTCGGGCTCGGGGCGAGGGTCGTCTCGGGCGGAACGGACAACCACCTGCTACTCGTCGACGTCACGCCGCTGGGCGTCACCGGCAAGGAGGCCGAGGCGCTGCTCGACGCGATCGGGATCACCGTGAACAAGAACGCCATCCCGTTCGACCAGCACCCGCCGAACACCGCCTCCGGGATCCGCGTGGGGACGCCCGCAACGACGACCCGCGGCTTCGGCGTCGAGGAGATGCGACAGGTTGGCCGGCTGATCGTCCGCGCGATCGAGACCCGCGATGACGAATCCGAGCGCGACCGGCTGGCGGCCGAGGTCCGCGAGATCTGCGCCCGTTTCCCGGTCCCCGGGCTGCCTGCGGCGTGACCCTCGCCCGCCCACGGGCGTGACCCCCATCCGCCGGACGGCCGTGACCCCCATCCGCCGGACGGCCGCGACCCACATCGGCCGAAGGGCATGATCCCCACCGGGCTGGAGGCGCTCCTCTTCATCGCTGCGGCGGCGGCGGCGACGCTCGTTCTCTCATACCTGCTCACGCCGCTCGCAGGCCGCCTCGCCGAGCGGTCGGGGGCGATCGACTCCCCCGACGATCCCCGCCGGGTCCACGACCGGCCCGTACCGCGCGGCGGTGGGCTTGCGATCGCCCTCGCGTTCCTTGTCGGCGCCATCGGCGCCAGCGCCGTCAACGGGGCTTCCGGGATCGTCCCGCGCCTCCACTCGATCCAACCCGCCGAGCTGGGCGCGCTGTTCGTCGGGGTCGCCGTCGCGGCCGCCCTCGGTTTCATCGACGACCGTCGCGACATCCGGGCCCGCTGGCAGCTCGTGGCGCAGATCGGGCTGGCCCTGCTGGCGGTCGTGTCGGGAGCGACGATCGACTTCATCAACAACCCGTTCGGCAGCGGCCTGATCCGCTTCGACGAACCGGTCGCGATCCTCGTGACTGTCGTGTGGATCGTCGGGATGATCAACAGCATCAACTTCATCGACGGCCTCGACGGCCTGAGCACGGGCGTCGGACTCGTGGCAGCGGTGACGCTCGGGGTCATCTCGCTCACTTCCGCGCTGAACCAGCCCTACGTCGCGCTGCTCTGCCTGGTCCTGGCCGCAGCCCTCGCAGGCTTCCTGCCCTGGAACTTCCACCCCGCCCGGATCTTCTCCGGGACGGCAGGTGTCTACGCGCTCGGCTATGCCCTCGCGGTCCTGTCGATTTTGGGCACGGCAAAGGTCGCCCTGGCGCTCCTCGTCCTGGGCGTACCGATCCTGGACACGTTCTGGATCATCGTGCGGCGACTGGCCAACCGTCGGTCACCGTTCACGCCTGATCGCGGCCATTTCCACCACCGACTCCTGGACCTTGGGCTCTCGCACCGGCAGGCGGTCCTGCTGATCTACGGGCTGTGCGGCGTGCTCGCCATGTTGAGCCTCGTCCTGACCGGCCGGCAACAGCTGTCGGCCTTCCTCGCCGCGATCCTCGCCTTCGGCGTCCTGCTCCTCTTCCTGGGCATGCGGAACCGCGTCTCGCAGGAGCTCTCGGCGGCCTCCTACGACGACCCAGAACGTCAACGGTGAGCGACCGAGGGGCGGCGGCGGCCGACCCGGAGCCGAAGGGGGCAACTGCTATACTCCCGGCGCGTTGCCAGGGCTTCCGTGAACGGACTGGGTCAGGCCGGTGCCTACCTGGCCCTCTTCTCGGAGATCGGCATCATCCTCCTGGTGACGGTCCTCGCAGGCGTGCTGGCCGGGAACTGGGTCGACGAGAGGCTCGGGACGCTCCCCATCTTCGTCCTGACCGGGTTCTTCGTCGGGCTGGCCGGTGGAGGAGTGGCGGTCTACCGCCTGATCAGCCGGTTCCTCGCGCGCTTCGACTAGGTGGCGCGCCGGACCTGACCCCCGCGGCCCCGACGCTGCCCGCGGGCGCCCCACGGAGCAGTCGTTGAAGGACGAGACAGCGCGCGAACGACGGATGAAGGAGGCCCTCGGGCCGGAGCTCGGCAGCGACGCCGTCGTCGCCGCGGGCGAGGTCGCCGAGACGCCCGCTTCGATGCGCCGGCCGCTCCTCGTGGCCATTCTCGCGGTCATTGCCCTGGTCGTCGTCGGATACATCGTCGCGCCGCCCTTTCCGCCGGGCGGACATCCCGGTCAGCCGATCTCCTTCCCACTCGACGCGATCTTCGCGAACTTCGAACTCCCGCGGCCGCACGTCGTGATCGACCTCGATCCGAGTACTCCCGCGCCGCAGGGGATCGTCACCTTCGATCCCTCGATCCCATCGTCGATCTTCACCGGCTGGCTGGTCATGGCAGTGATCGTCGTGGTCGCGGTCGTCGTGTCGCGGAGCGTGCGTCTCGTGCCTTCGCGCGCGCAGAACCTCCTCGAGTACGTCTACGAAGGGCTGGCCGACTTCGCGACCTCGCTCGGCGGACCGCCGGCGCGGCGCTACGTGCCGATCTTCGCGGCCTTCTTCCTTTTCATCCTGTTGAGTAACTGGAGCGGCCTCCTGCCGGGAGTTGGACGCGTCGAGTTCCTGCGGGCCCCCACGAGCGACCTCAACGTCACGATCGGCCTGGCGCTCGTGAGCTTTGTCCTCTTCCACCTCGAGGGGGTGCGCCATCTCGGTCTGCGCGGCTACCTAGGCAAGTTCTTCAGCCTTCGCCCGTTCCGGGAGGAAGGCCTCTTCGCGGGCGTCATCGCCCTCTACGTGGGGCTCATCGAGTTCATGCTCGAGTTCGTGAAGCCGGTCACGTTGTCGATGCGACTCTTCGGCAACATCTATGCCGGTGAGGTCGCGATCGGGGTCATCACCGCCCTGACGATCGCGATCGTGCCCGTGGCGATGTTCAGCCTGGAGGTCCTGCTCAACTTCATGCAGGCGTTGATCTTCTCGGTCCTTACCCTGATGTTCACTCTCATCGCGATCGAGGGCCATGACGATGAGCACCCCACAGCGGCCCACGCCGGGTCGGTGGAAGCAGTCGGGCACGGGAACGTGGCCCCCGCCCACGGCTAGGCAGCGCGGAGCCACCCATCGAGCGGCTATCGCCCGGATGCTCCGGGCACAGAGGAGGCAGGGAGAGTAGATGGAACTGATCGGAGCCGGCCTCGCGGCCCTCGGCGTCATCGGCCCGGGGATCGGGATCGGCATCCTCACCGGCCTGTCAACAAGCGCGATCGGCCGGAACCCCGACGCCACGGCCCAGATCCGCGCGACCTTCCTCATCGGGGCCGCCTTTGCCGAGGGCCTTGGTGTCCTCGCGATCGTGGTTGGGCTCCTCGTGATCTTCCTTCGCACGCCGGGATAGTCGGAACCGACCGTGGACGTCTTGGGGCTTGCCGGAGGTGCGATCGAGGCCGCCATCCGCCTGGCTCAGGCGGAGGAGGAAGCCGGACCGGCCTTCCAGATCAACCTCTTCTGGGTCTTCACCCAAACGGCGAGCTTCCTCCTCTTCCTGGCGATCCTTTATCTCGCCGCCTTCCGACGGATCGGCGGCGTCCTCGAGGAGCGCCGCTCGCGGATCGAGCAGGGACTGAAGGACGCCGACGCCGCACGGACGGAGCGGGAGCGCGCCGCCGAGGAGCGCCGCGGGATCCTGAAAAGGGCGCGCCAGGAAGCGAACGAGATCCTCGCCCGCGCCCAGCGCGCGGCGGAGGAGGCCGGCGAACGAGAGGCTGCTGCCACCCGCGCCGAACTCGAACGGATGCATGCCCAGGCGGCCGAGGAGATCGAGGCCGAGCGGCGGCGGGCGATGGCGGACGTGCGGGGCGCGGTCGCGGACCTCGCGATCGCGGCGGCTGGCAAGGTCGTGGGCAGCTCGATGGATGATCCTCGCCAGCGGCGTCTCGTGGAGGAGTTCCTCGTCGAGATCGGCGGCAACGGCAGGCGGGAGCGCTGATGGCCCGGATCGGCGCCTCTGGCCGGCGCTACGCGGAGGCGGCCTTCGACCTGGCGGTTCGTGACGATACGGTCGACGAATGGCTCGACCAGCTCGATCGCGCGGCGACGATCGGTCGGGACGAGGACGTCGCGCGGATCCTCGAGAACCCCGCCCTGCCGCTGCGTCGGCGGGAGGAGGTGCTGGAGCGGGCGCTTGGCAAGAACGCCCTGCCGCCCCTGAGAAACCTCTGTGCGCTCCTGCTGCGCCGCGGCCGGATCGATCTGCTCCCGCAGGTCGCCCGGGCCTTCCGTCAGCTCCAGCAACGCCGTGAGGGCATCACCGAGGCACTCATCACGTCGGCCCTGCCGCTCGACGACGATGAGGTGCGACAGATCACCGAGCGGCTCGAGCGACGGACGGGCGGTCGGGTGGAGGCCGAGGTCGAGGTCGATCCCTCGCTCCTCGGCGGCCTGCAGGTCCGGCTCGGCGATCGACTGATCGACGGCAGTGTCCGCGGGCGACTTGAGCGGCTGCGAGCTCGCCTCGTGGCGGGCACGATCTAGGAGACGCATCTGATGGCCACCCGGTCTGACGAGATCACGACGATCATCAAGTCCGCGATCGAGGGGTTCGACGCCGCGGTCGAGACTCGCTCGGTGGGCACCGTCATCGAGGTCGGCGACGGGATCGCCCGGATCTACGGCCTCGAGGGGGCGGTCGCCTCGGAGCTCCTCGAGTTCCCCGGCGGGGATGGCGCCGAGCCGGTGATGGGTATGGCCCTCAACCTCGATGAGGAGACGGTCGGCGCGGTCATCCTGGGCGAGTACCGAAAGATCCAGGAGGGGGACACGGTCAAGACGACGGGGCGGGTCGTGGAGGTGCCGGTCGGGCAGGCGCTCCTCGGGCGCGTCGTGAGCCCGCTGGGCGTGCCCCTCGACGGGAAGGGGCCGATCGACGCCAAGCGGACTCGCCCCGTCGAGCGCGTCGCCCCGGGCGTCATCACGCGCAAGTCGGTCGATACGCCGGTCCAGACGGGGATCAAGGCGATCGACGCGCTCATCCCGATCGGCCGCGGCCAGCGCGAGCTGATCATCGGCGACCGCCAGACGGGCAAGACCGCGATCGCAGTCGACACGATCATCAACCAGAAGGGGAAGGGGCTCGTCTGCATCTACGTCGCGATCGGGCAGAAACTCTCCACGGTCGCAAAGACTGTCGCCGTGCTCGAGGAGCACGGCGCGATGGAGCACACGATCGTCGTCATCGCCGGGGCCGACGAGCCCGCTCCCGTCCAGTACCTCGCGCCGTACGCCGGGGCGACGATGGGGGAGGAGGTCATGGAGGAGGGCGTCAAGCTCGAGGGGACGCACGTCAAGGACGCGCTCTGTGTCTACGACGACCTGACGAAGCACGCCTGGGCCTACCGCGAGATGTCCCTGCTCCTCCGCCGCCCGCCGGGCCGCGAGGCATACCCGGGCGACGTCTTCTATCTCCACAGCCGCCTGCTGGAGCGCGCGGCCCGCCTGAACGAGGAGGCCGGCGGGGGCTCCCTGACCGCGCTCCCGGTGATCGAGACGCAGGCGAACGACGTCTCGGCCTACATCCCGACGAACGTCATCTCGATTACGGACGGGCAGATCTACCTCGAGACCGACCTCTTCAACGCCGGGCAGCGACCGGCCCTGAACGTCGGGATCTCGGTCTCCCGCGTGGGCACCGCGGCCCAGACGAAGGCGATGAAGAAGGTGGCCGCCCCGCTGAAGCTCGACCTTGCCCAGTACCGCGAGCTGGCTGCCTTCGCGCAGTTCGCCTCGGACCTCGACAAGGCGACCCGCGACCAGCTGACCAGGGGCGAGAAGATCTCCGAGGTCATCAAGCAACCGCAGTACGAGCCCCTGCCGGTCGAGAAGCAGGTGGCGATCCTCTACATCGGGACGAAGGGTCTCCTCGACGACGTCCCCACCCCCAGGGTGCGCGCGTTCGAGGAGGGCTTCTACCGCTTCCTCGAGTCCGAGCGCGAGAAGCTGCTCGCCGAGCTGGGCAAGAAGCTCGAGCTGACCGACGAGATCGCCAGCGGGCTCGAGGAGGCCGCGAAGGAGTTCAAGGAGACGTTCCTCGCCTCGATCGGGGAGACGGAAGAACAGGCCGGGCCGCAAGAGCCCCCGGAGGGCGGCGCCCGCGAAGGCAAGCCTGAGCGCTCGGCAACGGGCTCCCGCACCGACTCGAGCAAGGCACGATCGGGCTCCAGCGAGGAGGCTGCCCCGAGCAAGCCGGCGGGCCGATCCGGGTCGGGCGGCAAAGGGCGCTAGGACGTGCCCAGCCAGCGTGAGATCCGGCGCCGGATCGGGTCGGTCCGGAACATCAAGCAGATCACTCGGGCGATGCAGTTCGTGGCCGCCTCGAAGCTGAAGCGGGCCCAGGACGCGACTCTCGCCGCGCGGCCCTACGCGGACAAGCTCGACGAGGTCCTCGCCGACGTCGCCGCCGTCCTCGGCGACGAGCACCACCCGCTCCTCGCCCGGCGCGAGGGCGGCCATCGGCTCATCGTCGTCATGACCACCGACCGGGGCCTGGCAGGCTCGCTGAACACGAACGTCATCCGCTTCGCGGCCCGCGAGATCACCCAGCACAAGGGCGATTTCGCGGTCGTAACCGTGGGGAGGAAGGGCGGCGGCGCGATGCGCCGGGCGCGCGTCCCGATCGTGGCTTCGTTCGACGGGTTCGGCGACCGTCCCACGTTCGCCGACGTGATCCCGCTGGCCCGCCTCGTGACCGACGACTACCTGAAGGGGAGCTACGACCGGATCGAGCTCCTCTACCCGCGCTTCATCTCGACGCTCGCCCAGCGGCCCCAGCTCGAGGCGCTCCTGCCGGTCGAGCCGAGCGAGGATACCCGCGGCATCCCCGGCCACCAGTTCATCTTCGAGCCCAACCCCGACTCGGTGCTGCGCCAGCTGCTGCCACGCTACGTGGCGACCCGGATCTTCCAGGCCGTCCTGGAGCTCACCGCGAGCGAGCAGTCGAGCCGGATGGTCGCGATGCGGAACGCGACCGAGAATGCCGAGGAACTGATCGAGGACCTGACGCTCACCTACAACAAGGTTCGCCAGGCGAACATCACCCGCGAGATGATCGAGATCGCCACCGGGGCGAACGCGCTCTAGCCCGGGCGCACAGGGAGGACCAGATGGCCACGGCCGCACCCGCCAGGCAGAAGGCGGAGGAGAAGAAGGCGACGACCGGTCGCGTGATCGCGATCACCGGCCCCGTCGTCGACATCGAGTTCGCGGCTGGCGAGCTGCCCGAGATCTACAACGCGGTGCGGGTCCGGCGCGGCAAGGAGATCGTCGTCTGCGAGGTCCAGCAGCACCTCGGCAACAACTGGGTCCGCAGTGTCGCCATGACCTCGACCGACGGGCTCGCGCGCGGTGCGACCGCCGAGGACAGCGGAGCCCCGATCACCGTGCCCGTCGGGGAGGCAACGCTGGGGCGCGTCTTCAACGTGCTCGGTGAGGCGATCGACGACAAGGGCGAGGTCAAGGCGAAGACGCACTATCCGATCCACCGACCGGCCCCCAGCTTCGAGGAGCAGGCCACCGCGACCGAGGTCTTCGAGACGGGCCTGAAGGTGATCGACCTGATCGCCCCCTTCGCGAAGGGCGGCAAGGTGGGCGTCTTCGGGGGCGCCGGGGTGGGCAAGACGGTGATCATCCAGGAGCTGATCCGGAACGTCGCCGAGGAGCACGGCGGCTATTCGGTCTTCTCCGGGGTGGGCGAGCGCTCGCGCGAAGGCAACGACCTGATCCACGAGATGGTCGAGTCGGGGGTCATCGCGAAGACCGTCATGGCCTTCGGGCAGATGAACGAGCCGCCCGGCGCCCGGCTCCGGGTGGGTCTGACCGGGCTCACGATGGCGGAGTACTTCCGCGACGAGGGGCGGGATGTCCTGCTCTTCATCGACAACATCTTCCGCTTCACCCAGGCCGGCTCGGAGGTCTCCGCGCTCCTGGGCCGGATGCCCTCCGCGGTCGGCTACCAGCCGAACCTCGCCACCGAGATGGCCACCCTCCAGGAGCGGATCACCTCGACGAAGACGGGCTCGATCACCTCGCTCCAGGCGATCTTCGTGCCCGCCGACGACTACACCGATCCCGCGCCGGCGACGACCTTCGGCCACCTCGACTCGTCCATCCGGCTCGAGCGCTACCTGACGGAGTTGGGCATCTACCCCGCCGTCGACCCCCTCACCTCGACCTCCCGCGTCCTCGACCCGAATGTCGTCGGTCAGGAGCACTACGAGGTCGCCCGTGAGGTCCAGCGCATCCTCCAGCGCTACCGGGATCTCCAGGACATCATCGCGATCCTGGGCATCGATGAGCTGTCCGACGAGGACAAGCAGACCGTCGCCCGAGCGCGGCGCCTCCAGCGCTTCATGAGCCAGCCGATGTTCGTGGCCGCCGTCTTCACCGGCCGTGAGGGTCGCTACGTTTCGATCAAGGACACGGTCGCGTCGTTCAAGGAGATCCTCGAGGGGAAGGCCGACGACGTCCCCGAGCAGGCGTTCTTCCTCGCCGGCACGATCGACGACGTCCGCGAGTACGCGAAGAAGCTCCAGGGGTGAGCTGAGTGCCGATCCAGCTTGAGATCGTGACGCCCGAGCGACTGGCCTACTCGGACGAGGTCGACATGGTGATCTGCCCGGGCATCGAGGGCGAGCTCGGCATCCTGCCGCATCATGCGCCCCTCCTGACCACGCTGGGGGTGGGGGAGCTACGGATCCGGAAGGGTGCGCAGGAGGACTACTTCGCGATCGCCGGCGGGTTCCTCCAGGTCCGCCCGGACAAGGTCGTGGTCATGGCCGAGACTGCCGATCTCGCCTCGGACATCGATCTCCAGAAAGCCGAGCAGGCGCGGAAGGAGGCCGAGCGGGCTCTCGCCGAAGGCTTCGAGGAACCGGCCGACCTCTCCCGCGCCCGCGCCGCGCTCCAGCGGGCGCTGCTCCGGATCCAGGTCGCCGAGCGTCACCGAAGGCGCGAGGGACCTCGCCAGCGCGGCGGGTGAGCCTCGGCGCCCAGATGGCAGAGTCGCGCCCCTTCCATTGGGAGTTCACGCCACCCCCGCTGACGCGGGAGGTGATGCGGGTCGAGGGTGGGCACCAGCTGCGCGGGACGGTGCGGATCAGCGGCAGCAAGAACGCCGCCCTGAAGCTTCTCGCCGCGGCGACCCTGACGGGGGAGCGCTGCCGCTTCACGAACGTCCCCGAGATCGAGGACGTGCGGGTCATGGCCGAGACCCTGCAGGACCTCGGCGTCGTCGTCGACCACCCGGCGGAGAACACGTACGAGGTCGCCTCGGGCGACGTCGACTGGCTCTTCGTCCCGCTCGAGGCGGCGGCGAAGATGCGAGCGAGCTTCATCCTCCTGGGGCCGCTCCTCGCCCGCTTCGGACGGGTGATCATCAGCAATCCGGGCGGCGACCGGATCGGCCGGCGTCCGGTGAACCTCCATGTCGATGCGATGCGCGCGCTCGGCGCCGAGATCCTCTACCGGAACGGCTACTACTTCGCCCGGGCGCCGGGCCGGCTGCGGGGAGGCTCCGTCTACTTCCCGTTCGTCACGGTCATGGGCACTGAAAACGCGATCCTGGCCGCCACGCTCGCCGAGGGGCACACGGTGATCCGGCCGGCTGCCCGGGAGCCCGAGATCGACGATCTCATCGCCTTCCTCCGCAAGATGGGCGCAGAGATCGAGCGGACGGCTCCCGAGACGATCGAGGTCGAGGGGCGCAAGCGGCTGCGCGGTGCCGAGCACGAGGTCATGCCCGACCGTATCGAGACCGGCACGTTCGTCGTGGGCGCCGCGGTCACCGGCGGGGAGGTGCGGCTCGAAGGCGCCCCCTGCGAGACCCTGGGCGCCTTCCTCGACGTCCTCGACCGGGTGGGTGTCTCGGTCTCGTGCACCGCGGACGCGATCGATATCCGTGGCGCGGACCCGGCCAACGGCGAATACCGGGCCTGCGACGTCGAGACCGGCCCCTATCCCGAGCTCGCGACGGACCTCCAGCCGCCGACCGGGGTCCTGCTGAGCCAGGCCGAGGGCACGAGCCACATCCACGAGAGCGTGTTCGAGGATCGACTCGAGTGGTTGACAGAGCTTGGCCGGATGGGCGCCCGCGTCCAGGTCCTGGACGACCACCGCGCCACGATCACCGGTCCCACTGAGCTGCACGGCTGCGAGGTCGAGATCGGCGACCTCCGCGCGGGGGCCTCACTCCTCCTCGCCGCGCTCGCCGCGCGGGGCACGACGACGATCCGTGGCGCCCACCACATCCACCGGGGCTATGAGAACATCGAGGGCAAGTTCCTCCAGCTCGGCGCGCTCGTCGAGCGGTTCCCCGAGAGCACCACCGAGACGGCATGAAGATCGGCATCGATCTCGGAACGGCGAACGTCCTCGTCTACGTGAAGGGGAAGGGGATCGTCCTCCAGGAGCCCTCGGTCGTCGCCGTCTCCGAGGACAACCACATCGTCGCCGTCGGGGAAGAAGCGCGCGACATGATCGGCCGGACGCCGAACAACATCCAGGCCATCAGGCCGATGAAGGACGGCGTGATCGCGGACTACGTCATCACCGAGGCGATGCTCCGCTATTTCATCAAGAAGGCGGGCCGCTCCCTGACGAAGCCGGAGGTGATGATCAGCGTGCCCTCCGGGGTGACGAGCGTGGAGAAGCGCGCCGTCCGAGATGCGGCCCTCAAGGCCGGCGCTCGCGAGGCCTATCTCATCGAAGAGCCGCTCGCGGCCGCGATCGGGGCGAACGTCCCGATCAGCGGGCCGTCGGGGAACATGATCATCGACATCGGTGGCGGGACGAGCGAGATCGCGGTGATCGCGCTCGGGGGCGTCGTCATCTCCGCTTCGGTTCGCGTCGGGGGCAACCGCTTCGACGAGGCGATCGCGAACTACATCCGCAAGAAGTACAACCTCATGATCGGGGAGCGGACGGCCGAGGAGGTCAAGATCCAGATCGGGACCGCGCTCCCCCTCGAGCGCGAGCTGCACATGGAGGTGCGGGGCCGGGACCTGATCGCCGGGCTGCCTCGCACGATCCCGCTGACGAGCTCGGAGGCGATGGAGGCGATGGAGCAGCCCCTCCAGCAGATCGTCGCCGCGGTCCGCAACGTCCTCGAGGAGACCCCACCGGAGCTCTCGAGCGACATCATCGACAAGGGAATGGTGATGTCCGGTGGCGGCTCACTCCTGCGGAACATCGACAAGCTCCTGACCCAGGTCACGGGCGTCCCCTGCCACGTTGCCGAGAACGCCCTCGACTGCGTCGCCCTCGGGACGGGCCTGGCCCTCGAGCACTTCGACTTCTTCAAGAAGTCGCTCGTCCAGAAGATCTGAACGGAATGGAGCCCGGGCCGACGGGGTCGGTCCTCGTCGACCTCCACTGCCATACCTCCGCCTCGTACGACTCGCTCTCCTCGCCTGCCTCGGTCGTCCGGGTCGCCCACGAACGGGGGCTGAGCCACCTGGCGATCACCGATCACGAACGGATCGACGGGGCGCTCCGGGCGAGGGACGCCGCCCCACGGGAGCTGGCCGTGATCGTCGGTGAGGAGGTGCGCTCGCGCGACGGTGACGTGGTCGGCCTGTTCCTCGAGCGAGCGGTCCCCGCCGGGCAAGCGACGCTCGACACGATCGCCGCGATCCACGATCAGGGCGGCCTGGCTGGCATCGCCCATCCCTTCGACCGCTTTCGCGCCTCGGGCCTCGCCCGCCTCCCGGAAGCGGAGCGGGAGGCCGTCCTCGAGGCGATCGACTACCTCGAGATCTTCAACGCCCGGGTCCCCTATCCCGCCGCGAACGAGCGGGCGGCGACCCTCGCTGCCGCTCACGCGGTGCCCGGGGTGGCCGCCTCCGACGCGCACACCCTCCTCGAGGTCGGCGTCGCCTACACGATCCTGCCCGGCCCGGTCGACGATGCGGCCGCCCTGCGGGCTGCGCTCCCCTCGGCCAGGTTCGTGACCGGACGGGGCTCGTTCGTCGTCCGGGCCGCGATGCCCTTCGTGAAGCTCGTCCAGTACGCGCGGGGCAACCGCCGCGTGGCAAGGACGCTGCCGGACGTCCCTCGGTGAGCGCGGACGACGCCGGGCGGGAGGCGACGACGCGCAGGGCCGAGGAGGTCAGTGCCGAGCAGCTCTCTCTCGTCCGGCGCCTCCGTCAGCCGCGCACGATCGTCTCGATCGTCGTGCCGATCGTCCTTCTCGTCCTCGTCGTCCGCGCCCTGCCCGGCTTCCGTCTCGAGGAGCTGCCCGGCCGGATCCTGGGCGCCGACCCTCTCCTCCTGCTGGCCGCGTTCGCGATCTACTACCTCGGCTTCCCGCTCCGCGGCTATCGCTGGGCACTCCTCGTCCGGGGCACCGGTTTCCACCTCCAGGTGCGCGATTCGACCGAGATCATCTTCGTCAGCTGGCTCGTCAACTGCCTCGTGCCGGCGAAGCTGGGCGACCTCTATCGCGCCTACCTCCTGCGCCTCAACTACCTCGTCTCGCTCAGCCGGACGTTCGGCACCGTCTTCATCGAGCGCGTCTTCGACCTCGTGGCGATCGTCCTGCTGGGCCTGGCGTCCGGGCTCTGGAGCTTCCGAACGGGAATGCCGGGGCAGATCCAGGTTGTCTTCGCCGTCGGCATTGCCGTGGTCGCGGCCCTCGCGGCCGGGCTGTTCACCCTCCGCAACTTCGGGCGGCGGTTGCTCGTCGCCCTGCCACTGCCGCCGCAGGTCCTCGAGTTCTACGACCGGTTCGAAGAGGGCGTCTTCTCGATCGGGGTCGGCCAGGTGCCGCGGCTGGGCGTCGTCACGGTGCTGATCTGGACGACCGAGGCGGCGCGCCTCTTCTTCGTCGTCGAGGCGATGGGATTCAGCGACGTCCACCTGGGCATCAGCGGCGCCTTCTTTGTCGCCCTCGCCGCGTCACTCCTCACGGCTGTCCCGTTCACGCCCGCCGGCGTGGGCATCGTGGAGGCCGGCATCGTGGGCATCCTGACGCTCGCCTACCGGGTCGACCCGACGACGGCCGCCGCGATCGCCCTCGTCGACCGGTCGATCAGCGTCCTCTCGATCATCGTCCTGGGCGCGATCGTCTACGTCCTTTCGGGCAAGACGAAAGGCCGCCGGTCCGCGCCGGTGTCGGAGGCGAGGACCGAGCCCGGCTAGGCAGCCCCGGGCCTGGATAGTCGGAAGCCGGCCTTTCGGCCGGCTTCCGACGTCCCCGAGACCCGGAAGACGAGCTTCCGGGGTGCCCCTGCGTGATGTGCTAGTTGCGCTTCGTGTAGCGCGGCTGGAGCGTGGGCTCCAATGGCGGCCGGGAGGAGCTCGCCGTGGCCGGACCGTTGCCGGGCTGCGAGGCCGCGATCCGGCGCATCCGGATCGCGAGGTAGTACTCCATGACCTGGCGGACCTGGGGCTCACCCAGGTATTCGTCGGCGCGCAGGGCGTACTCGACGCGGGCGGTGGGGTTCGTGGCGCCCGAGGCGACAAGGCCGAAGTACTGCGGCGTGTCCGCCTCGTCCGTGATCTCGCGGAGGCCGCGGGCGAGCTTCGTGGCGGTGCCCAGGGACGGTGTTCGATCGCCGCGGATCAGCCGCGAGATGGTCGAGTGATCGACGCCCGACTGCTGTGCCAGCTGCCGCTGCGACATCTTCTTGACCTTGAGCTGCGTACGCAGCCATTCGTTGAAGGCGCGGCCGTTCTCGACGCTCATCCGTGGGTCTCTGGGATGCCTCGCTGTGCCGGCGACCGATGCGGGCGACGGGCGGATCTGGTCGGTCGGCTGGCGGCATCATGGGTGCCGGTCGGGTCCTGCCTCTATAGCCCCTTCGTACCGGAGACGGTTCCCGACAGAGCCACGGAAGATCGTGCGCTCCGGTGCGCTCAGGTGCCCTCCGGTGCCGGTTCGCGAGCCCGCTTCGGACGACCCCTTCGAGGCTTCCCGCGGCGCCCCGGGAAGGCGCTCGACCGGAGCTCCGGAAGGGGTTCGCCAGCCAGCAGGCAGCGGATCCGATCGAGGTTGACGGCGTCGTAGCCCTCGTCCATCCGGGGTGTCTCAAAGTACGTTGGGATGCTCGCCAGTCGGGGGTGGAAGAGGATCGTTCGCATCCCCTCCTCCCCGATACTCCCCGCTCCGATGTGCTCGTGACGGTCGGCTCGGGAGCCGAGCACGGCCCGCGAATCGTTCAGGTGGAGCAGAGCGAGCTGGTCCGACCCGAGTCGACGGTCGAAGTCGGCCAGGAGGGCATCGAGCACATCCGGGCGGCTGACCTCGTGGCCCGCGCCCCAGAGGTGGGCGGTATCGAGACAGAAGCCGATCCGGGTCTCGTCCACGCCCGCCGCCACGATCGAGGCGAGGATCGTCGCCAGCTCCTCGACGGTCGTCCCGACTGTGTCCCCGCCGCCGGCCGAGTTCTCCAGCACGAGCCGCGGCAGGATGTCCCGGCTGGCGGCCACCGGTTCGTCGGGTTCGTCGGACGAGCCACCGGCGGTGGCTCCGCTCGACTCGGCCGGTCCGCTCGCCAGGCGTGCGAACACCTCGGCGACGCCGCGCGAGAGCCGCGCGATCCCCTCCGCGGCCGTGCTCCCACGATGCGACCCGATGTGGATCGTCACGACCGAGGCGCCATAACGAGCGGCCATCCGGAGATCGCGGACGAGTGTCTCGACCGAGCGGCGCCAGAACGTCTCATCCCCTCCGGCGAGGTTCACGAGGTACGGGCCGTGGACCGCGAGCGGCCGGATGTCGTGCTCGACCAACCGTTCCCGGAAGGCGTCGATCTGGGCCGGCGGCGCCTCCCGCCGCCGCCATGCCGTCGGGTTGTCGCTGAAGATCTGGACGGCCGTTGCCCCGATCGCGGCGGCGCGCTCGGCAGCCTTCACCATCCCCGCCCTCAACGGCAGGTGCGGCCCGAGTCGGCGCCCCCCGAGCGACGCCCCACGGCCGTGAGCCACGAGGCGATGCTAGCCGGGCCCGTTCGATATCGGCCGGCTGGCCAGCCTGAGCGGGATCAGCGCCTGGAGCGGCCCTTCGTGTACTCGCCCCCGATCGTGGGCTCGATCAGCCCGTAGTTGCCGTCGGTCCGCCGGTAGAGCACAGCGAGGCGCTCGTTCTCCGCATTGACGAAGACGAAGAAGCTGTGGCCGAGCTCCTCCATCCTCGTCACGGCATCTTCTTCGAACATCGGCTCGATCGCGAAGCGCTTGATCTTGACGATCGACGATCCCTCGCTCGTTGAGGCCGGTTCGGCGGTGCCCGCGGCGAGGGAGCGAAGAACGGATCTCGCGGCAGGCATCCGGGCGCGGAGCCTGGGCTTCTCACGGTAGTCGACGGCCTGCCGCTCGACCTTGTCGATCACCGCGTCGATCGCCGCGTGCCAGGTCCTGCCGCTCGCGGCGCCCCGCCGCGTGCGGCCATCGATCACGAGCGTCACCTCGACGATGTGGCTGTCTTCGACGCTCTTGTGGTGTTCCCGGGAGAGCTCGACGATCGCCTCGCTCCGGTCGCCCAGGAGTCGCTCGAGGCGCTGCATCTTGCGCTCCGCATACTGCCGATCCGAGTCCGCGACGTCGACGTTCTTGCCCTTGACGATCGTTCGCAACGGCCGACCTCCTCGCCGGCCGATTCTCGCATGCCTCCCTCAGCGTTCCCGGGCGAAGGCGAGCCCGGAGACGGCGAGCGCACCACCCTCCTCGAGCGCGGCGGCCGCGGCAGCCAGCGTCGCGCCCGTCGTCACGACGTCGTCGACGACGAGGATCCACCGGCCCGCCACGAGGGGCTCGGCTCCCCCGCGGACGGCGAAGACGCCGCCGACGTTCCGCGCCCGGGCCCCGCGGCCCAGGGCGTGCTGCGCCTCGGTCGTACGGCGCCGTGCGAGCAGGTCGAGAACCGGCAGTCCGAGGCGCGCCGCCGTCTCCCGGGCGAGGATCTCGGCCTGGTCGAAGCCACGGTCGCGGCGCCTCGTCGTGTGGACCGGCACCCACGTGACGAGGTCCGCGCCGATGCCGGCACGGCCCCAGCGTTCCGCCAGGAGGCCGCCGAGCGGCCCCACGAGCCGCCGTTCGCCGTCGTATTTCAGGGCGTGAACAGCCGCTCGTGCGACACCCGTGTACGCGGCGCACCACTCGAGCTGCACGAGTCCGTGGGGCAGCTCGACAGGAAGGCCGATCGGGGCGCCCGGGGGCTCCCCGAGGCGCCGGCCGAGCACGCGCAGGCAGGCCGTGCAGATCGGCGCCCCCTCCTCCTCGCAACCCGGACACACCGGCGGCAGGAGGAGGTCGAGGAGCGCCGCCACGATTCCATCATGGGGTCAGCCGCTTCGTCCGAGCTCGCCTCCGCCTTACCGGCCGCTTCGCCGGCGGTGATGGCCTGATCCACCGCGGCGCGGCCGCCGGAGATCAGCCAAGGCCGGCCTACACCCCACCGCCCCTCGGAACCCTTGACCGGCCATGACCCCACCAGCCTCGGCGCACAGGGACCTTCGGGCGATGTGCGGGTGATCCCCGCCCGGGGAGCATCCGAGGGTGACGACGATCGCCCTGTCGACGTCGGCCAGGCTCCGACCCGCAGTCATCCTGGGGTGGGCGCTCGGCGGGCTCGGCGGGCTCTTCCTTGGCCTTGCCGGCCGCGTCTTCGCGACCAGTCCCGGGTTCGGCTTCGACCTGAACTGCTACGTCGGCGGGGCGTTGCGCCTGGCCGGCGGGGGCCCGCTCTACCTGGCGCGCCTCGTCCAGGCGCCCTTCGTGCACGGTGGAGCGGACGTCTACGTCTATCCGCCGCCCCTCGCGATCGCGCTCCTGCCGGTCGCCTCGCGTCCCTTCCCGGATCTGGCGGTGGGCTGGCTGCTCCTCCACGTCGTGCTCCTCGGCGCGGCCTGCGGGCTCTTGCCGCTTCCCCTCCACGAGCGTGCGGCGGCCTTCGGCGTGATGGCCTTCAGCCTCTCCACGCTGGTTGACCTGAACCTGGGCAACGTCAGCCTCCTCGTCCTCTTCCTGCTCGTCGTGGCCTGGCGCTGGCGCGAGCGCGCCCGCGGTGGTGCGGCGCTCGCGATCGCCACCGCGCTCCGGCCGACCTGTGGACTCCTGCTCGCCTGGGGGATCCTGGGGCGCCACCGCCGATTCGCGCTGGCCGCGATCGGCACGGGGCTCCTGCTCTTCGCGGCCAGCCTCCCCTTCGTGGGGATGGGAGGCTGGATCGACTACGTGCGCGTCCTGCGCAACGTCCAGGTGGCCGGGCACGAGCACAACGGGGCGCTCGAGTCGGTCGCGATCGGGCTCGGGCTCGGAGGCGCCTTCCCGATGCTCTTCCACCTCTCCGGCGTCGGCCTCGCGCTCGGCGCCATGGTCGTGGCCTTCCGGAAGCGGGACGAGGAGCTCGCCTTCGTCGTCACGCTCATGGCCAGCCAGCTCCTGACGCCGCTCCTGTGGGAGCACTACCTCGTGACGCTGCTCATCCCGGCCGCCTTCCTGGCCGCGCGCGGCCGCCCCTGGGCCCTGGCCCTGCCGCTCCTCGCCTGGCTTCCCTACTCGATGCTCGCCCTCGGTGCGGTGGCCGGCCTGCTCGTGCCGTTCCTGCCTGGGCGCCCGGCGAACGTGATCGGGGCCCATTCGAGAGGTCGCCCACTTCCGAGCCCGGCCTAGATTTCATATTCCCGCTCGGCGCCTGGTCCTTCAGGTGGTCCCACGTGGAGGGGCCGTTTACATCGGCTGAGCGAGAGTGACGTGCAGCGCCTTGGGCCGGCTTGGCGGCCAGCGGTTCGCGTCACGGCATAGAAGGCGATCTTGCCTGCGCGGCCACTGCCTGGGTGGAGGCCTCGGAACTTCGGTCAGCTACGAACCGGGCTCGTGTTAGTCAAGGTTCTGCCAGCCCGTGGCGACGCCAGGGGTGCGATCGCCGCATGGGCTGAGCCGGGCGCGAACCCTTCGGTGGGCCCGGGAGGCGGGTGGAGCGGCGAGATTGCTGACTTGTACGAACCTCGCTCGTATCTGACACCAAATCCGGGCGGATCGGCGCTTCCCACGAATCTCGCTCGTATCTGACACCCAATCCGGGCGGGATGGGGCTTGCTACGAACCTGGCTCGTGTCTGACATGGCTACCGAGGAGCCCGGCGGGGCTACGCTTGGCCCCCTCTTGCCATCGGCCGCGGCCGACGATGCGCTACTCGTCGCCAGGGCCGGACGGTCAAGGAGCCCCGAATGCGACCTCGTCGCCCACCTCGGTAGACGTTCGCCCCAGAGTGCCCGCGGCGAGCTCGACGACCCCGTCCGCGCCGCGAGCCCACCAGACGATCCCGCGCCAGGGGGCCAGCGACGGGCGAAGGTCGACCACGCGACGACGTCCCTCGTCCAGGTCCGGCCCCAGGAACACGCAATCGATCGGGAAGCGCATGAAGGACATGTGGACGCTCGTCGTCCCGGGCAGCCACAGCCCTTCCCCTGGCTCGAGCGAAGCGCGCAGCATCAGCCCGCGGAAGCGCGGCCAGAAGGAGCTCGCGGTGACGACGCGCTCGGCCAGGACGGTGCCGCGCGTCTCGTTCCTGAGCGCCCGAACCTCGGCCATCTCTCTCAAAAGGATGCAGTGTCGAGCGTGCCGGCAGAGGGCCGTCGCTCCGAGCGGCCGCGGTCCCGCGCAGCGGGCCGCGTCTAGCGGTTGCCGATGTTGACGGCGATGAGGATGAGGGCGGGCCCCAGGATGACGATGAAGAGCGACGGGAAGATGCACCCGACGAGCGGGAAGAGCATCTTGATCGGCGCCTTCGCGGCCATCTCCTCGGCCCGCTGCCGCCGCTCGATCCGGAGCTGCTCCGACTGGACCTGGAGCACCTTGCTGATCGACACGCCGAGCTGCTCGGCCTGGATGATCGCCCCGATGAAGTTCGTCAGGGCAGGCACCTCGGTGCGCACGACGATGTCCCGGAGGGCATCCCGGCGTGCCTTGCCGACGCGGATCTCGGCCAGCGCCCGGCGGTACTCGTCGGGCAGGGGGCCCTTCATCTTCTCGACGACCTTTCCCAGCGCCTGATCGAAGCCGAGGCCTGCTCGGACGGAGATCGTCAGCAGGTCGAGGGTGTCTGGGACCGCGAGCAGGATCTGCTTCTGGCGCCGCTTGATCCGGCGGGTGAGCCAGAACTCCGGGATCAGGTATCCGATCGCCAGCCCGACGAAGGTGGCCACGATCCCGAAGAAGCCCATCCCCATGAGCAGGACGAGGAGCAGAAAGGCGAGGCCGGAGGTGGCCAGCGCCGCGACGACCTTCAGTCCGAGGAAGTCGCTCGTGCGCAGGTCGGCCGGGTTCCCGGCCAGGGCAAGCCGTTTCTCGGTCCGGTCGGCCTTCTTGTCGCTCGTGAAGCGTCGGCCGATGTGGCTGAGGCGCTCGGCGAGCGGTCGGAGGGTGCGGTCGAAGAAGGGCTGCTGGAGCTCGAGCTCCTCGAGCGTCCGCGCTTGCATCGTGCCCAGCTGTGAGAGCCGGGCCTGGACGGGATCGACCGGGGCGGCCCCGGCGAGCCCGTAGAAGAGGAGGAGGACGGCGACCGCGGCGACCGCGGCGATCAGGAGGGGCGGCATGGCATCAGACCTCGATGTCGACGATCTTGCGGATCGCCATGAAGCCCAGGAACATCATGAACCCGCCGAACGCGAGGATGATCGTGCCGGCCGGCAGCCCGTAGACCTCCGGCGGCTTCTGGAACATCGGATCCATGTAGCCCGGCGCGATCACGGTCAGGGCGCCTGTCAGGCCGATCGGCAGCAGGCCCACGACCAGACCGGAGAGGCGCTGCTGCGCGGTGAGCGTCCGGATCTCGCCCTTGATCCGGACTCGCTCGCGGATCGTGTACGCGATCGAGTCCAGGATCTCGGCGAGGTTGCCGCCGACCTGGTGCTGGACGGAGATCGCGGTCGCCATCAGCTCGAGGTCGTCCGAGCGGACGCGCCGGACCATGTTCTGGAGCGCCTCGTCGAACGGGAGACCCAGGTTCACCTCGCGGATGACCCGGCCGAACTCGGTCGAGATCGGCGGCTCGCTCTCCCGGACGACCATCTCGATCGCCTGGAGGAACGACGAGCCGGCGCGGAGAGCGTTCGCGATCAGGGTGATCGTGTCCGCCAGCCGCGTGTTGAACGCCTTGAGCCGCTGGCCCTGCCGGTGCTTCAGCCAGAAGCGCGGCGCGAAGAAGCCGATGACCGCGCCGCCGATCAGGAAGACCGGGCTGCGCAGAGTCGGGAAGATCGCTCCGAGGACGAACATCGCCGCCGGGATGCCGACGATCGCGGCCCCCCAGATCGCGAGGTACTCCGAAGGCTTCAGCTTGAGGTCGGCCCGGGCGATCTCGCGGGCGAGGTTCGCCCCGAAGTCGCGCTGCTCGACGGCCCGGTTGAGGGTCGCCATCGCGGCCGACTGTGAGATGAGGTCGCTGATCGGCCCCGAGCTCTCCCCGGTCTGTGCGGCCTGCTCAGGGCGGCCGCCCGCCGCGTAGCGCTCCAGGCGCGCGCTGATCCCAGAGCCGCCGCTACCGGCCAGCCCGATGAAGATCATGAAGATCGCGAGGGCCGCGACGACCGCGACGACGAGTGTCAGCATCATGTCCTCCGGCCCCGGCTAGAAGCTGAACCCGAAGAGGCCTGGCGGCAGGTGGATGCCCATGACCTCGAACTTCTCGACGAACTTCGGTCGGATCCCGGTCGGCTTGAGGCGACCCTGGATCTTCCCGTCGACGACGCCGGTCTGCTCGAAGACGAAGACGTCCTGCATGACGATGACGTCGCCTTCCATGCCCGGGACCTCGGTGATGTGCATGACCTTCCGGGTCCCGTCCTTGAGGCGGGCCTGGTGGACGATGAGGTCGACGGCCGAGGCGATCTGCTCGCGGATCGCACGGACCGGCAGGTCGACGCCGGCCATGAGCACCATCGTCTCGAGGCGAGCGAGCATGTCCCGCGGACTGTTCGCATGGCCCGTCGACATCGAGCCGTCGTGGCCGGTGTTCATCGCCTGGAGCATGTCGAGCGCCTCGCCCGAGCGGCACTCCCCGACGATGATCCGGTCGGGCCGCATCCGGAGCGAGTTCCGGACGAGCTCGCGGATCGGGATCGCGCCCTTGCCCTCGATGTTCGGCGGGCGCGACTCGAGTGTGACCACGTGCTCCTGCCGAAGCTGGAGCTCGGCCGCGTCCTCGATGGTCACGATCCGCTCGTCGTTCGGGACGAACGAGGAGAGCACGTTGAGGGTCGTCGTCTTGCCCGAGCCGGTGCCGCCCGAGACGAAGATGTTGAGGCGGGCCTCGACGCAGGCCTTGAGGAAGTCGAACATCTCGGGCGTCGCGGTGCCGAACCGGATCAGGTCGTCCACGGTGAAGGGGGAAGCCGCGAACTTCCGGATCGTGATGACAGGCCCCACGAGCGAGAGCGGCGGGATGATCGCGTTGACACGCGATCCGTCGGTCAGTCGGGCGTCGACCATCGGGCTCGACTCATCCACCCGGCGCCCGATCGGGGCGATGATCCGGTCGATGATCCGCATGACGTGGTCGTCGTTCTGGAAGACGACGTTCGTGAGCTCCAGCTTGCCCGCCCGCTCGATGTAGGTCTGGCGCGGGCCGTTGACCATGACTTCGGTGATCGTCTCGTCCCGCAGCAGTGGCTCGAGCGGGCCGAGCCCGATGATCTCGTCAGTGATCTGCTCGAGCATCCGCACCCGCTCGGCGCGGGTGAGGGCCAGGCCTTCCTCGTCGATGACCCGACCGAAGACCTCTTCGATCTGTCGGCGGACCTCGACCTGGTTCGACAGGTCGAGCTTGGGGTCGAGCTCCGAGATCACCCGGCTCTGGATCCGGAACTTGACGTCCCGGAACGACTCCCGGACGGGTGCCTGGGAAAGCATCCGCGGCGCTGACGGCGGCGAGGCGGTCCCACCCGAGCCGGAAGCCGGCGCGGGGCTGGAGGCCGGGGCCCCCGGCGTACCCGGTCGAGCGCTTTCGATCCGCTTCAGCAGCGACATGTGACGACCCCTTCAGCTCCTGTGGGCTTCATTCCGTTCCACGTGCCTCAGCGTCGCGCGAAGAGCGACTTGCGCTGGGCCGTGGACTTGCGGTCTTCTCCGACGCCTGCACCGACGAGCCCCTCGTCGCCCTCGGAGATCGAGCGAGCCAGGCGGATGATGTCCTGGCTCACCTGCGCCTCGCGGTTGCTGACGACGAAGGGGACCCCTCGGTTGAGGGCGTAGACGACGCTCCGACCGTCACTGACGATCGTCTCGTCGATCTTCCGGCCGATCGAGTTCTGGACGTCCGGGATCCGGATGCCCAGGGCCGAGTCGGCTCGATTGAGGACCAGCCGGATCTTCTCGTCGGCGTAGCCCAGCTGGGCGGCCACCTCGAGGAAGAGCCGGATGTTCTTGATGTTCGTGATCTCCAGCGTGAGCAGCGTGAGGATCAGGTCGGAGAGGTCGAGCAGGTTCAGCGTCGTCTCGTGGAACCAGGGCCACGAGTCGACGATCACGAGGTCGTGCAGGTCTCGGAGCTGCTCCAGGACCCGCCGGACGTAGTTCGTCGTGAGGAGCTCGGCCATCTCGGGGCTGGGCGGGGCGAGGAGGACCTTCACGCCCGTGCTGTGCTGGACGATCACCGCGTCGACCGACTCGGGCTCGCCGCCGGCCATCTCGGGGATGAGGTCGGCGATCGACTTGTTCTTGGGGTTCAGGTTGAGGAGGACCCCGACGTCGCCGAACTGGAAGCTGCCGTCCACCAGGACGACGTCCTTGTGGAACTCCTGGGCGCACGCGACGGCGAGATTGACCGCGATCGTCGTCCGACCCACGCCGCCCTTCGGCGAGAAGACCGTCACGATCCGGCCTGGCCCGCGCTGCCCGCCTGGCTCGCGGCCGTTCTGGTGCTGGGGAAGCTCGGCCATCCGACCGAGCTTGTCCTTCTCGCGCTGGTAGACCTGGCGGATCGAGGCGACGAGCTCGTCGGAGCTGAAGGGCTTGACGAGGAACTCGCGCGCGCCGGCCAGCATCGAGCGGCGGAGATAGTCCGCCTCGCCCTGGACGCTCATCATGACGATCGAGGCCGTTGGCACGTTTGCCGTCAGCTGCTCGGTCGTCGTGATGCCGTCCATGCCGGGCATGTTGATGTCCATCAGGACGACGTCCGGCATCAGCTTCGAGGCCAGCTCGAGGGCCTCGGGCCCTGAGGCGGCCGCGCCGACCACCTCGATGTCGCTCTCGAAGCCGAGGAGCTTCGTGAGGTGGTCGCGCGTCTCGGGGATGTCGTCGACGATGACGACCCGGATCCGCTCTGCCATTGATCCTGCTCTGTCGCTACGCCTTCGCTGGGGCCGTCGTGGGCCGGGCCGGGTCAGCGTCCCGGCACCTGGGATTGGTACCGAGGACGCGCGGCCCTCGAGAGAGCCGCGCGCCTCGGGCTGCCATCGGGTGGGTGTCCGTCCAGTGGCGCTCGATCACTGGCCGGCGAGGATCACCTGGATGAGCTCCGGCTGGAGGACGCCGTAGTCGGTGACCATCGTCGCCAGCGTCACGCCGGTCGTGGCGTCCGGAGCCGTGTTCTTGTCTTCCGGCGAGCGGAGGACGAGCGAGAGGTTGCCGTCGAGCTGGGTGAAGCGGATGAGTTCCGCCTGCTGCGGCGTGACAGCCACGATGACGATCTGCTTCTGGCCGGTCAGGGCGGTGCCCTGCTCGTTGGCTGCCTCGCCTTCGGCGGGCTGCTCCTGTCCCTGATCCTCGGGGGGAGGCGGGAGGAGCGTGCCCAGCACCTGGACGTTCTGCACCAGGACCTTGACCGTCGTGCTGTTGTAGAGCTCCTGGGGGACGGGGCCCTGCTCGAACTCGTTCTCGGCCGGGTTGTCCTTCTCGAACGTGACCGGGAACTTCGTGTCGGTGTCCGAGAGGGCGAGGATGACGTCGACCCGGTCGCCGGGCTGGATCAGGGTCCCCACGCCGGTCGTCTGGTCGACCTCGACCGACATCGCGCGGAGGCCCTTGTCGAGGGAGCTGACGATGTCGATGTTCGTGGCCGTGCCGAGGGCGGAGAAATCGGCCGGTGTCAGGACCTGACCGGCTCGGAGGTCGCGGCGGGCGACGAGGCCCTCGACCTGTGCCGTGTCACGGTAGGCGCTGACCGCGAGGGGGTCGGTGACGGGGATCTTCTTCGTCTCGACCGCGTCTGCCGTGATCGGATCGCCGAGCGGGACGTCGCTCTTGAGGACGACGACGGCGATGTCCTGGGAGCCACCACCGGCAGGTTGCGTCCCGCCAGTGCCCGGGGTGCTCGGACGTGAGCCACCCATGAACATCACGAGGAGGAACGCGACGACCGCCAGGGCGACACCCAGCAGCATGAAGAGGCGACTAGAGCGCTTCACTGACCTACTCCCACTCCGTGTGACAGGGAGCACCACGATACGGACGGGCCGAGAGGGCGGCGATCATACGAAAGGGCTATCTCGGCTAGGAAGGAGAGTGTTGGCATCAGGGGCTGTGATGAGAGGCTCCGAGAATGGACGAACGGGACGCCGCTCGCATCCCGGGACAAAACGATCGAGCGGCGCCTCCCTTGCGGGGTGACGCCGCTCGATATGAGTTCTCGAAACGAGACTAGATGTTCGCGCCGATGTAGCTAAGGATGCTGTTCACCTGCGAGCCGAGGAAGATCAGCGCGGCGATCGCGACAACTGCGATCAGGGCGAGGATAAGAGCATACTCAGCGAGGCCCTGGCCCTCCTCGCGATCGAGGACGGTCGACAGCCACGTCTGGAGAGTCGTCATGGTGAGGTTCACCTCCTTCCCTTCGAATCTCCGCTCGTCGCGGGTCGAGGGCACTATGCGGCGGGGTCGAACGAGGGTCCACTAGGAAACGGGTACTGGGGACCCTGTCCATTCGTTCGGGCAGCGGGCTGACAAAAAGAGAACGAGCGCCGACGATCTCCGTCGGCGCTCGTTCGATGATGACGTTCGCGAATGCGGGTGGATAGGAGCGCGGGATCCGAGATGACCTAGGTGACGCTATCGATCGTCGCACCGATGATCGACAGCATTTCACTGACCTGCGAGCCAAAGAATGCAGTCCCGACGATGCAAAGAACGGCGATCAGCGCCAGGATGAGTGCATATTCCGCGAGTCCCTGCCCCTCGTCCGTCCGCAAACGACGTACGAGGTCGCTGGTCACGTCGTACCTCCTTTCCAGGGACGTGTCCGCGAATAGTAGTCTGCGCATTTCGCCCCGGATAGGATGACTCGGGTAGGAATTTGGTCCGGGTCGATTCCGGGCCTCGGCTAGTCCCCTCCCGTACCGTTCCGCCCCTCACTGTACGCCCGGGCAGGACGGAGCCGGGGTCTGGCCTGCGCGGCCCCGACCCACGAGCGGCGCGACCCCGGCCAGCGTGGCCAGGCCGTGGATCCACAGCACCGGCAGCGCGAGGGTCACCGCGACCGGGACGGTCCAGCGACGATCGGTCCGGGCGCCCCAGGCAACGAGGAGGGCGGCGAGGGGCAGCCGGAGCCAGAGAGGCACGTCGAAGCTGTTGCTCGTCGGGATCGTACGGTTGCCGGACAACGTGGCGAGCCAGTCCAGCCAGAGGTGCGGGGCAAGCGCCGCGGACACCGCCACGAGAGCGGCCGTCGCCCCGAGAGCCACGAGGAGCGACCGCCATTCCTGCCGCACGGCGAACCAGATGAGGCCGATCCCGGGGGTGACCTTCGTCAACAGGATCAGGGCCCAGCTCCAGGGGTGGCGGAAACCGAGAACCACGGCAGCCGCCATGAGCAGGTGGATGTTGCCGTAGTAGAGCTCGACCGCGACGGGTGGGAAGGCCAGGATCGCCAGGATCCGCGCCGGCCGGCCCCCGCCCAGCCAGATGATCGTTCCCACGAGGAGGGACTCGTAGAGCAGGAGGAAATGACCCCAGGGCAGCGACGTGAAGGGCTGCACGAGCTGGGCCACGAGCGGGCTGTAGCGGAAGGCGCCCGGCCCCAAGACCGCACCCTGCGAGCGTCCGTAGACGTCGGCCGGGTCGAGCGACCAGTAGGCGTAGGCGTCGAGTCCGACGGTCCGCGCCCGGGGGGCCAGGACGAGAGCGAGATAGCCGGCAAAGAGGAGCCCGGCCAGGATGAGCCCATGGCGGATCGCCCGTAGGCGGAGCGCCCAGCGTGGATCGAGCGGACCTCGCAGGGTTCGAAGCGGCAACTCGATGGCGGAGGCGAACGGGAGCGAGCGGAGCCGGATCGTCATCCCGGCGGCAGGCTAGTCACGGGTGCCCGTTGCGGCCACCGGCCATGGGTCCCGGTGCGCGCGGGCATCGGTCCGGGTCGGGGCCCGGTCAGGATCCGGCCGGCTCTCAGGATCCGGTGGGCCGGTCGGCGTTGCCACCGGCCGGCAGGCGTGCCTCGAGCGTCTGGCCGTCGTCGGAGAGATGCACGTCGAGGTCGATCGAGTGGGCCCGCTGGCGGATGTCGTTCCACGTCCGCTCCGGCAATCCCTTCGCACGCGCCCGCGCCGTCGCCGCCGCGGCCGCGCCGGCCCGCCGCTGGTTGATCATCTCGGCGAGTGCCGGGGGCATGTCAGGGCCGGCCTCGGCCGGCGTCTCCTCGACCGACTCGGCCCCCTGGGCCTCCGGAGGGTGGCGGCCCTCGACACGGGCCCGGAGCTCGTCGTCGCTCCAGTCGAGCAGCAGGCGAAGCTCGGTCGGGTGGGTGGAGAGGAAGCCCTCGATCGCCTCGTCGAGGACGCGGAAGAGGACGCTCTCCGTCTCCGGTGACAGGCGCCGGTCGGGGCCCATCGACTCGAACACGATCGGAACCTCGGCCCGCCGCCCTCCCTCCCGCATCGCTCGTCTAAGGGTGGGCACGAGACCGAGGTCGTCGAGGACCATGGGCCGGATGTCGAAGATGAAGGTCTTCGTCGATTCGAGTGTCTGGTTGACCATCTCGACAAGCTGGCCCACCTCGGCGCGCGCCCGGCCCGGGTCGCTGTGCATGAGGTGCTCGACGATCTGAGCGCGGAGAACGATGTTCGTGAGGCTCTGGGCGGGCCCATCGTGCATCTGGCGGGCGATCTCGCGGCGGAGATCCTCCTGTGCCGCGAGAACGAACCGGCTGATCTCGGGTGAGACGGGACCGGCGCCGTTCGTTCCGCCGATCGGGATCTTTGGCAGCTCCTCGAGCTGCCTGGCAAGGTCGCCGAGCACCTCGCGGAAGCGACCCAGCACGCGCTGCTTCCCCTCGAGGACGTCGAGCTGTGCCTGCATGAGGGCCGCTCGTTTCGTCGTCGTGACGAGCTGTTCGATCTGTTCGCGAGGATCCGTTCCGCGCTCGACGAGGCCGCCGGAACTGAGGCGCTCGGCGACCTGGCTCCGCTTCTGCTCGTGGCGGGCTGCCTCGATCCGCGCCTGCTGGATGAGGAGCTCGATCTCGGCCAGCTCGCGGTCGAGTCGGGCGACGTGCTCCGCCGTGACCTGGGCGAGCGCTTCGACGGTGGGGGCGGCGGGGGCGACCACTAGTCCTCGGGGACGCGGATCCAGCCCTGCTTCATGGCGTAGACGACCGCCTGCGTCCGGTCGTTGACCGAGAGCTTGCGGAGGATCGAGCTCATGTGGTTCTTCACCGTCTGCTCGCTGATCGACAGGGCGTAGGCGACCTGCTTGTTCGTCATCCCCTGGGCGATGTTGTCGAGGATCTCGACCTCGCGGGGCGAGAGAGGAGCGAAGATCGGCGCGGCCTCCTGGCCGAAGACGGCGAGCTCGCGGAACTCCTTGAGGACCCGGCTGGCGACGGAGGGCTTGGCGAAGACCTTGTCGTTGATGAGGTATTCGCCGGCATTCACGCGCCGGATGATCGTGACAAGATCGTCCGGCCCGACGTCCTTGAGGATGAATGCCGCGGCGCCGGCCTTGATCGCATCGAAGAGCTGATCCTCGTCTTCGTTGACGGCGAGGACGATGATCCCGGCGCTCGGCACCTCGCGCTTGACCCGCTGCGTCGTCTCGATGCCGCCCGGGGACGGGAGGGACAGGTCCATCAGGACGATGTCTGGCGTCTGCTCGCTCGCGGCATCGAGCGCGCTGCGCGAATCGTCCGCCTCGCCGACGATCTCGATGTCCGGCTCGCGCTCGAGGATGTTGCGCATCCCCACCCGGAAGAGGGCGTGGTCGTCGACGATCAGGATCTTGACCTTCTGCTCCGCGTTGCGCCGGTCGGGCCCACCCCGCCGCCGTTCCGGCCCGTTGTACTCGTCTGCCATCCGCTAGCTCCTCTCCACTCCATCGATCGTCAGGCGCGCCGTCGTGCCGTGCCCGGGGTGTGAGTCCACGGTGAGCTGGGCTCCGATGAGCTCGGCCCGCTCCCGCATGAATCGCAATCCGAAGTTGCGCCGGCCGCTGCGCATCATCGTCGCCTCGAGGTCGAAGCCGCGCCCGTCATCGCGCACCTCGGTCACGAAGCTGGCTTCCCGGTTCGGCCCCTCGGCGGGATCGAGCCGCGTGGCAACCGACACGCGGCGGGCGTCCGCGTGCCGGCGCACGTTCCGGAGGGCCTCCTGGACGACACGGAGGACGACCGTCTGCTGCGCCTCGTCGAGGATGTCCTCGGGCGCCCGGAGATCGAGCTCGAGCTGGAGGCCGGCCGAGCGCGCCACGCTCTCGGCAACATCCTGGAGCGCGCCGTTGAGACCGAGCGCCCCGATCAGCGGGTTCTGGAGCTGGTGGATGAAGGCACGGATCTCCTCGAGCTCGCGCCGCATCGCCGAGCCCATCGCCCGCAGCTCGGCGCGGGCGGTGACCGCATCGCGGCCCACGAGCTTGTCGATGTACTCGATCTGGAACACCGCGTTCGCCATCGCCTGGGCCGGCCCGTCGTGGATCTCCTGGGCAAGCCGGGAGCGCTCGGCCTCCTGGGCCTCGACGATCTGAAGGTGCCCGCCCGGCCGCAACGACGGCTCGGCCGATTCCTCGCGGCGACCGCCCCCGCCCCGTTCCAGGAACAGCCAGCTCGATTCGAGTTGCTTGGCGACCGCATCGAGCCGGGCGAGCTCCGACTTCTTGCGGGCGATCTCGGCGGCCTGCATGTCGGCCGAGCGGTTCAGCCCGGCCCGGACCTCCGCGTCATCGCCGTTCTCGCCCGGAAGCCCGCGCAGCTCGGCCTCCGTTCGATGCCACTGGGCGGCGGCGTCGGCGTAGGCTTCCCTGGAGCGTTCGGCAAGGTCCCGGATCGTGTTCGCGGCGTGGGCGAGTGCCTCTTTCGCCTCCGCGTAGATGGCCTCGAAGCGAACGCCGCGCTCGTCGCCGAGGGTGCCGGTCTCCATCTCCCGGCGAGTATAGGGCCTCATTGACGGGCCACCGGACCGCACGGTCCGGTCTCCACGGCGAACACATGAGCGCCCGCGAAGGCCGCCCGGGGCTCCTCTCGGGCCGTGAAACAGCCGTCAGCGCCGCGCAGCAGGACGTCCGGGTAGCGGCCCCGCCGGTCGATCACGACGAGCAGCCGGACGTCGTAGGAACGGGCCAGCCGCCAGACGTCCGTGGGCGGCTCGTCAGGGAGCGCAAGCACCGGCCGGCGGAGCGTCTCGGCGAGCCAGATCGGGTGGTCGCTGAGGACGGCCGCCCGGTGGCCAGGGGGATCGGTGGCGCGGGGTGCATCGGCCAGCTCGGGCAGGTCCTCGAGCCCCTGTCGGAGGGCCGCGTAGCGCACCTCGAGCACGTCGGCCTGGGCGCCGAAGAGCCCGATCTGGAGCAGGCCCAGCGGCAACGTGACGATGACGGCGGCGAACGCGGCGAGCCAGGCGTTCGACCGGGGCCAGCCGCGCCGGCGGCGAGCCTCATCGACGACGGCGTCCAGGCTGAGGACGCCGGCGATCGCGACCCCCACGAGGAGCGGCCCCCCGGCGTGACGGAACGTCCCCCACGCACTGGCGATCGGGAAAACGAGACTCGTCGCAAGGTAGATCAGGAGGCCGCCGATGAGCAGGATCGAGAGGGCTGGCAGGCGAGCGAGGAGCGAACCGAGCGGCTCGCCGCGCCCACTCACCAGGGCGACGGCGACGGTGACCGCGGCGAGGAGCCCCAGCGGACCGAGCGGCGCACTCGGGAAGAGGATGACGTCGAACAGGTTGCGAGCGAGCGAGGCGATCTCGTTGGCCAGGATGATGGCGGGGCCCTGGGCGAGGAAGCGCTCGATGGTGGGCGGGTCGGCGACCGCGAAGAGGTCCTCGTTGCGGACCATCAGCGCGAGCTGGCCGGTCGCGAGCGGGGTCGGTGTCCCGAGGACGACGAGGTTCCGGATCAGCCATGGACCGACCGTCAGCGCACCGGCGGCCACCGTCGGCAGGAGAACGCGGAGTCGTGACTCCCGGACGGGGCTCGCCCAGAGGACGACGAGATACGCCAGGGCGAGCCAGACGACCTCCTGGCGCGCCAGGTAGGCCAGCCCGAGGGCGACGCCGAGCCCGATCCGGAGCAGCGTGCGAAGCCTCGGCATGGCCGGTCGATCGTCTGTCTCCCTAGCGGAGCCCATGCCCAGGGGGTC
>DASYTK010000011.1:0-3733 GCA_036002405.1 Candidatus Limnocylindrales bacterium
GAGCGGTGATCCCCTGGCCGGCCAGGAGACCCTCGCGGACCGGGCGCAGGCGGCGACGGTAGACGACGTTGCCGGTCCCGCTGCTGGCGATGTCGAAGCCCTGGGCGATCGGCACCCCGGCCCGGAGAAGGATGCCCAGCGTGCGGGCGAAGCGGGTCTCGATCCCCAGCCGGACGAGCGAGCCCACGACCGGGATATGGAGCAGCATCCGCTGCCGAAATCGCGCCACGGGCCGGGCGTCGCGGACGAGATAGAGGAGGAAGCAGGCCGCGAGGAGGATCGCCGCCGTTGGGACCCCGAACGTCCCCCCGTAGGCGCCCAGGGCGAGGAGGATCTTCGTGGGCAGCGGGAGCTCGGCGTCGAAGTCCCGGAAGAGCGCCACGAACGAGGGCAGCACGAAGGTCACGAGGACGAGCACGACGATGGCCGCGAGACCGAGCACGATCGCGGGGTAGAGCATCGCCTGGCGGACCCGCCGGGAAGTCTGCTCGCCCCGCTCGAGGTACTTCGCCAGCTGGTCGAGGATCACGTCGAGCTCGCCGGTGGCCTCGGCGGCCAGGATCATGTCGACGTAGAGGCGGTTGAAGACCCGCGGGTGGCGCGCAAGTGAGAGCGAAAGCAGCTCGCCCGACTGGAGCTGGTCGGCAATGTCGTCCAGCGTCCGCCGGAACACCCTGGAAGTCGTCTGCTCCCGGACAACGCGGATCCCGTCGAGGATCGGGATGCCGGCCCGGATGAAGGTGGCCATCTGCCGGCTGAACACGATCAGCTCGATCCGCTTGACGTTCCCGGCCAGGGAGGGGACGTTCCGCTCGAGCCAGCCCGGGGCGGCCGGGTCGGCCCGGCGGCGCAGCCCGCTCACGGTCGCCATCGCTCGCCCCCTACCCCGAGACCGCGCGTACGGCCTCGCTCACCGTCGTCACGCCGGTGGCCGCCTTGCGCAGGGCATCGATCCGGAGCGGCACCATCCCGTCGGCGAGGGCCTGGGAGCGGACCTCGTCGTAGTGGGCCTGCTGGGCGATCAGGCGCCGTACCGCAGGGGTCACGAGCAGGAGCTCGTAGACGCCGATCCGGTCGAGGTAGCCGGTGCCGCCGCAGTATGTGCAGCCCCGCCCCAGGTAGGCGCGGGCAGGTGCCTCCAGACCGGCCGACGCGTAGAGCGTGGCCTCCTCGGTCGTCGGCTCGATCTCGATCCGGCAGTGCGGACAGGTCCGCCGCATAAGCCGCTGGGCGGCGATGCCGGTCACGCTGGCTGAGACGAGGAAGGGCTCGATGCCCATCTCGAGGAGGCGGAAGAGCGCGCTGACCGCGTCGGTCGCGTGCATCGACGAAAGGACCAGATGCCCGGTCATCGAGGCCTGGACGGCGATCTCGGCCGTGTCGCGGTCGCGCATCTCCCCGACGAGGATCACGTCGGGGTCCTGGCGCAGGATCGCCCGCAGCCCGGAGGCGAAGGTCACCCCGGCCTGGGCGTTCACCTGGGTCTGGTTGACGCGCTCGAACGTGTATTCGACGGGATCTTCGATCGTCGTCACGTTCAGCGCGTCGCGGTCGATCTCGTTGATCGAGGCATAGAGCGTCGTCGTCTTGCCGCTCCCCGTCGGGCCGGCCACGATCACCATCCCGTAGCGGGACCGGAGGAGCCGCTCGTAGGCGGGGAGCGTCGAGACGGGGAAGCCGAGGTCGCCCAACCGGAGCACCGAGCGATCGCGGTCGAGGAGGCGCATGACGACCTTCTCGCCCCAGATCGTGCGCATCGTCGCGACCCGGATGTCGACGCTGCGACCCTCGATCTCCATCGTGATCTGGCCGTCCTGGGCGCGCTGCTTCTCGACGATGTTCAGGTCGGCCAGGATCTTGATCCGGCTGACCAGCCCGGGCGCGAGGTCGGCCGGCAGCGAGGCCACGTCGCGCAGGAGCCCGTCGACGCGGGTCCGGATGCGCAGCGCGTTCCCCTGGGGCTCGATGTGGAGGTCGCTCGCGCGGTCCCGGAGCGCCTGGCCCACGAGGAGGTTGACGATCTGGACGACCGGCGCCTCGCGGAGGTGCTCGAGCTCGGGGGCAGGGGCGACCGCCCCGGCCGGCGCGTTCGGGCGCGAGCTCGCGAAGGCGGTGACCTGGACGGCCAGGTCGCCGGTGATCCGGTACCGACCGCGGATCGCCTGCTCGATGTCGGAGCGCAGCGCGAGGAGGGGCTGGACGGGCCGTCCGACGAGCCCGGTCACCTCCTCGATCAGGGCGCGGTTGCCGGGATCCTCGGTGGCGATGACGAGCGACTCGTCCCGGACGGCGAGGGGGACCACGAGCAGGCGCCGAGCGTCGAGCTCGGCCAGCGTCCGAAGCGCCGCCTCGTCGCTGGGCCGCTCGCGCAGGTCGACGAGCGGGGCGTCGAGCTGGACCGAGAGGACGGTCGCGATCCCCACCTCGTCGACGACCCCGTCCTCACGGAGGACCTCGCCAAGGCGCTTCCGGCGGATGTTCTGGGCAGCCAGCGCGGCCTCGAGCTGGTCGGCGCTGATCAGGCCCGCCCGCAGGAGCAGGTCGCCCAGCCGGGGCGGCGCCGGCGGGGTGACACCCGCATCGGCCGCGAGCGTGTCGCCCGAGTGGGTCACCTCGACCATCAGGCGATCCCCGGCCAGAGCAGGTGGGCCAGCGGACGGCCGGCGATGATCGCGACGAGTGCCCCCACGGCGAGCGCGGGCCCGAAGGGGATCGGCTCCCGGCGGCCGATCCGGCCGGCGGCGATGAGCGCAAGGCCACCCAGGGCTCCCGTGGCGAAGGAGAAGAAGAGCGCGGCCAGGACGGCCGGCCAGCCCGCCATCAGGCCGATCACCGCGGCCAGCTTCGCGTCGCCCATCCCCATCCCTCCCGGGCTGACGATCCCGAGGACGAGGAAGAGCGCGCCCGCGACGAGACCGGCCAGGAGGAACGACCACCACGGACCGTCGGGCCGCAGAAACGCGAGGCCGAGTGCGACCGCGAGCGCGGGATAGACGGCCGCGTTGGGGATCCGCCGCCGGCGTGCGTCGTAGAGCGCGACGCCTCCGAGGAAGGCCGCGTACCCCCCCAGGACCGGCGCCATCGGCGGCCAGCTCGCCAGGTCTTCGATCACGGGTCGCTTACCTCGGGTCCCGCGCCGCGCGTGACGAAGCGCGGACGACGTCTCGCAGGGCCGACCGGATCGGGACACGGCCGGGCGCACGCCTCGCGCGCGCGAGATCGACCGTAGGGAGCGCTCCGGGGGCGGGCAATGGTACGGAGGTCGCCCCACCGCACCGGACCGCCCACGGCCGCCCTCGTTCCCGGTCGCGACTAGTGCGTCCGGGCCGCGCTCTGTGGGGCGCCTGCGGTGCGGAGCAGCCGCTTGACCCAGTAGTCGTTCGAGAGGACCGCCTCGAGGTCGACCCGGTCGACCTCCATCGCCTCGGACGGCCGGCCCAGGAGATAGCCCTGCGCGGCGTCCATCCGGAGCGCGCGCACCGTCTCGAGCTGCTCCTGCGTCTCGACGCCTTCGGCGACGAGCAGCGCTTCCCAGCGCCCGGCGAGGGCGGCGATCGAGCGAAGGACGTCGAGCGAGGACGGCCTGATCGCGCCGCCCTGGACGAGCGAGAGGTCGACCTTCACGACGTCGAAGTGGATCTCGCTCAGGAGGCGCAGGCCCGCATTCCCGGCCCCGACGTCGTCGGCCGCGACCCGGATCCCTGCCTCGCGGCAGGTCTCGACCCGCCGCCGC
>DASYTK010000012.1:0-16668 GCA_036002405.1 Candidatus Limnocylindrales bacterium
ACTCGACCGCCTTCCGCGATGCGATGGCCGGTCTCCGGACGGATCGCGCGGGAGCGTTCTTCGTCTCGGGCGAGCAGTTACGTACGCTGTTCGAGCGAGCGGCACCGGCATCCACCGCGAGCCCGTCCGTGGCCGAGGACCTGCCTGAGCGCATCGTTGGGACGCTCCACCTGGAGAGCGACCGCCTCGTGGCCGAGGTCCGGGCAGAGCTCCCCGAGAGCGCCCCACGGCCCACGCCGCGCGAGAGCGAGCTGACCTCGCGCGTCCCCGGCGACGTGCTCGCCTACGTGGAGGTGCCCGCGCTCGGGGAGGGGATCGGCCGGGCGATCGAGCAGTTGAAGGCCCAGCCGGGTTTCGAGGACGAGGCCGGCGCCACGCTCGAGCAGGTCGAGGCGATCCTGGGCGTCCCGCTCGAGGACGAGCTCGACTGGGCCGGGGACACCGCCGTCGTGGGCTGGATGGCGACGGACAAGCCGATCGTCGGGCTCGTTTCCACCATCCTCGACCCCGAGAGCGCCAGGGCGCGCCTGAACCAGATCGTCGCGCTCCTCCGACTGGGTGCCCTGACGAGCGCGGCGCCCCTCGAGCTCGACGAGGAGGACTATGCCGATACGACGATCACGACGCTGACCGTCAAGCCCGAGGCGGCCTCGCTCGTGGGCCAGTCCGAGGGCTTCGCGCTGAGCTGGGCGCTGACCGACGAGGTCTTCGTCCTTTCGGTCGACGACGCCTTCGTCAAACGCATCCTCGACGGACCGTCCGATGGCTCGCTGGCCGAATCGGCTCGATTCCAGGACGCCCTCGAGATGGTGGGGGGCCCCACCACGGCGGGTCTCAGCTACTTCGACGCGAGGAGGATCCGGGCCGCCGCGACCCAAGTACTCTCGAGGCCAGATCGCGATGCGTTCGAGCGAGACGTCGAGCCCTACCTCGAGCCCTTCGACGTCGTCGTCGGGGCGAGGGTGGCCGACGGCGATGAGCTAGTAACCCGGATCGTGCTCACCGTTTCGGACGAAGAGAGCCAGCAGTGAAGATCGCAAAGGAGGTCAGATGGCCGTACGGATCCGCCTGACGCGGAGAGGGGCGACGAAGCAGCCCAGCTACCGCGTCGTCGTCACCGATAGCCGCAATCCGCGGGATGGTCGAACACTCGAGACGCTCGGTCACTACAACCCGCGCAGCGAGCCGATCGAGCTCGCCATCGACGCCGAGAAGGCGAACCGCTGGCTGAGCCGGGGGGCGAAGCCGTCGAACACCGTCGAGCGGCTCTTCCGCCGGGCCGGCATCCTGCCCGCGCAGCGCTGAGGGAAGAGAGGAGACAGCGATGGCTGCTGCCGATCTCGTGACGTTCGTCGCGCGTTCCCTTGTCGACGACCCGGACAGCGTCCAGGTCGAGGTCCACGAGCGTCCCGAAGAGACGATCATCGAGCTCCACGTCGCCGAGGACGACATGGGCAAGGTGATCGGCCGGAACGGGGGCGTGGCGAAGGCGCTGCGAACCTTGCTCAAGGTGATGGGCGCCCGCGAGGGCCGCTCCATCTCGCTCGACATCGTCTGACCCGGTGGCCGGCGCCCGCTCCACGTCGGAGCGGCTCGTCGTGGGGCTCGTGCGCGGGCTCCATGGGCTGCGCGGGGCAGTCCGGGTCGAGGTGTTGACCGACGACGAGGAGCGCTTCCGGCGTGGGCGCGTCCTTCACGTCGAGGGCAGCGGCGATCCGCTCACGATCAGCTGGGTCCAGCCCGACCCGCCCGGGTTGCTCGTACGCTTCGGCGAGGTGTCCACGCGCAGCTCGGCCGAGCGCCTGCGCGATGCCTACCTGGTCGCCGAACCTCCGCCCGAAGGGCTTCCCGAGGGCGCCTACTACTGGCACGAGGTGGAGGGGGCGACGGTGACGACGACGACGGGCGAGGTCCTGGGCGAGGTGGCCGACGTCTTCCGAGCCGGTGAGGCGGAGGTCTTCACCGTTCGGGGCGGGCCTCGCGGCGAGGTGCTCGTCCCGGCCGTGCGCGACATCGTCGTCGAGTTCGCGCCGGGGGAGCGCAGGATCGTCGTCGACGCGGATGCGCTGGGCCTGGAGGAGCAGCGAGCACGCCGGCCGCGGGGCCGCCGCTCGTCGAAGACGGCTCCCACGTCGGGGGGCTGACATGGCGCTCCGGATCGACGTGCTCACGCTTTTCCCCGCGGCCTTCCCGGGCCCGCTTGCGTACAGCATCCCGGGACGGGTGCTCGAGCAGGGCCTGGCCGAGCTTGCCGCGCACGACCTCCGACGCTGGGGCCTGGGTCGCCATCGGAGCGTCGACGACTATCCGTACGGCGGCGGGGCGGGGATGATCCTCCGGGTCGAGCCGATCGCGGCCGCCCTCAACGAGCTTCGCCGCCCCGAGTCGATCGTCGTCCTTCTTGACCCGGGCGGGGAGCGCTTCGCCCAGGCGCGCGCCCGCGACCTGGCGAGTCGGCCGCACCTCGTCCTCGTCTGCCCCCGCTACGAGGGCGTCGACGAGCGGGTCCGCTCACTCGTCGACCTCGAGCTTTCGATCGGCGACTACGTCCTGTCTGGGGGGGAGCTGCCGGCGCTCGTCGTCGTCGACTCGGTGTTGCGGCTACTGCCGGGGGCGATCCGTGCCGATTCGCCGCTCGACGAGTCGTTCGCCGACGGTCTCCTGGAGTATCCCCAGTACACCCGACCACAGGAATTCGACGGATTGCGTGTCCCCGACGTGCTCGTCTCGGGCGACCACGGCGCGGTCGAGCGATGGCGTCGCGAGGGGGCGCGGGAGCGGACCAGGCGGAATCGTCCGGATCTCCTGTCCGACAGCGAGCGGGACCACGAGGGCGACCAGGATCCCGGCGAGAGCCTCCCGTAGTTCCGGCCGCGTCGACGCGGCGCGGCCTTCGGGAGCCGGGCCATCCGCCCTGCGATATACTCCCGCCTCGTTCGGTGAGGCGTTCCTCCTCGGCCGCCGGGACTCGGCCCCGCCGCCGGCCGGCCTCTCGATCGAGACCAGCGACTCGCCCAGACCACGAAGACGAACGGAGCCGCACGCCCCGTGAGCATCCTCGACGACATCACCGCGGACCAGATCCGCACCGACCTGCCCGAGCTGTCGCCGGGCGACACAGTGCGTGTCGCGGCGAAGGTCGTCGAGGGGAACCGCGAGCGGATCCAGGTCTTCGAGGGCACGGTGATGCGGCTGCGCGGTGGCGGGATCAGCCGCTCGATCACCGTCCGGGCGATCCGGAGCGGGGTCGGCGTGGAGCGCACCTTCAAGGTGAATTCACCTCGGATCGACAGGATCGAAGTCGTCCGCCACGGGCGCGCCCGCCGGGCCCAGCTCTACTTCCTGCGCAAGCGGGTCGGCAAGGCCGCCTCGTTGCGCGAGCGGCGGGCCTGAGAGGAGCCCGTCAAGCGGCGCGGGGAGCGTGTCGACAGGAACGCTGACTGCGACGCTCATCCGCCCGCGCCGGAGACGGCGGGCCGGTCCACCCGTGCCCACCCTCCGCTACGAGCGCCGTCTCTGGAACCAGGGACTGGAGCGGATTGTGGGCGTCGACGAGGTCGGCGTGGCGCCGACCTGCGGGGCGGTCCTCGCGGCCGCCGTCGTAATGCGGGACGGCTGCCACCGGATCCCCGGGGTGCGCGATTCGAAGACCCTGAGCCTCCTTCAGCGCGAACGGCTCTTCCCGCTCATCCGTCGCCGAGCGATGACGATCGGCATCGGCGCGGCCTCGGTGGCCGAGATCGACCGGCTGAACATCTACCACGCCACCCACCTCGCCATGCGCCGAGCGGTGGCGAAGGTGGGGCCCCACGACCACGTCCTCGTCGACGGCCGCCGGATCGTCGGCTTCGAGGAGCACGCCGGGCCGTACACGGCCATCATCGACGGCGACGCGTTCTGCTACTCGATCGCCTGTGCGTCGATCATCGCCAAGGTCGTCCGCGACCGGCTGATGACGAAGCTCGCCGCCCGTTATCCCGACTACGGCTGGGAGCACAACCGCGGCTACTCTTCGCCTGACCACCGCGTGGCGATCGCTACCCATGGGATCACTCCGCACCACCGGCGGAGCTTCGCCACGGTCCGTGCCGCGCTCTACGGGGAGCAGGAGTCGCTTGGCCTCCTCACAGAAGAGGAGCGGATCGCGATCGAGGAGGGGATCGCCGCCGAGGAACGTGCGCTCGCGATCGATGAGCCCGCACCCGGGCTGGACCCGGGCGAGCTCGAGGCGGCCATCGTCGAGGTGGAGACCTCGCTGAGCCCGGCGTAAGAGCTGGCGATCCGCCGGGTAAGGACGTTAGTCCACGATGCGGCAGGTGGCCGTGCCCACCCTTCGCCAGCGACACGGACGGCGCGGAGAACGCCTCGTGGCCGACCGACTTGGAGCGGCCGGTTGGACGATTCTCGGGCAGGGCGTCCGGGTGGGCCGTGACGAGATCGACCTGGTCGCGATCGACCCAGGGCCGCCCCCCACGCTCGTCTTCGTCGAGGTCCGAAGCGTCGCCACGACGCGCTTCGGGCTGCCCGAGGAGAGCGTGGACCGGGCGAAGGTCCGCCATGCCTACCGGGCCGCGATGACTCTCCGCGCGACGGGCCGTCTCCCGGAGGGTACGCCACTCCCCCGCCTGCGCTGGCGGATCGATCTCGTCTCGGTCGAGGACCGGCCCAGCCTGGGACGCGACCTTGGCGGTCCGATCATCCGGCACCTCCGGGAGCTCCGGGCCGACTGAGCCAGGTCGCCAGCGGGCGGGCACCGGGTCGGGCACGGGTATCCTTTCCGCCATGCGGGCGAAGGGGAGCCGTCGGGCCACCTCCTTCGCGAACAGGTGGCTCCCCGCCACAGTCCTGGCGGCGGTCGCCTTCGCTGCGCTGGCTGCCTTCACCGCGCCGGCCGCCGCCCGCTCCGGTCGGGCGCCATCGGCCTTCGTCGTCGTCCTCGAGCCGGGCAGCGACGTCGCGGCGCTCGTGCACGAGGCGCGCGTCCGCGACGGGATTCCTGTCCAATCGGTCTATCGCCATGCGATCCGGGGCTTCGCGGCCGAGCTGACCGAGGCGCAACGACGCCGGCTCGCCAGCGATCCCCGGGTGGCCTTTCTCGAGCCGGACCGGACGGTCGAGCTCGCCGGCGCGACCCCCTCCGGCGTCGACCGGGTCGAAGCGGATCTCGCGCCGACCGCCGGGATCGACGGTCGCGGCGGGACCGTCGACGCCGACGTCGCGCTCATCGACACGGGGATCCAGCCGGACCATCCCGACCTGAACGTCGTCGGCGGCCACGACTGTGTGCCCGGCGCCCCCGATTCGTGGGCCGACGGGAACGGTCACGGCACTCACGTCGCCGGGATCGTGGGCGCGCTCGACGACGGCGACAGCACGCTGGGCGTCGCCCCGGGGGTTCGACTCTGGGCCGTCCGCGCCTTCCAGTCAGACGGCTTCAGCCGGCTCTCCTGGATCGTCTGCGCCATCGACTGGGTGACCGGGCTCCGTGAGCCGGGCGGACGTCCCCGGATCGAGGTCGTGAACATGAGCCTCCGCGATCCCGGCTCCGACGACGGCGCCTGCGGCAGCCGCAACGGCGACGCGGAGCACGCCTCGATCTGCCGCTCCGTGGCCGCGGGGACGACGTACGTCGTGGCAGCCGGCAACGACCGGACACCAGCCTCGCGCTGGATCCCGGCTGCCTACGACGAGGTCATCACGGTCTCCGCCCTGGCCGACTTCGACGGGGTGGGAGGAGCGCTCGCCTCGGCGACGTGCACGGTCCTGGGCTCGGGCGAACGCGACGACACGTTCGCCGATTTCAGCAATTACGGCGCGGATGTCGACCTGATCGCTCCCGGCAAGTGCATCCGCTCCACCTCGCTCGGCGGCGGCATGAGGATCTCGTCTGGGACCTCGATGGCGGCGCCGCATGTATCCGGCGCCGCGGCCCTCTACCTCGCCGCGCATCCTGGATCGAGCCCCGTCGCGGTTCTCGCCGCGCTCCGGGCCGCCGGCAGCCCGGACTGGATCGTGGGCTCCGATCCCGACGCTGGCCACGAGCCACTCCTCAATGTGCACGCCATCGGCGGAGTGGCGGATCTCAGCCGTCCCCTCGTCACGGCTCCCACGGCGCGGATCGCCAGCGGCCTGGCGGTCACTGCCGGAGGGTCCGTCCCGATCCGCCTCGCCTGGTCAGGGTCTGACGCGGGCACTGGGATCGCCCACTACGACCTCTGGCGCAGCACGGACGGAGCACCCTACGGGCGGGTCCGGCTCGGGGGCCCACGCATCACCCAGCTCGTGGCCTGGCTGACCGCCGGCCACACGTACCGGCACCGGACCGACGCCTGGGACCACGGAGGGAACCGCAGCCCGGTGATGGACGGGCGGGAGGATCGGCTGTCGATGTACCAGTCGCTCCACTCGTCGGTGGCGTATCGCGGCTCATGGCGGACCCAATCCACCTCGAGCGCGCTCGGAAGCGGGACGACCTACTCGCTCGTCGCCGGCTCGACCGCCACGTTCAGCTTCAGCGGCCGGGACGTGGCCTGGATCTCATCGGAGGGATCCGATCGGGGTCGCGCCCGGGTCCGGCTGGACGGCCAGGAGATCGCCGTCGTCGATCTCGAGCGGTCGACCTTCCGGCCCCGGGCCATCGTGCTCGAGCGGCCCACGGATTCCGGGGCCCACACCCTGCGGATCACGGTCCTCGAGGGCCGCGTGGACGTCGACGCGTTCCTCGTCGTGCGCTGAGCCGGGTCCTGACCTGAGGTCTTCGTGGTAATTGCATCCACCCGGCGGATGGCCGCCCGGTTCCGTGCACGGCCCCCGCCGCCCCGGGCTGCGTGGTAGACTCCCGGCGGCCCAAAAGGCCCCGTGGCGGTGGGGCGTCAAGCTGACCGAGCGAGCGTGCCGGTGACCGCCATCGGATCACACACGCGCGCCGTTCCCCGCGGGGGTGCCGGTCGGGACGGAGCCGCGTCCTCGAGAACGACCGTTCGAGGTCTCGGTCCGCCCGCGGTCCGCGGGAGGCAGGCGCGCGGAGGCTCGAACCGACCAGCGAGGTAGCACCGATGCCGTCCGTCTCGATGCGCCAGCTCCTGGAGGCCGGCGTCCACTTCGGCCACCAGACGCGGCGCTGGAACCCGAAGATGCGCCCGTACATCTTCGCGGAGCGCAACGGGATCCATATCATCGATCTCGCCCAGACCGTCCAGAGGCTCGACATCGCGCTCGAGTTCGTTCGCCAGACGGTCGCCCGCGGCGAGTCCGTCCTCTTCGTCGGCACGAAGAAACAGGCCCAGGAGCCGATCTCCGAAGAGGCGAGCCGGGCCGCCATGCCCTACGTCAACCAGCGCTGGCTGGGCGGCATGCTCACGAACTTCATCACGATCAGGAAGCGCCTCTCGCTGCTCGATCAGCTCGAGGCCCGCCAGCAGAACGGCGACTTCGAGCGGATGACGAAGAAGGAGGCCTCGCGCCTCATCGACGAGATGCAACGCCTCCAGCGGACGCTCGGTGGGATGCGCAAGATGCGCCGCCTGCCCGGCGCGGTCTTCGTGATCGACCCCCACCGGGAGAAGATCGCCGTGACCGAGGCGCGCAAGCTCGAGATCCCCATCGTCGGGACGGGCGACACGAACGTCGACCCGGACGATCTCGACTTCATCGTCCCCGCCAACGACGACGCGATCCGCGCGATCCGGCTCCTCTGCAGCCTCGTCGCCGACGCCTCCCTCGAAGGGGCACGCGAGCGCGCCGAGCGGGCCGAGTCGGAGATCCCGGGGGAGGAGCTCGAGGTCGAAGCGGAGGGGGCCGCTCCGGGCGACCAGATGGTGGCCGCCCTCGCGGCGGGCGAGGCGCTCACCTTCGAACCCGAGCCCGATGAGGAGGAGGAGGAGGCGCTCCTGCCCGTGCATGGTCGCCCACCCGCTCCCGCAGTCCGTCCGCATCCACGTGGCGAGGAGCCACGGGAACCAGGCGAGGAGGGGGCATGACCACGGAGGCGACGACCAGGACCGAGACGCCGAACGGACGGATCGACCCGGCACTTGTCAAGGAGCTCCGTGAGCGTACGGGCGCCGGGATGATGGACTGCAAGCGCGCCCTCGAGGAGACCGGCGGGGACCTGGAGAGGGCCGCCGGTCTCCTTCGCGAGCGAGGGATCGCCGCCGCGGCGAAGCGGTCGACGCGCGAGGCGCGCGAGGGCCTCATCGGGAGCTACATCCACCCCGGCGGGCGGGTCGGCGTCCTCATCGAGGTGAACTGCGAGACCGACTTCGTAGCCCGCACCGACCAGTTCAGGAAGCTCGTCAACGACCTCGCGATCCAGGTGGCGGGGCTGTCGCCGCTCTACACGACGGTCGACTCGATCCCGGCCGAGGAACTCGAACAGAAGCGGGCCGAGCTGCTCGCCGACCCGGCCGTCCAGCAAAAGCCTGAGGAGGTCCGAGGCCGGATCGTCGAGGGCCAGCTGAAGAAGTGGTTCGAGCAGGTCGTGCTCTACGAGCAGCCCTTCCGAGACAAGGACCACAGCGTGGCCGACCTGATCAACGAGAACATCGCCACGATCGGCGAGAACATCCGCGTTCGTCGCTTCGCCCGCTACGCGCTCGGGGAGTGACCCGGCCCGTGGTCGAGGAGGGGATGATGGCAGCACCCGCGACCACCGCAGCGTCGGCTCCCGCGACGTCAGTCGCGCCCGCTGCCGCCGACGAGGCCGCTGAGCCTCGCTACCACCGCGTGCTCCTGAAGATCTCCGGCGAGGCGCTTCTCGGGGACCGGCAGTACGGGGTGGACCCCCAGATGTGCAACTACATCGCCCGTGAGGTCCGCTCCGTCCACGTGCTGGGCGTCGAGGTCGCCGTGGTCGTGGGTGGCGGCAACATCTTCCGCGGCCTCGCCGCGGCGGCCCAGGGCATGGATCGCGCGACCGGCGACTACATCGGCATGCTCGCCACCGTCATGAACGGACTGGCGCTCCAGGATGCGCTCGAGACGGCCGGCGTCCCGACACGAGTGATGACGGCGATCGCGATGAATGAGGTCGCCGAGCCGTACATCCGTCGCCGGGCCGAGCGTCACCTCGAGAAGGGCCGCGTCGTGATCTTCGCCGCGGGCACCGGCAACCCGTACTTCACGACCGATACGGCGGCCGCCCTTCGGGCCGTGGAGATCGGCGCGGAGGTGATCCTCAAGGCGACGAAGGTGGACGCCGTCTACGACTCGGATCCGGTCACGAATCCCTCCGCCCGGAGATTCGACCACCTGACCTACGGCCAGGTCCTGGCGGACCGGCTCGGCGTGCTCGACTCGACGGCGGTCAGCCTGTGCATGGAGAACGACCTCCCCATCGTCGTCTTCGACCTGGCCGGCGCGAACAACATCCGGCGGGTAGTGCTCGGTGAGCCGATCGGGACGGTGATCGACGGAGGTCCCGCGTGACGACCGAGGCGATCGGCTCGGCCGAGACCCGGATGAGCCGCGCGATCGAGGCCATGGATCGCGACTTCCACTCGATCCGCACCGGCCGTGCCTCGACCGCGCTCGTGGAGCGGATCCCGGTCGAGTACTACGGCACCCTCACGCCCCTCAACCAGCTGGCCGGGATCAGCGTCCCCGAGGCACATCAGATCGTCATCCAGCCGTGGGACCGCAGCGTCCTCAGCGCGATCGAGAAGGCGATCCTCAAGAGCGAGATCGGCCTGACCCCGAACGTCGACGGGACCGTGGTGCGGCTGAACATCCCGCCACTCACGGAGGAGCGGCGCAAGGAGCTCGTGAAGCTCGTCCACAAGCGGATGGAGGAGGCCCGCGTCGAGATCCGGAACCATCGCCGCGAGGCCGCCGACGCGATCAAGCACGCCGAGCGTGAGGGAGAGATCGGCGTCGACGAGGGGCACCGTCTCATGGAACAGCTCCAGAAGACGACCGACCGCTGGATCGAGGAGGTCGACCGAGCAGGGAGGACGAAGGAAGCGGAGGTCCTCGAGCAGTAGTGGCCCGACTCGCACCCCTCGAGCAGACGCCCGACGCGCCCGGGCAGGAGCCGGCCGCCTTCGTGGGGGTGGAGTCCGGAGAGTCGGTCGAGCCGGCGCCGGTCATCCCGCGCCACGTGGCGATCATCATGGACGGCAACCGGCGCTGGGCCCGGATGCGGGGAGCCCCCGAGGCGGAAGGCCACGCGGCCGGGGTCGAGGCGATCCGTCCGATCGTGGAGCAGGCGGTCCAGCGCGGGGTCGAGGTCCTCAGCCTGTACGCCTTCAGCCGCGAGAACTGGTCGCGCTCCTCGGACGAGGTCAGGACGCTGTTCTCGCTCCTCGACGCGGCGATCCGCGACGAGACGCCCGAGCTCATCCGCCAGGGCGTCCGTGTCCGGATCCTCGGCCGGCTCGACGAGCTGCCCGTCGCGACGCGCGACTCGATCGAGGAAGCGATCGCCGCCACCGCCCAGGGCGGGCGGCTCACGCTGAACGTCGCCTTCAACTACTCCGGCCGATCCGAGATCGTGGACGCGGCGCGGCGATGCGTCGATGAGGGCCTGACCGGCGAAGAACTCGACGAGGCGGCCATCGAGGCCCACCTCTACACCGCCGACCTGCCCGAGCCGGACCTGTTGATCCGCACCGGGGGCGACCAGAGGATCAGCAACTTCCTCATCTGGCAGGCCGCCTACGCGGAGCTCTACTTCTCCGACCGGCTCTGGCCGGACTTCGACCCCGACGCCTTCGACGCGGCGCTCGAGGAATACGCGCGCCGCTCGCGCCGCTTCGGACGCTAGCCGCTTCCCGTGCTCCAGCAGCGGCTGGCAAGCGCGGCCATCCTCATCCCGGTTCTCCTTGTCATCCTCTGGGCCGGCCAGCCCTGGATCGGCCTGGTCGTGGCGGTCATCGCGTTCCTTGCCGCCCGCGAGGTCTTCGCGCTCATGCGCCAGGCCGGGCTCCCGAACGAGCCGCTCCTCGGGATGGCGATCGCGGTCGCCGTCGTGGCCGAGGCCTGGTTGCTCGAGGAGCGAGTCGGGGAAGCGGCGGTCATCGCCGCCGCGGCGGTCATCCTCACGGCCGCGGGAGCGCTCGTCCGGCGGGATCCGGCCGAGGGGTTCGTGGCCTGGATGGCGACCGCCTTCGGCGGGCTCTACGTCGGTCTGCTCGGCTTCGCCGTCCGGCTCTACGAGGCCGCGCCGCCGCTGCCGAGCTCCGCGCCGCTCTCCGACTGGCTCGACGGCCAGCGGGCGTGGCTCCTCATCCTCATCCTGGGCGTCTGGACATACGACTCGGCGGCCTTCCTCGTCGGCCGGCGCTGGGGCCGCCGCAGGTTGATCCCGCACGTGTCGACCGGCAAGACCTGGGAGGGCACGCTGGGGGGCACCCTCGCCGTGCTTGTCGTCTCGGCGATCCTGCTCGCCCTCGTCGGAGAGGACGTCCGGACGGCGGTGCTGCTGGGTCCCCTCATCGCCGCCAGCGCCCAGGTCGGCGACCTGGCCGAATCGATGCTGAAGCGGGCCGCCGGCGCGCTCGACTCCGGGCTGCTGATCCCGGGCCACGGGGGGATGCTCGACCGGGTCGACTCGTTCCTCTTCGCGGCACCGGCCGTCTACTTCTTCCTGGTCACGATCGCTGTGCCGAGGTGATCGCGTGAGCGCCGTCGACGAGATCGTCTACCTCCTGGACGACGCCTTCGAAGGGAAGGGCGTCGAGGCATCGAACGAGAGCCAGTCGCTGCTCGCGAACCTCGCGACGGTCCCAGAGGAGCTCTGGCGCAGGCTGCCCCCGAGTGGCGCCCGCTCGATCGAATCGATCGCGCTCCACGTAGGCAGCTGCAAGGTGATGTACGACGACCATGCCTTTGGGGAGGGCAAGCTGAGGTGGGACCAGCCCACCCCCGAGCTCCAGCCATGGCCGGAGACGGAGGCGCCGATGAAGGAGACGATCGCCTGGATCCGTGGGGCCCACGAGCGCTTCGTCTCGCACGTCAGGGCGCTCTCCGACGACGACCTCGCGACGCCGCGCAGGGCGAACTGGGGCGAGCTCAAGGAGACGCGCTGGCTGATCGCGGTGATCATCGAGCACGACGCCTACCACGCCGGCGAGATCAACCACATCCGCAGCCTGTTCGCCGGAGAGGACCGCTGGCGGTGGCAGCAGAACCTCGGCGGGTGACGGCCGCGGACCCGAGTCCCACGATCGAGGGTCCCACTCGCGTCGCCGTCCTGGGCTCGACCGGGTCGATCGGGCGCCAGGCGCTCGACGTTCTCGCCGGCCTCCCGGGTGCGTATGAGGTCGTCGCGCTGGCCGCCGGCCGGGATGCCCGGGCGCTCGCCGAGCAGGTCGGCCGCCTCCGACCCCGAGCAGTCGGCCTGGCCGACCGGGCCGCCCTCGCCCGGCTGGACCTGCCGCAGGACACCGAGTCCGTCGATTCGGACCACGCGCTGACCGACATCGCGACCAGGGAGGACGTCGATCTTGTCGTGATCGCCACGGGCGGCATCGTCAGCCTCCGACCGGTCATCGCCGCGCTCGAGGCGGGCAAGATCGTCGCGATCGCGAACAAGGAGACGCTCGTCGCAGGCGGACACCTCGTCATGCCGATCGCCCGCGCCCGCGCCGCCGAGGTCGCGTCGGTCGATCGGAAGGACCCACACGCCAGCCCGCTGGCCTGGGTTCGGCCCATCGACTCGGAGCATTCCGCGATCTGGCAGTGCCTCGTCGGCGAAGACCTCTCGACGCTCGAACGGATCGTCCTCACCGCCTCAGGCGGGCCCTTCCGGGACGCAGAGCCCGAGCGGCTGGCGACGGTCGGGCCGGCCGAGGCGCTGGCCCACCCGACGTGGCGGATGGGGGCCAAGGTGACGATCGATTCGGCCACCCTGATGAACAAGGGGCTGGAGATCGTCGAAGCACACTGGCTGTACGATGTGCCCTACGAGCGGATCGACGTCGTCGTCCACCCGCAGAGCATCGTGCACTCCCTCGTCGAGTTCGCCGACGGCTCGGTCAAGGCGCAACTCGGACTCCCGGACATGCGACTTCCCATCCAGTACGCGATCACGTATCCCGCGCGGCGTCCATCGCCCGCGCCACGGCTCAACCTCGCGGAGGTCCGGAGCCTGAGTTTCGAGGCGCCCGACGAGACCCGCTTCCCCGCGCTCCGGATCGCGCGTGAGGCGGGCCGGACCGGCCAGCGAGCGACGGCGGCACTCATCTGCGCCGACGAGGTGGCGGTGTCGCACTTCCTGGACGGCTCCCTCGACTTCCCGGGTATCAGCCGGCTCGTGGAAGAGGCGGTCGGGCGATTCGGCGGAGCACAGGGTGAGCCGGCGCCCGACCTCGACGAGCTCGAGGCACTCGAGGGCGAGGTCCGCGCCTGGTGCGGCACGGCGCCCATGGCGGCCGGCTGAGCGATGGAAGGCCGCTAGCCGATGCCGATTATCGATCCCCTCATCAACATCGCGCTCCTCCTGCTCATCCTGGTCGTCCTCGTCGTCGTCCATGAGTTCGGCCATTTCGTCGCTGCGCGGCGCGCGAACGTGCGCGTCCACGAGTTCGGGATCGGCTTCCCGCCGCGGGCGGCAGTTCTGGCCCGGGATCACGAGACGATCTACTCCCTGAACTGGCTGCCACTCGGGGGCTTCGTGCGCCTGGAAGGGGAGGAGGGCGTCTCCCGCGACCCGCGAGCGTTCGTGAACCAGCCACTCTGGAAGCGGCTGATCATCCTCCTCGCCGGCGTGGCGATGAATTTCCTCCTCGCGTGGCTGATCTTCTCGATCATCGCGGGGGCGGCCGACCCGACGACGGCGGTGCGGATCGCCGCGGTCCAGGATGGATCTCCAGCCGACCAGGCCGGTCTGGTCGGGGGCCGGCCCACGCAGAAGACTCCCGAGGGCGTCCAGCTCTACGACGACTCAGGCGATCTGATCCTCGCCATCGACGGGGTGCGCTTCCCCTCGTTCGACGACCTCCGGGCGGCCGACGCGCCACTGCGCTACCTGCGCGAGCATGCCGGCCAGACGGTGACCCTCACGGTGCAGCACGCGAACGGGTCGGTCGAGGACGTCCAGGCGACGCTCCGACCTGCGCCGGAGATCAATGAGCGGCAGGGAGCGCTGGGGATCCAGGTCGGCGCCTTCGAGCCGGGCGACTATCTCCGGCGTGACCCGGCCTCGGCGATCGTCACGGGCATCGATCGAACCGTCGACGCCTCGCTGCTCGTGCTCGTCGAGCTGCGGAACCTCGTCGCGAACCTCACGGCGCCGAACGTCGCCGGCCCGATCGGGATCGTGGGGGCGGTCGCGATCGCCCGGACGGAGCTCCCGCCGATCTTTCTCCTCTGGCTCGTTGGGCTGCTCTCGGCGAACCTGGCCGTGATCAACGTGCTGCCGCTTCCCCCGATGGACGGCGGAAGGATCGCCGTCAACGTCGTCCAGGCGGTCACCGGCAACCGGATCAGCACGGCCCTCGAGCGGGCCGTCTACCTCGCCGGCTTCGTCTTCCTGATCATCTTCCTCGTCTGGATCAGCTACTTCGACATCCAGCGCCTCGCCGAGGGCGGCTGATCGCGCTCGTCACTCGAGTGGATCGCCGCAGTCGGTGAACCGGCGGACGTCGGCCCGTCAGGCGTGAAGTGGAACTCGGCTCCAGAGGTCGTCTCCCCCTGCACAGTGGCGTCCGCGACGACGGTGTATCCGCCAACCGGGCCACGACAGTCAACCCGCGGCCTCTCCCCGAACCGCCCGAGTTTCTGACACTTACGAGCCGGGTTCGTGTTAGGCAACGTTTTGACAGCCTGGCGGGGACTCTCCGGGAAAGGACGCTGGTCGATCGAGCGTGAACGAGGGGGCGCCGACCCTGGTGAAAGGCTAAATCCCTGACTACCACGAACCAGGCTCGTATCTGGCAGCGTTTCAGCGGCTCCAGGCTGACTACCACGAGCCAGGCTCGTATCTGGCAGAACGAACGCCGCTCGGCCGGTCCCTGAGCCAGCCTGTCCTACGATTAGGCCGATGACTGCCCGACCACGAGCAACCGCGCCTGCCTCGAGCGTCCCTGTGGCCGAGTCGGCCGGACCCTCAGCTGACCCGCGACGCAGCCCCGAGATCGAGATCGAGGGCGAGCCGCATCTGCCCGGGCGCCGGCCGACAGTGACCGTCGACGTGGCGGGCGTGAAGGTCGGCTCTCGTCACCCGGTCGTCGTCCAGTCGATGACGAACACCGACACGGCGGACGCGGACGCGACGGCGATCCAGGTCGCGCAGCTGGCCCACGCAGGCTCGGAGCTCGTGCGCGTCACGGTCAACAACGACGAGGCGGCGGCGGCGCTACCCACGATGGTCCAGAAGCTCCGCGACCTGGGCGTCGGCGTGCCGGTGATCGGCGATTTCCACTACAACGGGCACAAGCTGCTCGTCGAATACCCCGAGATGGCGCGCTCGCTCGACAAGTACCGGATCAACCCCGGGAACGTCGGGACCCGACACCGCGACGAGAACTTCGCAACGATCGTGGGGGTCGCGATCGAGAACGGAAAGCCGGTTCGGATTGGCGTCAACTGGGGCTCGCTCGACCAGGCGCTCCTGACCCAGCTCATGGACGAGAACGCCCGGCTATCGGAGCCGCGGGATTCGCGCGACGTGATGATCGACGCGATGGTCCAGTCGGCGCTCCGGTCGGCCGAGCTGGCCGAGGAAGTCGGCCTGCCCCACGACCGGATCATCGTCAGCGCGAAGGTCTCGGGCGTCCAGGACCTCGTCGCTGTCTACCGCAAGCTCGCTGGCCTGTGCGAGTACCCGCTCCACCTGGGACTGACCGAGGCCGGGCTTGGGATGAAGGGGATCGTCGCCTCGACCGCCGGCCTGGCGATCCTGCTGGAGGAGGGCGTGGGCGACACGATCCGGGTCTCCCTGACGCCCGCGCCGGGCGGCGATCGGACCGAGGAAGTTCAGGTCGCCCAGCAGGTGCTCCAGTCGATGGGCCTGCGCTCGTTCCTTCCGCAGGTCTCGGCCTGCCCGGGCTGCGGCCGGACGACAAGCAGCTTCTTCCAGGAGATGGCCCAGCGGATCCAGGGCTACCTGCGCGACCAGATGCCGGCCTGGAAGGAGCGCTACCCCGGAGTCGAGGAGATGCGCGTCGCGGTCATGGGCTGCGTCGTCAACGGCCCCGGCGAGTCGAAGCACGCCGACATCGGCATCTCGCTCCCCGGCACCTTCGAGGAGCCCGTCGCCCCCGTCTACGTCGACGGCGCGCTGCGCACCACCCTGCGAGGCGAGGGCCTGGTCGATGACTTCATCACGATCCTGGACCAGTACGTGGAGGCGCGCTACTCGCAGGTGGGGCAGGGCTAGGCAGCTTGACGACGATCTCGATCACTGTCTCCGCGCCGGCCTGCACCACCCCACGGCCTGTACCGACGACGACCCAGCCGTCGTCTGGGACCAGCGCTTGCAGCTTGATGCTGTATCCGGTCGCGCCGACCTCCTCGAACCGGCAGATCCCACCATTCCACGTCTCCCATCCCACTCCGTCCGGCCAGGGGGCATTCGGATGGTCGGGCACCAGCAGGCACGCGAGCCCGTCGACCGGTCGTCCCTCGCGGTCACGCGCGAGAACCACGAGCCTGCCACGGCCCCCGTTCCATGGTCCCCACCCATCGGACTCGACGTACATGCGACCGACTGGATCGAGGTGCTGGACA
>DASYTK010000013.1:0-71325 GCA_036002405.1 Candidatus Limnocylindrales bacterium
TACGCGTGGCCCTCCGCCGCGGCGGCCGGCGCCTCGGGGGGCCGCCATGCCCGGAGCAGGCTCGGCGGGACCGCGGCCGCGATGACGTTCCGCGGCGTCGGCGTCAGCTGGTACGGGATGAGAGGGCCGGACCAGGGCAAGGCAAACCTCCTGGTCGACGGTGCCGTCGTGGCGACGGTCGACACCTACGCATCGACGAGCTCCCTCGGCCTCCTCCGCCACGTCACGGGCCTGACCGATGCCGTGCACACGGTTCGCATCGAGGTGCGTGGGGACAAGCGTGCGGCGTCCACGAATACCTGGGTGAGCCTCGACAGGCTGACGGTCGACTAACCTGCCTCAGCTCATCACGAACCAGGAGACCTTCACGTTCGCGACGCTGTTCGCGGTGAGGTAGATCCTGAACGTGTTGGCGGTCGTGTCGACCGAGACCCGCTGGATGACGGTACTGCCGCCGGGATTCCCCTGGAGCGTGGTCAGGATCTTCGAGATCGCGGTCAGATCCACGCCGGGCGTGACGACCACGCTGTTGGTGCCGGCCAGGATCGTCGCGAGGCCCGAGGTCTTGAAGCGAACGGGTCCCTCGGCCCGAAGGGCAGTGCCGGTCGTCGCGGTGAAGTAGCCGCCGATCCCGCTCGTCGCCTGACCCTGGACGCCCCGACCAACCGTTGTCTGGCCCATGACGCCGCGGGCATTTGCGTCCTGCGCGGCGTAGCCGTAGACACCCGTCTTGGTCGGCGCGGTCGTGGCCGGGAGGGCCCCGCTATGACCGTGGATCGCGGCGGCACTCCCCGTCGCTACGCTGAGGAGCGTCGGATTGGGCGTCGAGGACCCCTCGGCGTAGATCGCCGAACCCTGGGCATAGGTGGGCTGGAGCGAGGCCTTGATCGCGGGGCCCGGCCCGAAGGCGAGCGCGTCGATCGCCAGCCCATGCTGCGCTCGCGCGATCAGCCCGAAGCCGGTGCCGACATCTTCGGCAAACACCCCGACCGAGTCCGTGCTGTGCCCGTAAACGCCGCGCTTGCCGACTCCCTCCACGCCGTAGCCGCTGGCCCCGCTGCTGGAGCCGTAGACGCCGCGGCTGAACACTCCGCTGCTTTCCCCCCGAAGGCCGCTCGCTCCGCCGCCGTCCGACGAGGAGCCCAGGAGACCGTTGCCGCCGGTCGTCGTGACGCTCGTCGTCGTCGTCGCCGTCGTGTCGCTTCCAGCCAGGACGGCATCGCCGTCATTCGCTCGGGTGCCGGCCGGGCGGCCGATCGCTTGCGCCACGAATGCAAGCAGTGCGCCACCCCCTGCCGCGAGGAGCGAGCGCCGAGTCGCGACAGCCGGATCCGTGATTGCCATCGAAGTGACCCTCCTCCGAGGGGCACCGGCGCCCCCCTGTAAGGCCAAGTGTCCACCCTTGCGCAAGCGTCCGGTCCGGCGCGACTCGCGGGAACCACCTCCTGCTTGTTCCCTCAGGTGCGCGGCTGGTCAGGATGCCCTCGTCGTCTCGCAGCTGGGCGGGACTATTCGGCGAGTTCGGCGTGCCCGAGCCCGGCCTAGACTCGCCGGCGATGGCGCGGATCGAGGACGTGACGGTTGCGACCCCGGACGGATCCCTGCCTGCCGTCGTCGCCCTGCCAGAGGCGCCTGGGCTGCGGCCCGGCGTGATCGTCATCCACGAGATCGTCGGGATCAACGAGGACATCCGCCGGATCTGTCGCCGCTTCGCCGCCGAGGGCTACGTCGCGCTCGCGCCGGATTTCCTGGCCGGTCTGGGCCGGCGGCCGTTCTGCATGGCGCGGTTCATGCGCGGGATCGGCAAGGTCGGGTCCGGTCGGCCGTACCGGCACCTGACGGCCGCCCACGCGTGGCTCGAGGATCACCGGCAGGTCGCCCGTGGCCGGATCGGCCTCGTCGGCTTCTGCATCGGGGGCGGATTCGCGATCCTCTATGCGATCGACGGGGGAAAGGGCCGCCTCCGGGTGATCGCCCCGTTCTACGCCGCGGTCCCCACGGACGAGGGGCGGCTCGAGGGGATCTGCCCGGTCGTCGCCAGCTTCGGCGGGCGGGATCGGATCTTCGGGGGAGCGGGGGTGCGGCTCGATCACGCCCTCGCGCGGCTCGGCGTGGCGCATGATGTGAAGACCTACCCGGACGCCGGGCACAGCTTCATGAACCGACTCGAAGGCAAGACCGCGACCCTCGGCCGCCTCCTGCCCACGCGTCCGGGCTACCACGAGCCGTCGGCCGAGGACGCCTGGCGGCGGACGCTCGACTTCTTCGACCGCCACCTGGGAGCGGAGCCGAGCGATCTCCGTGCCTGAGGCGGCCCGCGCGACTCGAGCCGGCGACCGTTTCTTCGAGCTGTCGCGCGACCTTCTCGCCGTGCTTCGGCCGGACGGCTCGTTCGTCCGGCTGAACGCGGCCTGGGAGGAGGCACTGGACATCCCCCGCGGGGAGCTCATGGCGTCCGACCTGGTCGGGCTCGTGCACCCCGACGACGTCGACCTCGCTGGCCGGGTGCTCGCCTCGGCCGGTACCCCCGCGGGCGAAGGCGTGCGGGTCGACCTTCGCTTCCGGACGGCTGGCGGCTCGGTCCGCTGGATCCAGTGGTCATCGGTCTACGACGAGCGGGAGGGACTCTTCTACGCCGCCGGTCGCGACGTCACGGATGCCCGAGAAGCGCGCGATCGACTGTTCGAGTCGGAGGAGCGCTACCGCGAGCTGTTCGAGAGCCATCCTGTGCCGATGGCGGTCTGGGACCCGGCCACGATGGAGATCATCGACGCGAACGATGCCGCGCTCCGCCAGTACGGCTATACCCTCGAAGACCTGCGAGGGATGACGATCGACCGCCTCGTCGACCGCGCGGACTGGCCACGCCTGCTGTCGCGGCTGACCCAGCTGGGCGCGGGGCTGGCGGGGAGCGAAGTCTTCACCCACCGCCGGAAGGACGGCACGCCGATCGAGGTCGAGGTGACCGGCCACGCCGTCGAGTACGCCGGCCGATTCGCTCGGGTGGTCATGGCGCTGCCGATCGGGAACTCGGGCACATCGCGTCTCGATCGCCCGGAGGCGGCCCAGCCCCGCTGAGGACCTCGCCGCGCCTGGTCGCGCGGCGAGGCCGGATACCGGCCCCTCCGCGGTGGGAAACTCTCACCTCGGCTCGGATGACGCGGAGGGATGAGATGTCGGTCGAAAGCACGCGCGAGGCGATGGAGCGCTACTGGGTAAAAGACGACCTCTCGGTCGTCGCCGAGGATGCCGTGTACACGGACACGAGCACCGGACGCGACTGGGTCGGCCGGGACAAGGTGAGCGAGCTCCTCGAGTTCATGTACCGCCGGGCGTTCGACGGTAGCTTCAAGACCCTGAGCCGGATCGTGGGCGACGGTCAGGCGGTGATCGAGGGGCGCTTCCAGGGCCGCCACATCGGCGACTTCCTCGGTGTCGCGCCCACCGGTCGGGACGTGGACGCACCGATCTGCGTCGTTTACGACCTGGAGGACGATCGGATCAAGCGGGCTCGGGTCTATCTCCAGACGTACGTCGTGCTCCAGCAGCTCGGCGCCATCCCGGCTGCTGCCGGGCGATCAGCCAGCGCTTCGAACGCCTGACCGCGCCAGAGGGATCCCTGGGAAGTCCGTCAGAAGGACGAACCGCGGCGCTCAGTCGATCCGCTCGACCCACTGGCGGCGCCACTCCGGCGCTTCGAACGGGTTCGCGAAGTACTCGGTGGCCTTCGTGAGTTTGCCGTCCTTGACCTCGTAGATCCCCACGTAGCTCACCGGCGTTCCGTCGCCGTAGTCGATCGTCCCCTCGACGACCCAGTGATCGCCCGCGCCGCTGATCCCACGGAGCGCCATCTTCGGGCTCGTGCCCGTCGACTGCTCGTAGTTCTCGTTGATCGCGATCACATTCGCTTTCCCGCGGATCCGCTCTCCCGACTGCGGCCATTCCTGGACGAAGTCATCGGTGAGCAGCTCACGCTGAACCCTCGCGAGCTCCTGCATGTCTCCGCTCTCGACTGCCTGGCGGAACCGCTCCACGACCTGGCGGTTCCGATCGACTTCAACGGCCATCCGTCGTCCTCCTTCTTCTCGATGCGCTCACGATCCCTCCGGACCGATCGTACGCCCGGCGTCCAGCCGAGACGAGCCAGGTCACGCCGGAACGCCGCGCCCCGGCGAAAGGCGCGCTACGGCTAGGCGGCCGCCTCCTCGAAGACGACCTCGATGAGCGGACTGCGGCGGATCAGCGGTTCGGGGTCCGGGATGCGCCACGCCTGGGCGACACGCGTCAGGACCGCGCGACGCTCCGCGTCGTCTGTGATCGGCCGGGCGGTCGCCGGGAGATCGGCCCTGACGGCCCCGCGAAGGTGGAGCGTGATCCGCGGGTCGGCCACGAGGTTTGCGTACCAGTCCCGGCGTCCGGGTCGCCCACTGATGTAGATCCGGCCATCGAAGTTGTGGAACGCGACCGGGATCCGGTGCTCTCGGCCGCTGCGCCGGCCGGTGGTGGTGATCTCGACCATGTGGCCGCGCGAGAGCGCGCGACGGGTGGGCTCGTCCATGACTTCCCTCGTCCAGGGCCGGATCGTTCGGCCAGCCAGGCGAGTCTAGTCGGCCTTCGCCGGAAGGGGCCCAGGCGGCTCGAAGCCGTCTGTCCCGGCCGAATCGGCCGCCAGCGTGCGGCTGATCCGTCGTCATCGCGGGGCAACGGCCGCCTGAGAGAATCGGGCCATGCGTCCGGACATCGAGCCCGCCGTGCGCATCGCCTGGGCGGGCGCCGGCTACACGCAGATCAAGGTCGTGGCACCGCGGCGAACCCGGGGCGATCTCGACGCCTTTGCGAGTGGCATCGCCGACGAGGCGCTCGTCAACCGCGACTACGCCTCGCTCCGGGCAGCCCTCCGGCGCCGGTTCGGCGGGACCTTCGACATCGACGCCAGGCAGCCGGGCAGTGAGCTCGGCGGCGGTCCGGCCGAGCCGCTCGTCCTCGTGACGCTCCATCCTCCGAAGGCGGAGCCGAACCCCGATCCGCCGTCGTTCGACGAATTCGCCTGAGCGACCCCGTAGACTCGGGGGCGATGACCCTCGATCCTGCCACGCTCGCCACGCCGAGTGAGCGGCATCTCCCGATCCTCGGCACGAGGAACCTGCGCGACGTGGGTGGCTACCCGGCCGGCCTCGGGCGCCGTACGCGTTGGGGGACCCTCTTTCGGGGCGATTGCCTCGACCAGCTGCCGTCAGCTTCGCAGCGCGATCTCATCGAGCGCGGGCTGCGCACCGTGATCGACCTCCGCAGCACGAACGAGGCGAGCCACCATCCGAACGTCTTCCAGGCTTCTTCCGACGTCCGATATCTGAACCTGCCGATCTTCGAGGAGGATCCGTCGACACGCGCCGAATCGATGGCTCACATCTACCGGCTCTTCCTGGAGGAACGCCCAGACGCGATCGCGCCGGTGGTTCGGGCGCTCGTGGCGCCCGGCGCTCTGCCGGCCATCGTCCACTGCGCGGCGGGCAAAGATCGGACCGGGATCGTCATTGGGCTCGTCCTGGGCTCGGTTGGCGTCCCGCCCGAGACGATCGCCGAGGACTACGGCCTGACGAGCCAGTGCTTCACGTTCCGGTGGGTGAAGCCCGAAGACGCGGGGGCCGGCGTGGTGGCGGTTCTCGACGACGAGGCGCCACTCGTTGACTGCCCGCCCGAGGTCATGCTCGAGACGCTCGATTACCTGCGCCAGCGCTACGGCGGGCCGCGCGGTTACCTGCTCGGCGCCGGGGTCACGGCCGAGGAGCTCGCCCGGTTGACCGATCTGCTCACGGAGCCCGACCGACCCGACCGATCCAGCTGAACCCGTCCCCGAGCCTGCGGCCCGAGTTCGCCTTGCATCCGCTTGCGTCAGACGCACGTAACCGACAGGAGCTGCCGCCTGCCCGTCGAAACCGTGCACGAGGCGCAAGCAATCGACGTGAACTGTCGGTTTTGTGCGGGAGGCGCACGGAACTGACAAATCAATCGATGCGCCTGTCCGTTACGTGCGTCCAGCGCAAAGCCGGGCGCCCCGGGGGAACCCATCCGGCCCGGTGCCGAGGTGCACCACGAGACCCGATCTACGCTCCCTACCCGGGATGCTGCGGCCGTAGAGTGCAGAGGTGCCCCGCTTCCTCGTCCGGTGCCCCCGGGGAAGCCGCTCGGGGGTCGTCGCCGCGCTCCTCGCCGCGGCGATCCTCGCCATGGGTTGCAGCGATCTCGAGGAGCTCCTCCGGCCCGCCCGTCCCGTGGCGATCCTCAACGCGAGCTTCACCGAGGCGCGCGTCCTGTGGGCGGCGACAGATCGGCAGGGCTTCGGGAGCGCGGGCGCGCAGATCGTCCCGGCCTGCGGGCGGCTGGACATCCCGCTCCAGCCGGGCGACTACGAATTCACGGTGCGATCGAAGGGCGGGCCGATCAACTTCCTCTTCCCGGTGCCGGACGATCCCGCGCAGCCGGTCTCGACGATCGCGGTGCGCCACGATGGATGGGTCCTCGTGACCGTCGCCGACTTCCTCCTCCCCAGGAGCTGCGGCCAGCCCGGGTCTGCCGCCTGACCTCGCCCGCGGCCGGTCTCAGGGCCGGCCGGCACGAGCTGAAATACGCGCGATAGGCGGCAGCGATCCGAGCACTCGTCCTCCGTCAGGCCCGGTCGGGGAATATCCGAATCCGGACCCGGGCGGACCTCCACCGCGAGGTCGGGGGGACCGCCCGGCGTCCTCCATCCCACGAGGCGCGAAGCCTGGGCCATCGCGTACCGTTTGATACGTGGCGGAGATCGCGCTCGTCCTCGTCCTCCTCTCCGCCGTCGCGCTCTTCGCGACGGTCGCCCGAAGGGCCGGCATCCCCTACCCGATCCTCATGGTCCTGGGCGGGGTGCTGCTGGGGATCGTCGCCAACGCACTGAGGCTTCCAAGCCCGCGAGTCGACCCCGAGTTCGTCTTCCTCCTGTTCCTGCCGCCGGTCCTCTTCGCCGCGGCCTACTTCACCTCAATCCGCGATTTTCGGGCCAACCTCCGCCCGATCGCCCTGCTCGCTGTGGGGCTCGTCGTCGTCACGACGATCTCCGTCGCGGTCGTCGCCCACCTCGTCGTGCCCGAGCTGGGCTGGGCGGGCGCCTTCGTCCTGGGCGCGATCGTCTCGCCGCCCGACGCGGTCGCCACGACCGCAATCATGCGCCGCCTCCACGTGCCCCGGCGCCTCGTGACGATCCTCGAGGGGGAAAGCCTCGTCAACGACGCGACGGCACTCGTCCTCTACCGGCTCGCGGTGGGAGCCGTCGCGAGCGGGACGTTCTCGCTCCTCGAGGCCGGACGCGACTTCGTCCTCGTGGGCATCGGCGGCATCCTCGTGGGCGCGGTCATCATCGCGATCGCCGTGTTCGTCCTGGAGCGGCTCGAGGACCCTCCTGTCGAGATCACGATCTCCTTTCTCATTCCGGTGACCGCTTACCTCGCGGCCGAGCTCCTCCATGTCTCGGGCGTTCTCGCGACCGTCACCGCTGGTCTCGTCATGGGCCAGCGGGCCTCGAGGATCATGAGCTCCGACACGCGGGTCCTGGGCTTCGCGACCTGGTCGATGGCGATCTTCGTCATCAATGGCCTCGTCTTCACGCTGCTCGGGCTCCAGCTCCCGGGTGTTCTCGACGCGCTTTCGGGTCGGCCGGTCGGCGAGATCGCCCTGGCGGCGGTCGCCGTGAGCCTGACCGTGATCGCGATCCGGATCGCCTGGGTCTATCCGGCGACCTACATCCCGCGCTGGCTCAGCGCCGCACTCCAAGCCCGCGATCCGGCACCTCCACCTCGCGTCCCGTTCGTCATCGGCTGGGCGGGGTTGCGCGGGATCGTCTCGCTCGCAGCGGCGCTCGCGCTGCCATTCGGGATCGAGGGAGGACGGCCATTCCCAGAGCGCGAATTGATCATCTTCCTGACCTTCGCCGTCATCCTCGCCACCCTCGTGGGTCAGGGCCTGACGCTGCCTTTCGTCGTCCGGGCGCTGCGGATCTCGAGCGACCCGACCGGCGGCCGGGAGGAGCGGACGGCTCGTGTGGCCGCTGCCGAGGCGGCCTCCCGCCGGATCGATGAGCTCGCCGCCGAGTGGCCAGGCCATCTCCCCCTGATCGACAACCTGCGCTCGATGTACGAGCACCGGCTGGAGCACCTGCCCGGGGACGGCGAGGTCGAAGAGGCGCTCGACCAGGAGCTCGTGGAGCACAAGCGCATCCGACGAGCCGTCATCGAGGCGCAGCGGGACGCGATCATCGGGCTGCGCGATGACGGCACGATCAGCGACGAGGTCCTCCGCCGGGTCGAGCGTGACCTCGACCTGGAAGAGCTCCGCATGGAGGCGTGAACGGCCGTCGCCCTATCATCGGTCGAGAGGCCGGGCCCAGGCGCGGCCCAATCACGGGGAGGTCACCGAATGACCGACCAGCCCGTTCCCGACCGCGACCAGCCTGCCCTCGATCCGAACGAGGCCTGGGGCCAGGACGTCGATGCCAGCCATCCCGACCCGACAGGGCAGGTCGACCGCGGTGGCGAAGGGGAACACGAGACCACGAGCGACGACGTGAGCGAGGAGGCCGAACGGATCGTCGAGGGCGCAGAACGGGCCGCCCAGCGTGCCGCCGAGCAACGGGACGACAGCCGGGAGGGCTCCTAGTCGCCCCTCGCCTTCACGCGCCGGACTTCCGAGAGGCGGTACGACAGCAGGGCGAGGACGATCCCGAGATACGGGACGACGATGGCCTGGGCCGCAGTCGCGAGGAGGGCTGAGATCAGGGTGCTCCCCGGCGCGGGCCTCATGGGATCGCCGCCGACGGCCGTGAGCACGACGCCGGGGATGGAAGCCAGGACGACCACGCCCAGGATCGCGAAGCCGACGCTCACGGCGACGTCCGTGGTGACGCCGCGCGTGAGCGCCCTGCTCACCGCGGCGGCGGCTCGCGGCCCGATCGGCCGTTGGACGACGAGGGCGGGTGCCAGCGACCAGCGACCCAGGGCGACGATCGCGAGGATGAAGACGGCGATGGTGCCGACCAGCCCGAGGATGCCGAACGCGACGATCCGGCCGAGGTCGAAAGGTGACCGCATGACGAAGAGCCCGCCGAGCGCGAGAAGGGTCGGAACGCGGACCAGCAGCCCGACGCTGGCACTGAGCGCGAACAGGGAAAACCAGCGGCCAGCGAGGCGTGCGAGGACGGCGTCAGCGTGGAGGATCGGACCCGGGCGGGCTGGCAGGACGGCCGCGGAGACGCCGATCGTGAGCATCAGTCCGGTCCACTGGATGACTCCCAGGACGGCGATCGGCAGCAGCAGGCCCGAGAGCTGGCCGACGATCGCATCGAAGAGACCGGATACCGCCTCGAAGTCCTCCAGGCTCGTGCCGGGCTCGCCTCTCAGCCGCTCGACACGCTGAATCCACTCCTCCGCGATCGCGCCGAACTCGACGGCAGCCTGGTCGAGTCGGACCCACAGCGGAACCGTGGCCACGAATGCCCCGACGAGGGGGACCGCGGCCAGGAGCCTGACCCGCAGCGGAAGCTCGCGGTAGAACGCCCAGGCCAGCCGCCAGATCGTGACCGGGTCGGTGAGCCGGCGGGAGAGCGGCGGAGGGGCGGGCAGGGGGACGGACCAGTAGGTCATCTGACCGCCCGAACGCTGGGGGGCGCCACGCCGGAGCCGGCTACATCTGCCGCTCTCGGAATCCCTCCCGGTCCGGGTCGGGCCGGTCCGTCGATTGCGGTCCCATGCCTGCGCCGGACGATTTCCCCAGGGGCGCATTCTCGCCGGCGGGGTCGCGGCGCCAGGTGGGATTCATCTCCTCCACGACCTGCTCGGGCTCGATGCCTTCGTCCTCGGCAGTGTCTCCGCTTTCGTCGGGAGGCTTCGCTTCCTTCGCTTCCTTCGCTGCCTTCGCTTCTTTCTCGGCTTTCCGGTCGCGGTCGAAATCCTTGAGCATCGCTGACCTCCCTCGCGTGCGCCGACGCGGCAAGTCTAGGACTGCCGCGCACGTCGACCGTCGTCAGGCGGCGGGCTGGCTGAAGGGGCGGGCGGTGCGGCGCCGATCGGCGAGCCGGTCGACGGCAGCGGGTCGGCCGAGAAGGAACCCCTGACCCAGACCAACGCTGAGCCCGCGCAGCATCGAGCGCTCCTCCTCACGCTCGATGCCCTCGGCGATGAGGACACAGCCGGTCTTGCCCGCGAAGTAATGCAGGCCAGCGATCAGGGCCTGACGTCGCTCGTCCGTCTCGAGGGCCCGGACGAGCCCGTTGTCGAGTTTCACGAACTCCGGCTCCAGCTCGATGATGTGGCGGAAGCTGGCGAAGCCGGCGCCGGCGTCGTCGATCGCGAGGCGGAATTGCGGCCGAAGCGTCTCGAGAGCGCCCTTGAGTGGCTCGTAATCGGGGACGGCGATGTGCTCGGTCAGCTCGAGGACGACCGGCCGGTCGGCCGCCCCCGCAGTGACGTCCCTGACGAGCCGCGGCTCGAGCAGCGCTCGCGGCGAGACGTTCAGGCTCAGCCATGAGTCCTCTGGCAATCCGGGCGAAGCCCCGATCGCGGCGCCCAGGCAGACGCGCTCGAGGTCGATCAGAAGCCCGACTTCCTCGGCCTCGGCGAACCTCAGGTCGGGGCGCGTGCCGTCGGCGAAGCGGGTGAGCGCCTCGTAGCCGATCACCGTGCGGCGTTCCAGGTCGACGATCGGCTGGAAGACCGGACTGAACGCCTGCCGCTCGATGACCGCGCGCAGGTTCGCCTGGAGCTCGTCGTGACGCTGGCGGTCCTCGATGAGCGGCGCAAGGACCGCGGCGGCCACGGCAGCCCTGTCGACGACACCGGGGAGAAGGCGGGCGACCCGGTCGACCTCGCCCTCCGGGCTCAGGCTCGCCCCGGCGAGGACGCCCACGACGCGCCCGGCGTGGCGAAGCGGCGCATAGACACCGGGGCCGAACCCGAGCGCGCCGAGTTGGGCGGCGTAGTCGCCGTCCGCGGCACGGACGATCGACTCCTCGACCCAGGGACCCAGGGAGGCGCGCTCGAGGAGGTAGGCCGCCCTCGTGTCGGGAAGGGCATGGCTGACGGCCAGGGGCGCGCCGGGGGGCGCCTTGACCGCCAGCGGCACCGCCGCGCCGCTCGGCGTGAAGAGCACGAGGGACGCCGCATCGAGCCCCGGCAGGCCCACGAGCTCCTCGCAGATCGCCTCGGCCGTCTCTTCCGCCGAGGCGCGCGTCTGGACGCGCTCGAGCGCGCCCACAAGGTCCGTCCGGGCACGCTGCGATTGCCGCAGCTGCACGGTTCGAGAGGCGACCTCCTCGGCCAGCGCCCGATTCTGAGCCTGGAGCTGGCGATGGAGGAAGCGCGTCTGGAGCAGGTTCCGGACCCGGAGTAGGACCTCGGTGGGGTCGAACGGCTTCGTGAGTAGATCGTTCGCCCCGAGAGAGAGGGCGTGCCGCTTCGCCTCGGGCGTGACATCGGCGGTCAACACCAGGATCGGCCGGTAGTCGGTGGCCGGCGTACGGCGCCGGAGCTCGTCCAGGATCATGAAGCCGTCGACCTCGGGCATGTGGAGATCGAGGCAGACGAGGTCCGGCCCGTGCTCGCCGATCAGGGCGAGTGCCTGGCCAGGGTCGCTTGTCGAGACGATCCGCGTCAGGCCGGCCCGTTCGAGGATCCGCTGGAGGAGGACGACGTTCGCCTCCTGGTCGTCGACGATCGCGACGGACATCCCGCCCAGGAGCGGCGGCAGCAAGAGATCGTGGCCGTTCGTCGGGCCGGCGGCACCCTCGGGCATGTTCGGATTCAGCCGTGCCGGTGCGACCGGGCACAACACGTCGAAGGTACTAGCCGGTCAAGTGCGACCTGACCGTGCCTCGATCGGAACTTCGGCCTGCGCCTGTCTGGCGCTAGCCAACTTCGGCCTGCGCCTGTCTGGCGCTAGCCTGCACACCGACGCCCCGCCGGGATCCGTGGGCGCAAGAAGGGATCCGATGCTCGTCCTCGTCACCGGCGCGACCGGTTTCCTGGGCCGCTGGATCGTCCGCGCGCTCGCCGAGGCGGGCCACGAGGCGCGCGTCCTCGCACGCGACCGCGCCCGCGCCGAGCGCGCGCTCGGCGGCGGGGCCGACATCCAGGTCGGCGATCCGATGCGCCCGGACGATGTTCTGGCGGCGCTCGGGGGCTGCGACCGGCTCGTCCATGCCGCCGCGGTCTACTCCTACGAACGGCGCGACGCCGCCCGGATGGTGGAAGAGAACCCACGTCTCGCCCGGACGGTGCTCGCGGCGGCGCGCGAGGCGGATGTCGAGCGCGTCGTCGACGTCAGCTCGGCGGTCGTCTTCCGGCTGGGCGCGTCGCGGGTGGACGAATCGAGCCCGATCGCGGGCCCGGGTGACCGTGGTTGGGACGATCCCTACCTCCAGAGCAAGGCGCTCGCCGAGCGGGTCGGCCAGGACCTCGACGAGGCCGGGCTCCGCCGGGTGACGATCCATCCCACGTCCGTCCTTGGCCCGGAGGACTCCGGGCCCGGCACGTCCGGGGGTGTCGTGGTGTCGCTGCTGCGGGGCGGGAGCTCGGCCGATGGGCGGCTCGGCTGGGTCGACGTGCGCGACGTCGCGGCGGCGGCCGTGGCAGCCCTGGATGCGCCCACCGGCCGCCGCTACCTGGTCACGCCCGGCGTTCGAACGCTCGCCGACGTCGCAGACCGCCTCGACGCCCTGACGGGCCGACACCCGCGACGGCTGTTCGTTCCGCCGCGGATCGTCCGGCTGCTCGCCCGGCTGAACGACCTGGCCGCTGGACGCCTGGCGCCGCTGCCCCCGGCGCCCGCCCTCGAGTATGTCCTCGACTGCCCGCCCGTCATCGATGGGGCGCTCGCGGAGCGGGAGCTCGGGATTCGCTACCGCGACCTCGACGAGACGCTCGCCGACGCGATCCGCTGGTGGGCCGCGAACGGCGTGATCCCGGTCGAGCTGGCTGGCCGACTCGCCTGATCGAGTTTGCTAGGGCCCGGTCGACGGCGCCCGACCGGCCTACTCGGGTGCAGCCGCGGGCTCCGCTGAACGGACGGCCGTCTCGGACCCAGCCTCCGGATGGCGTGAGACCTCGGCGTGCGGGATAGGACCGCCCAGCTCGGTGCCCCCGAACCGTCCGTCGGCCTCGCGTGTGACCTCCGCGCGCGTCGGCAGTCGGGCCTGGCGTAGCGAGGGCCAGAGCGAGGTGAGGAGGCTCATCGCGATGACGGCGCCGCCGACCGTGAAGAGCGTCCGCTGCCCGCCCACGGCCTCGAGGAGGATCCCGCCAACGAGCATCCCCACCGGCTGGAAGCCGAGCGAGATCGTCCGCGTCGTCGCCCCCACCCGCCCCAGGAGCTCGTCGGGCGTGAGGCCCGCGCGCAGCGCGACATACGAGACGAGGACGAGCGATTCGCCCAGCCCGGCCAGGAAGGCGAGCAGGGCCATCGGCAGGAGCGTCTCGGCGAAGCCGAGGAGGACCATCATCGAGCCGCTTACCGCCGTGCCGGCCGCCATGAGCCGGCCGAGCGACCGACCCATCAGGCGCGACGAGGCGAGCGACCCGGCGAGCGAGCCCGCTCCGAAGGCCGCGATCCCCGTCCCGAGCGCGTCGGCGGCGAGGTGCCGGTCGACCGTGACGTAGTAGGTGATCACCGCGACGAGTGGCGCGACGGCGATCGTGTAGAAGCTCCAGTGGGCGACCGCTGCGCGGAGCGTTCGGTGACGGGCGACGAAGGCGATCCCCTCCCCGATCTCCCGCACCAGGCCGCGTCGCACCCGGTCCCCGGTCGCCCTGAGCGAGCGTCGGACGAGGGTCAGGCTGATCGCCGAGGCGAGGAAGCTGAGGGCGTCGATCGCGAGGGTGGGACCCGGCCCAATCGCCGCGGCGAGCACCCCCGCCAGCGCCGGGCCCACGATCCAGCCGAGGGCGAAGGCGGCCTCGAAGTAGCTCGTCGCCTGGCCGAGCCGCTCACGTCCCACGAGGTTCGGGACCGCCCCCGTGTAGCCGGCCATGAAGACGACGCGCATCGCGTTGATCGGGACGATGACGAGGAGGATCACGCCCATCGTCGGGATGCCCAGCACGAGCGAGAGGGGGATGAGGCCCACGAGGATCGCCCGGGCGAGGTCGGCGAGGAGCATCATCCGGCGCCGGTCCATGCGGTCGGCCAGGACGCCGGCGGGCAGGCCGAGCAGGAGGTCGGGCAGAAACTGGAGCGCGCCGACGATCCCCATCTGGAGCCCGGAGCCGGTCAGCTGGAGGACGAGGAGCGGGAGGGCCGTGAAGGCGACGCCGTCGCCGACCGCCGAGAGGCCCTGACCGAAGAGAACGACCCGGAAGTCCCGCTCGGCGAGCACGGAGCGGGCAGCCGGCGGCGCGGGGACCGGGGAGGACGAGGACATTCGCGGGCGGCAGCCTCCACAGGGACAGATGCGGACCGAGAGGGCTGGAGCGCGAGGGTGCTCCATCGTAGCGGCCGGCGCTATCCTCCCCTCGCGTGCCGCCGATCGGATCCGCCCGCCTCGCCGCCGAGCCAGCGGGCCGGCAGGCTGTGACGCGGTGGCTCTGTCTGCTCGCGCTTGGCTCGGTCGTTCTCCTCCCCGCCGCGAACGGGGCGACCGACGACGGGACCCTGGTGCGCGCCGCCCAGGCGCAGGCCGAGGCCGTGCCCGATGCGGTCGTCCTCGTCTCGGACCTCCAATCGGAGCTGACCGACGACGCCTGCGCCGACTGGGACGCCGGCTGCGGCGGGACGGCGCTCGAGGCGCGGGGCGGGGGCGTCTTCGCGACGAGCTTCGAGATCCCGGCCGGGGAGTGGCGCTACCGGGTCGCCGTCAGGCGCCCCGCGAACGGTCTGTCGGCGACCGCGGCCGCCCCCTCGATCGAGTCCTATGGCGAGGGCGCGCGGACCGACGGCCCGAATCTCGTCCTGCGGGGAGCGTCGGCGCGAAGGGTCACCGTGGTGTACGACGACCGGACCCACTGGCCCAGCGATTCCTGGGCGGGCCAACTCGCGGTCGTGACCGGCGAGCTCCAGCAGAGGTTCGGCTGCGAGAAGGCACCGGACCCCACCTGCCTGGCGACACTGATGAGCGACCCCGACGGCGACGGCATCCTGCTCCTCGCAACGGACGAGCTGCCCGCCGGGGACCTCGAAACGGCGATCGTGACCCTCGATCCGACCGGCACGGCCGTCGACGGCGGACCCATTCCCTTGACGGTCTCCGTACCCGCCGAGGGTCGACCGGTCCGGATCACCTTCGACCCGCGCTCCCGACGGGCAGCGCTCCGGGCGGATGCGTCGCCGTTCGCGCCCGACGGCTCGATCGAACCGTTCGGCCTTCTCCACGACAGCCGCGATCCCGTCTATCGGTCGCCCCCTGGCGCCGTCCCCGCGGGCACGGAGGTCCGGCTCCGCTTCCGGACGTTCCACGACGACGTCACCGCGGTCGAGCTCCGGCTCAGGGACGCGGTCGCCGACCGGATCACGACGCAGGCGATGGAGCGGGTCGCGGCCGGCGTTCCCTGCCTCGACCCGGTCCTCGAGCGGCAGGGACGCTGTGACTTCTGGGCGCGGACCGTCCGCGCCGAGCGGCCGACCTCGCTCTTCTACCGCTTCATCGTCCGGGATGGGGAGGCGACCGCGTTCTACGCGGACGACGAGGCGCTCGACGGCGGCCGGGGGAAGTTCGCCCGGACGCAGGCAGACCTCCCCTTCCTCGTCACGGTCTTCGCTCCGGGGTTCGAACCGCTCGACTGGCTCGTCGACGGCGTCGTCTACCAGGTCTTTCCCGACCGCTTCGCGAACGGCGACGCCACGAACGACCCTGGCCGGGACGAGCCGCGTTACGGCTGGCCACCGGCCGAGGACGACCGGATCGCCCAACCGGCCTGGGAGACCCGACCCGAGGCCCCGCGCGGCCGCGATTACTACGGCGGGGACCTGCCCGGCCTGACCGCCCACCTCGACGACCTCGCCGACCTCGGCGTGACCGTGATGTACCTGAATCCGATCTTCGAAGCCGCCTCGAACCACGGCTACGACACGCGCGACTACGCGAGGATCGACCATCGCTTCGGGACGGAGGGCGACTTCCGTGACCTCGTCGCGGCGGCGAAGGCGCGGGGGATCCGGGTCATCCTCGACGGGGTGTTCAACCACGTCAGCTCGGACTCGCCCTATTTCGACCTGTACGGCCACTTCCCGGAGATCGGAGCCTGCGAGAGCCCGGATTCGCCCTATCGCGGCTGGTTCACGTTCCACCCGCGGCCCTCCGGGCCGTGCGCGGGGCCGAACGGTCCCGGGACGATGGGTTACGACGCCTGGTCCGGGGTCGCGAGCCTGCCCGTCCTCGACAAGACCCGGCCCGAGGTCCGGGACCTCGTCTACGCAGCGCCCGACTCGCTCGCCCGGCGGTGGCTCAGGGCCGGGGCAGCGGGCTGGCGCCTCGACGTCATGTCCGATCCCTCGTTCCCGGCCGACTTCTGGCCCGCCTTCCGGAAGGTCGTCAAGGCGACAGATCCCCAGGCGGCGATCGTCGGCGAGCTCTGGACGCGTGACCAGGTCCTGCCCTGGATCCGAGGCGACGCGGCGGACACGGTCATGGACTACCGCTTCCGAAACGCGGTGCTGGGCTACCTGGGCACGATCGACGACGAAGGCTTCCCGGACGCCGGCGAGCACGACCAGCCGCCGTCCGCCCTCGTCCGGAAGCTCGAATCACGACGCGAGGACTACCCGGACGCGGCCTATCTCGCGGCGTTCGACCTGCTCGACTCACACGACACGGAGCGAGCGCTCTGGTCGCTCGCGCCGACCGGTACGGATCGCGAGGCGCCCGACGCGCTTCGAGTGGCGACGGCCCGCCTCCGGCTCGCCGTCGTCCTCCAGGCGACGCTGCCCGGGGCGCCGACGATCTACTACGGCGACGAGGCCGGCCTGACCGGGGCCGACGACCCGGATGACCGCCGGACCTATCCCTGGCGCGGCGCCCGGCCAGACGGCACCCAGACGGGATCCTCCCCGGGGGGCGATGCCGATCTGCGGGACTGGTATCGCCGCCTCCTGGCGATCCGGCGCGAGAACGAGGTCCTTCGCCGGGGCGACCTGCGCTTCCTTCTTGCCGACGACGGCCCCCGGACGCTCGCCTACGGACGGCGGTCGCGGAACGAGGTCGCCATCGTCGCGCTGAACCCCGATCCGGAACGGGCGCAGACACTGAGGATCCCCCTGGGCGACTGGCTTCGCGACGGGGTCCGCTTCCACGACCAGCTCGTCGGGGGCTCGGCCGCGGGCGGGTCGGAGCCGACCGTCTCGGGCGGCGGCGCGCTCGAGTTGTCCCTCGAGCCCCTGGGGGCCGCGCTCCTCGTCGCCGACGCCGGCCAGGATCTCGGCGGGCCACGAGGGCCGCCGTTGCGGGCGACCCTCGAGGAGGGCGCGGCGACGCTGCGCTGGGAGCCGGCCGCGGGCGCGGCCGCGTACGAGATCTGGCGCTCCCCGCTCCCGGGCGGGGGAGGAATACCGATCGCGAGGATCGCGGGGCTGGAGTTCGTGGATGCCGAGGCGCCGGCCGAGTCAGTGTCCTGGTACCGGGTGCGAGCGTTGGACGAGGCGGGCAATCCTGGGCCGCCCGGGCCGGAGGCCTCACTCAGCGTCCCCGGCGGCGCAGCGCCGCCTCCAGGGCCCGGCGCTCGGCGGCCCCGGGGCTCGGACGGCGGCCCGCCACTCGAGCTCGTTCTCCTGGGGATCGGGATCCTCGTCGTCGTGATCCCGCTGACGATCCTCGCCCTCCAGAGCCGGCGAGCCGGCTGATGGCCGCCGCGACCGGGCGGGTGCCCGCGCCCGAGGACTGACTCGAGGCTAGGGCGTCGGGCGGGTGATCCGCAGGTCGTCGAGCTGGGCCTCGAGGATGCTGCCGGCTGCCCGGTCGGCGGCCTCGACGAGGATCCGGATCCGCTCCCCCGCGAACGCGTCGAGCGACGCGGAACGCGTCTGCCAGCCCCCGTCGTCGTCGGTCGCGTCGCCGCGCCGTTCGAGGATGACCCGCCGCGTGGAGCCGGCGATCACGGTCACGCGGAACAAATCGTCGGTCGAGGAGCGGGTGTCGTGAGCGAAGGAGTAGCGGAACTCGAGTCGCTGCCCAAGGCCACCGGGCAGATCGATCGCCGGCGAACGGATCGAGGTCAGCCCGCCATCGACGTCGTTCGCCGCGGCCGAGCTGCCGGCGCTCAGGCCCGTCGTGAGCGCGGCCCGCCCGCTCGTCGTCGTTCCCAGCTGCTTCGGGCCGGAGAAGGAGGTGGGCTCGGGGTCGCCGCGCTGCCAGCGCCCGGCCGTCGCGGTGTCGGTACCGAAGGGATCGACCTGCCAGCCGCGCGGGATCTCGAAGTCGTCGAAGAAAGCGCCGCAATGGGTGGTCGCCTTGCCGATCTCGGCGTAGGGGCAGACCGCGCGCTCGAGGAAGTAGAGGATCGCCGCCTTGTTCCGCGTCGTCTCCCGCGCGATGACCTCGTCGGGCGGATAGAAGCCGTCCCACTGCGGCACCGGGTCGCGCGGGTACAGCTCGATCGTGTAGATGAAGATCCGGTGGATCGCGTAGAGCCAGTCGATCTGATCGCCGTCGGTGACGTACAGGTCGCTCGACTGCTCCGGGATGTAGTCGTCCAGAGCTGCGAAGCGCCGACCGATCGCGACGAAGGCGGCATGGTCGTCGGCCGTCATGTCCGAAGGCAGGTCGGTGTAGGTGTAGCCGTAGGGCCAGAGGACGAGCTCGCCGTTCGAATGGAACGTGAGCGCGGCCCGGATCTGCTGGCGGCCGTTCACGACCCGGCTGTCGATGAAATCGCGGATCACGCGCGTCTCCGGGGCCGAAAACGGAGCCGGGCCGCGATATGTCGTCGAGCCGGGTGAGCCGGACGAGCCGCCGCAGCAGCCCCAGCGATACCCGTAGTTCCGGTTGAGGTCCGTCCCGATGTACGACGATCCGGCGTTCGGCTGGCGGTTCTTCCGCCAGAGCCGGTACGGGTCGCCCGTCAGGTCGTAGGCATAGCCGTCCGGGTTCACGACCGGCACGATCCAGATCTCGCGGTTCCGGACGATGCTCGTGATCCGGGCGTCCGACCCGTAGCCGTCCACGAGCCAGTGGAGGATCGCCAGCGTCTGCTCGACCGTGAGGTGCTCGCGGGCATGGTGGAGGCTGTCGAAGAAGACCTCGGGCTCGGGCTCGTCGATGCTCACGTTGTCGCTGACCTTCACGACCCAGATCGCGCGACCCTCGTAGCTCGTCCCGATCCGGTAGCGCTTCAGCAGTTCGGGATGCGCGGCCTCCATCGCCTGGATGTCGGCGTTCACCTCGGGAAGGCTGTGATAGCGGCTGTCGTACGGTGGGTAATCGCTCTGGGCCAACAGGGGCGGGATGGCCGCTGGCCCGGCCGGACGGGCGCTCGCCGGGACGGCCACGCCGGCGAGGAGGACGAGGGCAAAGAGGAATGGCTTCAGCTTCGGCCCCAGGCGATCTCTCCGGATGACGCGACCGCCGCCGTTGGTCGAGGCAGCCCTCACGAGCGAGTCACGGAGACGTCGTCGAAGGCCGCCTCGACGAGACTCGCGTTCCCCCCGTCGACGGCCTCGAAGACGAGCCGGATCACGCGCCCGGCAAAGGCGTCCGGGATTCGCACGAGTTTCGTCGTCCAGGCGCCATCCCGGTTCACCGCCGCGCCGTGGAGCTGCCAGACGGTCGCCCTGAGGCCTCCCGAGACGATCCGGAGTCGAAAGACGTCCTCCGCGCTGGACGCCGCGGAGTGGGCGAACGAATAGCGGAACCGAACCCGGGGAGCGGCGCCCGCGGGCAGGTCGATGACGGGCGAGCGCACGCTCGTCAGGCCGCCGTCGAGGTCGTAGGCGCTCGCGGTCGAGCCCGCCGCAAGCCCGGTGACGAAGGCGTCCGACCCGCTCGACGCGGTGCCCAGCTGCTTCGGGCCGTCCGATGAGGTCGGTTGGGGGTCACCGCGCTGCCAGCGCCCGGCCGTCGCGGTATCGGTCCCCAGCGGGTTGACGCGCCAGCCGCGGTAGATCTCGAGGTCGTCGAAGAAGGGTCCGCAATGCGTCTCGGCCCGGTCGACCGCGGCATACGGACACCAGGCTTGATCGATCAGATAGAGGACCGCGCGTTTGTTCCGGCCGGTCTCGCTCGCGATCGTCGAGTCATCGGCGTACCAGCCCACGGTCAGCTCGAACGTGTAGGCGAAGATCCGCTGCCGCCCGTATTCCCAGTCACGCGTCGTTCCGCTGCTGATGTAGAGATCGCTCGCCTGCTGCGGCCGGTAGCCGTTCGTGGCCGCCATTCGCCGGCCGATCGCGACGAAGGCCTCGTGGTCGAGGCGGGTCATGTCGGGCGGGACGTCGGTGTACGTGTAGCCGTACGGCCACATCACGAGGCGGCCCGAGGTATGGAAGGTGATCGCGGTCCGGATCTGCTGACGGCCGCCGACGACGCGGCTCTCGATGAAGTCGCGCATCGCGCGGACCTCGGGCGCCGACCAGGCCGATGGGCCGCGATAGAGATTGCTGCCCGGCCACGTGCTGGAACCGCCACAGCAGCCCCAGCGGTAGCCGTAGTTCCGATTGAGATCGGTCCCGATGTACGAGGAGCCCGGAGTCGGCTGTCGATTCTTCCGCCACATGTGGAATCGCCCACCGGAGATGTCGTACGTCGCACCGTCCGGGTTGACGGCGAAGACGATCCAGATCTCGCGCCGGTCAACGAGCCGGGTGATGACGTCGTCGTGGCCGTAGCCGTCCGTCAGCCAGCCCAGGATCGCGAGGGTCATCTCGAGGCCCATGTGCTCTCGGGCGTGGTGGAGGCCGTCGAAGAGGACCTCCGGCTCCGCCTCGTCGACGTTCGGGTTGTCGCTGACCTTGACGGCCCAGATCGGCCGTCCCTCGTAGCTCGTGCCGATCGAGAAACGACGAACGATGTCCGGATGGGCGCTGGCTACCGCGGCTACCTCCGCGTTCGCCTCGGGGATCGTGTGATATCCCTCGTAGCCGGCCGGAAAGTCCGCCGCCCCGGCCGGGGCATCCAGCCCCTCGTCGGCGGTCGGCAGGGCGGCGTTCGGGAAGCTCGCGTCCAGAGGCAGGGAATCCACGCGGAAGCCCCGGGCAGCCCGCTCATCGTCGCCGGCGCGAGCCGCGAGAGGCACGACGAGCAGCCCGACGAGGACGAGAACCCCCGCGTGACGGAGCACGGCGCGCCCCGTTCGGGGCGGTCGGCCTGGGGACATCGAGGCGAAGGATAGAGCCTCGCCAGCCGTCCGGTATGGGCAGGTCTGGCTATCGCGCGTTTGGCCCGCCCGTGCGAGTGCCATCCGAGCTGGCACGCGGGACGCCGAAGGTCCCAGCCAGCGGTCCTCGCCAAGGTGCCCCAGGACCGCGTGACGACGGAAGGAGAAGCGAATGATCGTCCAGCTCGACTGTCCCTGGTGCGCGGGATCGGTGGCGGCCGACCCCGATGCGCTCGACGAGCCCGTGCGCTGCGAGGACTGTGCGCTGACCTTCGAGGTCGCGCCCGACGAGGAAGTCGCGGTAGCTCAGGCCGCTTGATCGGCGTCTCGAGTCGCCGCCCTCAAAAGGCGTGCCACGCCCGAGGGTGGCTCCAGCGACACTGGGCCGCTCAGGCGCTCGCTCGGGCGAGTCGGAAGGCCACCATCGTCCGAGCCGAGCCGCGCCACGCGCAAGAGGCTCCAGCTACGGTGGACGGGCCGATTCGCTGTCACCCACGAGCAAGGCTCGTACGAACGCTCGATTCTCCCGGAGTTGCTGTCAGCTACGAGCGAGGCTCGTGTAAGTCGACGCCCGACGCGTTGGCAGGGGCCGCTGGGCCGGTCAGCGCGGGTGCACCCACGCTCAACCACGGGGCCCGCGGACCGTCGCGCCACACCCGACCGTCGGCGGGCTACTCGATCGGGATGTCCTCTCGCCGGCTCTGTGGCTCGGTCTCCTCGTCTCCGATCGAGCGCGCCCAGTGATCGGCCATCGAGCGGAGCGCCAGGAGCTGTTCGCGCCATGCGGCTCGGAAGTGCTGGCGGGCCTCGTCCGGGACGAGCATCTTCGCGATGTGACGGCTGCGCTCGGTGGCCCGCTCCCGCCACTCGAGCCGGGCCAAGCGGCGCTCGAGCTGGGCGATCCGCTCGGCGTCGGAGACCGACTCGGGCGGGGGCGTGCCGGTTGCTCCGCTATCCACCTCTCGAACCTCCCGCGGCCATGCGATCGGGAGCCGCGAACCGGACCGTCAGCCGGCCATCCTCCATCCTCGCCCCGAGCGCCGGAGCGCCCACGAGGATCCGCGGCAGGACGAGCGTACGCCGCCACGTCCCGACGTGCACGGTGAGCTCGTCCCCGTTCCGGGACAGCGAGACGTCCTCCTTGGCCGTGAGCGGCAGCTCGAGGGCGATGACGAACCTGCCGTCCTCGCGGTGGATGCTGTACGGGCGGCCCCGATAGAAGAACGTCGTCGGGTCGCCCTCGCCGAATACGCCGTTGGCAAGCTCGCGGAGAGGGGCATCGCCGACGATCTCGTGCTCGAGATGGGGAACGCTGTGCACCGGGACGGGGGCAAAGGCCTGCTCGACGAGCGGTAGGTACTCGGTCTGAGCGGTGCGCCAGGCGTCGAAGAACGCCCCCACGCCGGGTGGCAGGACCCGGTTGCAGATCACCAGGTCCGTCGGGTACCCGAACATGTGGAAGTAGGTGAACGAGCGCTGCGCCTCGGAGATCGCCGTACGCTCGAGGTTCAGGACGAGGCGGACGGAGGAGGTATCTGGATCGGCCATCAGGCGATGGACGTGATCGAGCCGCCGGAGGAGCCGCTCGGCCGCGTCGTAGACGTCCTCGTCGGGCATCGGCACCCCGATCGCCCGCTGGAGAAGCGGCCCGCCGAGCCTCGTGATCCGGCGCCCAAGCGGGGCGATCCGCTCGACCCACCAGCGGGCTGCTTCGGGCAGCGCGAGGAGCCTGAGCGTCTCGCCGGTCGGCGCAGCGTCGACGACGATGACGTCGTAGCGACCCGAATCGTGGTGGTCCGCGATCCAGAGGAGACTGCCGAGCTCGTCCATGCCCGGCAGGACGGTCATCTCCTCCGCCATCACCTCGTCCAGGCCGCGCCAGCTGAAGAGCTCGGCGACGTAGGCCTGGATCGTGCCCCAGTAGCGCTGGATGTTGAGGAACACGTCCGGCTCGTGTCCCCAGAGACCGGGCGCGAGCGGCTCGGGCTCCGCGCCGAGCGGCCGATCGAAGGCGTCGCCCAGGCTGTGGGCGATATCGGTGGAGAGAACGATCGTCCGGTAGCCGCGCTCCGCGCAACGCACGGCCGTCGCGGCGGCGATGCTCGTCTTCCCGACCCCGCCCTTGCCGGTGTAGACGATGATCCGCGTCACGCGAGACTCCGCATCACGGCCATCGTAGGCGAGAGCCCAGGTCGACGCCGCCGGAAATGGTGCCGCCCGCATCCGCCATCTGCCCGGGCCATACTCGGGACCCCGTGATGGAACCCTCCCCCACCGCCCGGGTCACCTTCCTGGGGCACTCGACCGTGCTGCTCGAGCTCGATGGCGCACGGCTCCTGACGGACCCGATCCTCGGCGGGCGGGTCGGCCCGCTGCGACGACATGGCTCCGCGGTGCCCATGGAGCTCCTCGAGGGGATCGACGCGGTCCTCGTCTCGCACCTCCATTGGGATCACCTCCATCTGCCCTCGATCCGGCTCGTGCCCGGCGATCCACTTCTCGTCGTGCCTCGTGGTGCCGGCCGGGCGCTCACGCGCCGGGGATTCCACCGCGTCGAGGAACTCGACCCGGGCGGGACCGTCGGGCTGCGGTCGGTCACCGTCAGCGGCACCTCGGCGAGGCATGCCGTCTATGCACCCATGGCTCCTCGGGCCGACTCGCTCGGCTTCCTCGTGCGGGGCGAGCGCACCGTCTACTTCGCGGGCGACACCGATCTCTTCGACGAGATGGAGCAGCTGACGCCCGCTCACGAGACACTCGACCTGGCTCTCCTCCCGGTCTGGGGCTGGGGTCCGTTCCTGGGCCGCGGTCACCTCGACCCACTTCGCGCCGCCAACGCGCTACGCCTCCTCCGACCCCGCCTCGCCATCCCGATCCACTGGGGCGCGCTCTATCCCGTCGGGATTCCCTGGCGCCGGCCCCACGCCCTGCGGGACGCGCCCCATCACTTCCTCCGGCTCGCGGCCGGGATCGCGCCGGAAGTCGAGATCCGGGTGCTCGAGCCCGGGGAGTCGACCAACCTCGACGGCTGATCCGCGACGTTCCGGGATCGTGCCACCCGAGCTGGCACGGTCGGCGCGCAGGATCGGCACATGGAAGCTGTCAGACCGATCCCCCTCCGATCCATCGAACGCGATCGCCCCACGATCCGCCTGGCCGACGACCGGATCGTCATCGAGTCCCTCGTGCTCGCGGATCGCGGCCTGGCCGCCTTCCTGGCCGAGCGCCCGCCCGACGATCGTCCGGGGCTCGTCGAGCGCGCCCTGCGCATCGGCCTGCTCGCGCTCCAGGACGCCGGCGTCACCATCGACGTCGAGTTCGTGAGGCGCGAGTTCGAGACGCTCGTCCGCCAGACGGAGGTCGCGAACGAACGGGCCGCGACCGCGCTCGATCGAGTCCTTCGAGACAACTTCGCCGACGGGGATGGACGCCTCCCCCGAACGCTGGAGCGCTTCCTGGGTGACAGGGGGGCCCTCCGCCATCTCGTGGACGAGCTCTTCGACGAGCGGAAGCGGGACAGCGCGATCGGCCGGCTCCGTGAGCTGCTCGGCAGCTACTTCGACGGCGACGCCTCGCGGCTCGCCCGGCTTCTCGATCCCACCCGGGAAGGCTCGCCGCTCCATCAGTTCCGGGGGGAGGTCAGCGAGGGCTTCGCCCGCATCGGCGAACGGCTGGCGGCCCTGGAGGCCGCCGGCACGGCTCGCGCCGCGGAGCGCACGCGCTCGTCGGCGAAGGGGACGGATTTCGAGGAGCTGCTGGCCGATCTCCTCGGTGACATCGCGCGCGGAGCCGGCGACCTCCTGGACCGCACTTCGACCGAAGCGGGGACCGCGATCCGCTCGAAGAAGGGCGACTTCGTCCTCAGCCTGGACCCGAGGCTCTCCCGGGGAGCCGACCTTCGGATCGTGGTGGAGGCGAAGGATCGGGCGATCTCGGCGCGCGCGATCCGCGATGAGCTCCGGGAGGCGCGCGAGAACCGGGACGCCGCGATCGGCCTCGTCGTCTTCACCCGGGCGCACGCCCCGAGCGGGGTCGAGCCCTTCACCGTCGTCGGGAACGACGTCTACTGCGTCGTCGATCCCGAGGCGCCCGACCGCTCGTACCTCGAGGCGGCCGTCCGGCTCTGTCGGATGCTCGCCCTGGCGACCCTGCGCGAGACACAGATCGAGGTCGACTCCGCCGCGATCTCCACTGCCGTGACCGGTATCCGCGAGCAGCTCGAAGTCGTGCGCACGATGAAGTCGCAGCTCACCTCCGTCGGCAACGCGACGCGCACCGTCGCGGACGGACTCGACCGGCTGCGCGAGGGGATCCTCGCTCGCGTCTGTGAGGTCGAGGCAGAGCTGCGCGTCGCAGCGCCGGCGAGCGCGGGCGGAGCCTAAGGCCCCTCGGGCGGGGGCGGGGCTACCAGTAGATCGTCGGTGGCCCGCCCAGCTCGCCCTCGGGCGCCATGATCAGGAAGCGCCGCCGCCGCCCGAGGAGAAGCCCTGGAAGCGGAACGTGACCTCCGGGACTCCTGCGATCGCCCGTCCCTCGTGCGGACTTCCCCTTCCCGCGATGGTGCATCTCGCTCGGAGGGCGCGTGCGGCTCTCGCAGCACCCGATCGGCGGGTGCCGTAGGCTACGCCGAGCATGGCCTCCCACGGCACCGTCACCGGTTCCCAGACCAGCCCGGCCGCGGCAGTCGAGGCGCCCGTCCGGCCGCCGACCCCGAAGAGCCCCGCTCGCCACGAGCTGGGGATGCGGGTCGGCCTCATCTTCCCCACTCGCGAGATCACCGAGCAGTTCTACCTGCCGCTCATCTACACCGCCTGCCGGACCTGCTACAGCGAGCTCGAGCCGCAGGACATCTTCGAGCGGGCGACGACGGGACAGGTCGCGACCGAGAAACAGCAGGCGCTGGTGCGCAAGGTGATCGAATCGGGCCACGGTTCGACGATCGAGCACATCGTCTTCACCTTCGCGATCAGCGGCGTCACCCGCACCCTCAGCCACCAGCTCGTCCGGCATCGGGCCGGCGTGGCCTTCGACCAGCAGTCCCAGCGCTACGTCAACTACAAGCGACCCGCCTACATGGTGCCGGGCACGCTCGAGGAGGCCGATCCGGGGCTGCGCGAGCGCTTCCGCACCGAGATGGACGACGCCCTCGCCTTCTACGGGGAGCTCCTCGAAGCCGGCGTTCCGGGAGAGGACGCCCGCTTCGTGATGCCGAACGCGACGCGGACGAACCTGATCATGACCGCCAATCTCCGGGCGCTCATCCACATGTCCGGTCTGCGGCTCTGCACGATGGCCCAGTGGGAGATCCGGCGCCTCTTCCAGCTCATCCGGCACGAGGTCTTCCAGGTCAGCCCGTTCCTGGGCTCGTTCCTGGCCCCGAAGTGCGTGCCCCTGGGCTACTGCGACGAGGATCGCAACCGCGACGAGCACTGCCCGATCCGCCCGCACAAGGACAACGTCCTCGCCGCCTGGGCCGAGAAGCGGGCAGCCGCGCGCACCGCGGGCAGGGAGTTACCGACCGTCTAGCGGACCTGACAAGGAGACGTCGGGGAACCCGGCCGACCGATGGCAGGCATCCCTGGTGAGTCGGTCGGCGGGAAGAGGGGGACGGGGCTTCCGGCGGCCCGACGAGGGTATCGACACCGGGATGCCGATCGCGCCCCGCCGAGCCGACGCCTGCCGACGCAGGATCTCCCGCCCGAAAGCGGGAAATGAAGCGCCCGAAGGAACCGATCGCGTGATCCGGTGGCTTTGATGTGATCGCGGCTCCGGTTTCAGCGCCGGCCCCTCCGGGCAGGACCTACCGTAGTCGGCACCGTGCGCCGAATCAACGCGGTTATCCACGAACTGGGCGACGTCCTTCCAGGCACCGTCCACGAAAGCCACGCCGCTGTGGACGGAGGGTGGACAAATCGGTGGACAGGGCGGGCATGGAACGGCCCCGGCCATGCGGCCGGGGCCGTGAGCTGCTACAAGACTCGGATCAGGCCGCGGCCCGACCGGCCTTCACGACGACGGTATGGGCGTAGCGATCGTGCAGCCCTTGCTTTGTCGGGCTCTGGGCGGTCGTGACCAAGAGCGCGATGAGCCAGACGAGTCCGGCCAGGGAGATGATCAGCCCCAAGGCGGGGATCGGGTTCAGCAGCTGCGCCAGGCTGAACGGCGCGCCAAGCAGGATCCAGCGGGTGATCGCCTGGTTCTGCGTCAGGGTGGAGCCGTCGGTCTCGTTGCCGATCTGCATCCCGAGGAGACGCATCCCGATCGTCGCCCGCATCGACGTCCACGTGTAGACGAAGTAGGCGCCGCTGATCACCAGCCCGACGACCGCGATCACGACCGTCGCGATGAAATTCAGCTGACCGGTGACCGGGTCGACGATGCCCCCACCGCCGAAGATCCCACCCAGGACCGCCAAGATGATGATGTTGATGATCCCGATGATGATCACGTCGATGATGTAGGCGATCGCACGGTTCGGGACGTCTGCGTAGTAGTAGCCGGCCGGTCCCGCAGACGGCGCAGGCGGCGGTGTGCTCCAGGTGTTCGAGGGCGGCGGCGGGGGCGGGGGAGTCGTCCCCTCCGGCGCACCGCCGGACGTTCCCGGACCGGTCGATTCCATGCTCTCTCTCCTTTGTCGACGCACCGGTCGCCGGTGCCGCGACGGCCGGTCCCTCGACCGACCATGGACCCTCAAGTCGGACCGGCGAAAGGGCGTGCGCCGGCCCGCGCCGCGCACAGGATAGCCCCCTATCGCCGCGGTGAGAACCCGGTTTCGCGACTTCGAGCGTTGCGGCTCGGCCGTGCGGCTTGCAGAACAGCCCCGCGAGGCCCCCCCGGGCACGCGTGCCCAGTGCAGGAGCGGACCCCGGCATGGCGCCGGGGTCCTGGATCGCGGCGAGTCGGATCGCTTGCCCGGCCCGGGATCAGCGAGCCGCGACTGGGGACGCGCTCCCGCGGGCGAGGTAGCCGACCGCGAGGCTCAGCACCGCAAGCACCGCGTGGAGGGCGTGATCGGCGGCGTTCACGTTGTACTGGAGGATCCCGAACAGGGACGGGCTCAGGAGCAGGAGGACGAAGAGCAAGGCATAGAGAACGCCGAGCCCGATCACCCCGTTCGCCTGGGCCTCACCGCTCAGACCGAAGGCGATGTAGAGGGCGAGGGCGCCGGTCACGAGGTGGACGATGTTGTGGACGGCGCCGGTGACGAAGATCGCATCCTCCTCGCCGACGATCGGGTTCGAGATGAACCCGAGCAGGCCGACGATGACGAGCACGATCCCGATCACGGCCGCATAGGCCTGCGCGAGGCCGTAGTTTCCGATCCGATAGTCCCTCATTCAGACCTCCCTGCTGGCGATACTGCGAAGGCGTGCGCGTCCCCTGATCCCACTCGCACGTCCCGCGCACGAGCGCAACCCCGGGCCGAGTCGGCAACGCGCTTGCTGGGCTGCGCGGTGCCACCCGTCACCGGCGCCTCGAGCCGGACCGCAGCGCTCCGGACCGATCACGCGGGCACAAGCCTAGGGCCGGAATCCCTGCCTGTCGATGGGTGAACGGGCCCTGCCGTTGCACAGGTGCGCCGGGCGCGGGCGCGCCCTGAAGCTCCGCTCGTTCGCCGCCGGGGTACGACTGGCCACGAGAACCGGTACCTCTGGCCCCGTCCGTGTCGCCCGTGGGCGCGCCTAGAGTGCACTCGACCGCTCCGGTCCAACGTGGCGATCCGCCCGCGATCGCCGAGATGAGGGCCCGACCGCGAGACCGGCGGGATACAGACGAACGCGTTGACCGAGTCCGCCCGACCGAGGCGGCAGGTTCGGAGGAGCAGATGGCCGCCACGGACACGATGCACGGCGATCCGGTCGCTACCGAAGGCGACGACGGCCAGCCTGCCACCGGGAGCGAAGCGACCCCCGTGGTGCCGCGATCCCAGTCCTTCGCGAGTGAGCTTCTCCGCGCGATGCACGTGGCGGCGATGCAGAACCGCGACGCGATGATGGAACACTTCCGCTCCGGCGCGAGCCAGTTCCTCGACGGGATCAAGGAGCGTTCCGCGGTCGAGGCGAACGAACTCCGACGGACGGCCGACGAGGACCTGACGTCGATCCGCGAATGGTCGAAGGCAGAGATCGCGCGGATCAAATCCGAGGCGGACGGGCGAGTCGCCGACCGCCGGGCCGAGCTCGACCGCCAGCTCGAGCAGCAGGACACGCTGATCGAGCGGGAGATCCAGAAGGTGAGCGCCCGGATCGGGGCCTTCGAAGAGCAGGTCGCGGCCTTCTTCGGCGGCCTGGAGCAGGAGACGGACCCGAGCGCCTTCGCGAGTACCGCCCAGCGGATGCCGGAGCCGCCGGACCTCCAGACGACCGCCGCCGATGCCCGAGCCGAGGCCATCCGCGAGCTGGCCACAGGAACCGGGCCGGAGGCGACCGCTGAGCCGGTGCTCGAGGAAGCCCAGGCGACGCCCGAGGACTCCAGGGAGGCCGCCGAGCCCGGCGAGACCGCCGCGCCGGCCGAGACGCCCGAGGCGCATTCGGAGTCGGTCGAGGCAGCCGCCGACACGCCCGAGCCGGCCACGCCGTCATGGGAGACGCCACGAGCCTGGGATCCGAGCCCGTCCCCGGTCGACGAGAACGCCGGGGGATCGTTCGGAGGGACACCCTCAGAGAGCGTCGGCTACGGCGCGGAAGAGCCTGCGATCATCACGGCGAACGAAACCGGCGGCGACGGCGAGCCGAGCGCCGCGGACACCCGACCGATGCCTGGCAATGCCCCGGAGGGCGGCGGCGGCTGGTCTACGGCCGTCGACCCCCGCCTCGTCTCGCTCGGCATGATGCCCGGCAACGGCTACGTCGGCGATGCCGCCACTGACGACCCCGCCTGGCAGCCGGCCAGCCCCGCCCCGGACGCGAGTCCGGAGAGCTCGGCTCCGCCAAGCTTCGAGGCACCTTCCGGCTCCGATTCGTTCGGGCAGCCCTCAGGCTGGTCCGATCAGCCCATGACCACCTCAACCGAGCCGGCCTCGGATAGTGAACCGGCTCTCATCGAGCACGACCCGGCGGCGCGGTTGGCGGGGCTCGTCCCCTCCTCCGAGCATCCCGCCACCGCCCGCATCGCCGAGCCGGTGCACGCGGCCGCCCCGGTCGACGTCGTTCCCACCCAGGTCGTTGTCACCGGGCTCGTGAGCGTCGCCTCGATCGCTTCCTTCAAGCGTCACCTGGCCCGGATCCCTGGCGTCCAGTCGGTCGGCGTGAGCTCCGGTCCGGAGGGCGAGTTCATCTTCAAGGCGACCCACGAGCCGCACGTCGCCCTGCGCGACGTCGTCCCGTCACTCCCCGGATTCGGGGCTCGCGTCGTGAACGCCACTGACGGGGCACTCCACGTCACCGCGAGGGACCCCGAGGCCGACGCGTAGCGGCGCGGAGGGCACGCGACGTGACTCGTCCCGCCGTCATCTGCGCCCTCCCGCCCGAGGAGGCCCTGCCGGTCGTCCAGGAGCTCGCGAACGCGGGCTTCGACGTCGTGCGCCTTGGTGCGGCTGAGGAGCTCGAGGCCGTCCTCCGAACGCGTCGCGACGTCGGACTCGCGATCATCGACGGCGAGTCCGACTTCGACGCCTCCCTCGAGTTCTATTCGATCCTCCACGATCAGGGTCGGCACATCCCGGCGCTCATGATCGTTTCGCCGCGGACGTTCGAGCGCCTGAGCGCAAGCACGACCTCGAACAACGACGAGTTCTTCACCCGCCCCTACAGCGCGGAGTCCCTGCGCTGGCGTGTCGAGGCGATGATCATTCGCGCGCAGACGTTCGACGACGGCAGCGGCGAGATCCTGCGCACGCCCGAAGGTGTCGGCGAGTGGGGCAAGCGCGCGCTCGTGGTGGCGCTCTTCAATCCGAAGGGCGGCGTGGGCAAGACGACGATCGCGACGAATCTCGCCTCGGCCCTCCAGGTCCTCCGTGGCCAGCGCGTCCTGCTCATCGACGCCGACCCGGTCAGCGGGCACATCGCGACCTCGCTCGGGCTCGACCGGATCCAGGCCGTCGCCGATGCCTGGGACGTCGATGAGAACACCGACGTCCCCACCCTGCCCGAGCTCGCGGCGGCGCACCCGAACGGCCTGCGCGTCGTCGTCCTCACGACGAATCCCCTCCAGCAGCACCGCGTTGCGCCGACAGCCTTCGTCGACGGCCTGGCCGCCTGCCGGGCCGGCTTCGACGTCGTGATCCTCGATCTTCATCCCGATTACGGCCAGCTCAACCAGGCGATCTTCGAGCGCTGCGACCGGATCCTCGTCCCCATCACGCCGGATCTGCCCGCGATCCGCGCCGCGCTCCAGTTCGTCGAGCTCTCCCAGGATCTCGGGGTCCGGGATCGCATCGCAATGGTCGTCAACCGGGCGAACAGCGGCGTGGGAGTGGCGGACATGGAGAAGGCGACCGGGCTCAGGGCGTTCGGGCAGATCCGCTCCGGCGGTCTCCTCTTCGTCCGAGCCGCGAACGAGGGCACGACCGTCGTCGAGAAGTTCCCCACCGAGAAGGTCTCGGCCGATTTCGAGGCGCTCGCGGACCGGGTCCTCCTGCGCGAGGTCCCGATCAACGAGACGGACCGGGGCTTCCTGAAGCTCTTCAGCCGGGTGCGCGAAACCCGGCCGCGCGAGGTCGCGCGAGCCTAACCCGCCCCTTCGTCGGCCGCCCGCGCGAGGGGTCGGACCGCCTCCATCGTCCGAGCGTCGATCTCCCGTGCCTCCTTGAGGTAGGCCCGATTCACGAGCACCAGGTCGTTCGCCGGGATCGGGAGCGGCTGCCGATCGAGGAATGCGACGGCTCCTCCCACCGGGATGAAGAGCTCCGGGTGGTGGGCGAGGAGTGCGTCGGCGTCGTCACCCGGCCGGACCCGCACGGTCCCCACGACCCGCAGCGGCGGGCAGTGGAGGACGACGTCCAGGGGGACGACGGCGCCCCGCACGAGCTCGTTCCGCGATCCCGACTCGGCCGGGACGGCAAGGGCCACGACGAGATCGTAGGGATCGATGCTGCGCAGCCCGGGGGCGGGCTCCAGCGGCTCTGAGCCGTCGACCGGGCCCCAGCGCACGCCGGCGATCGGGATCGGAGCGCGCCGGTTCAAAGCATCCCAGGCGCGACCCTCGATCTCCATCACCCCCTCGATGCGCCACTCGTCGGTGAAGCCGACGAACGGGATGCCGTCGGGCAGGGAGGTCGCCTCGGGGACGGACCGCGGGGCGCCGCGGCGCCGGAAGAGATCGAAGGGCACGCCGGGGCCGGCTCAGTCTTCCTCGGCCGCCCCGCTGCGCTCCCGGATCGTCTCGACGACGCTGGTGTCCGCCAGCGTCGTCGTGTCACCGAGCGTGCGGCCATCGGCGATGTCGCGCAGGAGCCGGCCCATGATCTTGCCGGAGCGGGTCTTCGGCAAATCCGGGCTGTGGGCAAAGGGGAGGTCCCAATCGAGCGTCCGCTCGAACGGCTTGCGCCAGAGCAACCAGTCACGCCCCAGCCGCTCGGCCAGGAGGGCCTCGCTCTCCGGGCGCTGCTCGACGGTCACGGCTTCCTCCCTCTGCGTTCGTGTGCGGATTGTAGGCCGGACCCCGAGCTCTCCAGACCGGCCTCGCGGCGCATCAGCCAGCCAGTCGGATCCCCTGCTCGGCGAACGCGGCCAGGATCCGACGTCGGACCTCCCCCGCGGCCGCCCACCGATCGGGGGCGGCAACCGTGCCCAGGATCTTCAGAGTGACGCCCGTGCCGGTGATCGACTCGATCCTGTCGACCCGAGGCGGCTCGAGGACGCGCTTCTCCCAGCTTGAGTCGGCGGCCATCGCCCGGCCGACCTCATCGATCGCGGCCGTGGCCTTCTCGAGGTCCGTGTCGACCGCGACCGTGACGTCGATGTTGATCCGGGCCCAGATGCGGGTCAGGTTGCTGGCCACGCCGATCAAGCCGTTCGGGACGGTGTGGAGGGTGCCATCCATATCCCGCAGCGCCGTCCTCCGGAGCGTGAAGTCCTCGACCGCCCCGGTGACCTCGGAGATGCGGACGACGTCCCCGACGGAGAACTGGTTCTCCACGAGGATGAAGGCGCCCGCGATGTAATCGCGGACGAGACTCTGGGCACCCAGGCCCAGGGCGAGCCCGAAGATCCCCAGTCCGGCGATCGCCGGCCCGATGTCGAGCTCGAGCGTCCGCAGGGCCATGAGCACGGCGATGACGACGATGATCGTCCGCGCCAGGGCGTTGCCCAGGCTGACCAGGGTCCGGCGCCGCTTCTCCAGCTCAGCCTTCGAGAGCTCCTGCGCCGTCCCCTCGAGCGCCTCTCGATCGAGGAGGGCACGCACCAGGCCCCTGACCGCGAGGTCCGCGCCCCGCAGGGCGACGACGGTCACGACGAAGATCACGAGAAGCTGGACGACCGCACCGGTGGCCGTCTCGAGGAGATCGACGAGCCGGATCGCGCGGAGCCGCTCGACCAGCTCGTCCACGCTCCTAGCCTAGCGACTTCGAAGGGCGCGCCTGGGGCTTCGTGGGGCTAGTCGGCGGTCGTGGCGCGCGCCTCGAGGGCAGCGCCGAGGGCATCGGCGAAGATCGACACGACCCGCTCGACGTCGTCGCCGCCGGCGTGGGCCTCACAGACGAACCAGGGCTCGCGTGAGTCGGGCTCGGGCATCGCGCCGCGCTCGATCATGCCCTGGGCGACGGTGTCATAGAGCTCGTGGTCCGTGTCGGCCCAGCCTCGGTAGTCGTCCGGGATCCGCTCGGCGAACATGATCCCGAACATCGAGGGATGTCCGGTGAAGACGAAGGGCAGGCCGCGCCCGGACACGACCTCGGCGACTCCTCGCTGGATCGTCTCGCCGATCGCCCGGATCGTTGCCAGGACCGGCGTGTCGCGGATGATCTCGAGCGTCCGCACGGCCGCTGCGGCGGCGACCCGGTTCCCGGCGTAGGTCCCGCCGTGGCTGACGTGATCGGGCAGGACGCTCATGATCTCGCGTTTTCCGCCGAAAGCGGCCGCCGGGTAGCCGTTGCCCAGCGCCTTCGCGTAGGTCGCCAGGTCGGGCGTGATCCCAAACGCCTCGGCCGCCCCGCCAGGGGCGAGCCGGAAGCCGGTCTTGACCTCGTCGAAGATGAGGATCGAGCCGAATTCCTGCGTCATCGCCCGCACGCCGTCGAGGAATCCGGGCGCGGGGAGAATGCCCTGGGCATTCCCCAGGATCGGCTCGATGAGCACCGCCGCGATCCGCTCGCCGTCCCGCTCGAAGACCCGGCGAAGGGTCGCCAGGTCGTTGTACGGGACCGGGATCACCGTCTCCATGATCGCCTTCGGGATGCCTCGCCCCCAGGCCAGGCGGACCGGGTTGTCGCGCTCGCCCAGGTCGCCCACGTCGTTCGGGAGGACGCTGATGAGCGCGTAATCGTGGATGCCGTGGTACTGGCCCTCGAACTTCACGATCAGGTCACGGCCGGTGTAGCCGCGCGCCACGCGGATCGCGTGCATCGTTGCCTCGGTGCCGGACACGGTCAGCCTGGCCATCTCGCAGAACGTCAGCTCGCAGATGAGCTCGCAGGCCGCGACCTCGTCCTCCGTGGTCAGCGAGAAGCTCACCCCCTGGCGCATCCGGTCGGCGACGTGGTCGTCCACCCGGGGATCTGCGTGGCCCAGGATGGCCGGCCCGTAGCCGAGCCGGAGATCGATGAACTCGTTGCCGTCGACGTCCCAGACGTGGCCCCCCTTCCCACGGTCGATGTAGATCGTCGCCTCGCCCCAGGCGCGGAAGTTCGAGTCGGTCCCGCCGGGCATCGTGCGCGTCGCCCGGCGGTAGATCTCGAGCTGCCGGTCGCGACGAAGCGTCCGAGAGGTGCGTGGGATCGCCATGTCCCTCCCTGCCTGGCTGTGCTGGGTGCTTCGCACGACGAGATTCGCGCAAAACCCGCAAAGATCGTGCGAATCACGCCGCTCGCGAGTCCGAGCGGAGTGTACTCCGCCAATCCGGCATGGAGGAGCACCGTCCGCGATGGGGCGGTGCTCCGCGAGGGGCGGGGCCGCTAGTCGCTCACTTGTCCCACCAGCGCTCGACGCTGTCCCTGTCGCGCTCCCGCCCGAAGATCACGAACCGGGGCTGAGCGTTTCCGAGGCCGGGTTGCTCGGTGTGGCCGGAGGCAACCCAGGCGGTGCCCGAAGGGCGGAAGGTCCGGACCCGGCTGTAGTCGCCCCACACGTTCCCCTCGGGCCCCGCCGTGCTGGAGTTGGCGACATGGAGGTCCCAGGGCGCCGGAACCCCATTTGAAGTCGTCGTCGCGCCCGACCACCATGTCCGGGTAGGTGCTGGGGGTGAAATAGCATGATGGGTTGGCCCTGGAGGCTGAGGCCAGCCTCGCGGAACGTTGCAGAGTCGATGTAGGGGTAGGTGAACCCGCCGCCCTCCTTGACGTTCCAGAAGAAGCCGATCTCTCGGTAGCCTCCGACCGAGCGGATCCAGGCTCCGGTGATCGTCTGGTCGGCGCGCTCGCAGGGGTCGCTGGCGCCGAGAATCGGGCAGTTGCCGTTCCGGTTCGTGAACGTCCAGGCCGCCACCGTCCGGTCGACGTAGGTGAGGGGCGAAGCGCCCTGGGCGTTCTTGTAGATCCGGATCGTGCCGGCGCCCGCGTTGTACGTGTCACCCATGTAGAAGGCCGTATCGGAGCCCTCCACGCCGGACCAGCTCCAGCCGGTCGTGACGGACCAGTACGTGGCGCTCGCCGCCCCGCAGTTTCGGAGGGTCTGCAGGTTGTATCGAAGGAGGACCATCCGGTCGAACACGCCCGCCGTCGTGAAGAGGTTCGTCGTGATCAGCAGGTTGTTGTTCTGGAGGTGAAGACGCGGGTAGTCCCACCAGCGGTTCGTCCAGGTCCCGTCCACGTTGGTGGGCGCCACCGTGTACATGCACCACGTCGCTCCGCCATCGAGGGAAGCCCCGAGCTTGAAGACGTTCTGCGTGCCGCCGACCGGGACGAGCCCCTGGCGGTACCACAGGTGCATGTCCCGAGCCGGGTCGTAGATCGTGTCCTGGTCGCAGCAGAAATCGGCGAAGTCGGCGTACGGGTCCGTGTACGACCACGACTGGCCGCCGTCGATCGAGCGCGCGGCGTACCAGTTGTGCGTGTACCAGACGAACTTCCCGCTCTGCGACACCGCAGGCTCGTTGATACTCGAGCTGTATCCACCCGGCGGCGCAAGCGTCGTGTTACGGAAGATCGTCAAGGTCCCGGGGGCGCTGGGTCGCCGGAGCGATGTTTCGGTGCCCGGCCTGGGGCCGGTGACCGCGCCCGGCGACTGCGGCTCGCGCGCCGCCCAGGCTTCTTGAGAGCGCTGCATGTGGGCACGGCTGTTGCGGAGCTGCGCAGCCGTCGGGCGCCGTGGCTGGGCGGAGAACCGAGCCTGAAGGAGCTGTGGCCGCACCGTGGCGCTCTGCCTCCCCGCGATCGAGCCGTCCCAGACGACCTCTTCATCAGGCGCGCTCGGCGGAGCCGTGCCGCCCCCGGTGAGACCCCCTGCAGCCAGCGCGAGCGGCACGACGACGATCAAGCCGAACCACGGCGTCGCGCGCCGATCGATCGCGAATAGTCGGTCCATCTCCCTCTCCCTCTCCCTCTCCCTCAGCGATTGGGCCATGCGGCTCGGGCGGGCGGGGCGTGGGTACCCGCGATCGACGGGCCGCTGTGTAGCGACCCCGGCGGATCGAACGGGAGCCGCGACCCCCTCGAGCGCGATGGGCGTAGTCTGCGTCCACGCCCTCGGCCGCGCGGCCCGGATCCGCACACCTGGGGGAGGAGGCACGCCCGTCGTCACCCCCATCTCGTCCCCGCTGGCCTTCGACGTGGAGGTGGTCCGGGCCCATTTCCCCGCCCTCGCGGTCGAGCACGATGGGCGTCCCGTCGTCCGCCTGGACGGGCCGGGCGGGACGCAGGTCCCGCGCCAGACGATCGAGGCCATCGCGGGCTACCTCGGCCGGGACAACGCGAACACGTACGGGCGGTTCGCGGCGAGCGAGGCAACGGACGCCCTCCTCGCGGAGGTCCGCCAGGCTACGGCCGACTTCCTCGGCGCGGGCGATCCGGGCGAGATCGCGTTCGGGGCGAACATGACGACACTCGCCTTCGGTCTCTCCCGGGCGCTCGGGCCGACGCTCCGGCGCGGCGACGAGATCGTCGTCACGCGGCTCGACCACGACGCGAACGTCGCGCCGTGGCTCCGGCTCGCCGAGGAGCAGGGCGCGGTCGTACGCTGGGTCGACGTCAAGCTCGATGACTGCACGCTCGACCTGGCCGGCCTGGAGCGGCAGCTCGGGCGGCGGACCCGGCTCGTGGCGGTGGGTCTCGCCTCGAACGCGGTCGGCACGATCAACGACGTCGCCCGGATCGCGGCGCTCGCTCACGACGCCGGGGCCTGGTGCGTCGTCGACGCGGTCCACGCCTGTCCGCACCTGCCGGTCGACGTCGCGGCGCTGGGCGCGGACCTGCTTCTCTGCTCGCCCTACAAGTTCTTCGGCCCTCACCTCGGGGTGCTCTGGGGTCGCCGGGAGCTGCTCGAGCGACTGCCCGTCGCGAAGGTACGCCCTGCACCCGACGGGCTTCCGGGCCGCTGGGAGACGGGCACCGGGAACCACGAGGCGCTGGCAGGCCTGCTCGGAACGTTCGCCTATCTCGAGTGGCTCGGCGCGGAGTGGGGCGGGGAGCGGAGCGGGCCTCATGGGCCAACGGGGCGTCGGGCCCGGCTGGTGGCGGCGATGCGCGCGATCCGCGCCTACGAGGGCTCCCTGGTGCCCGGCCTGATCGAGGGGCTGGGCGCCGTCCGCGGCCTGCGCATCCGCGGGATCACCGACGCAGCCCGGCTGGACGAGCGGTGTCCCACCGTGGCCTTCACGCTGGACGGCCACCACCCGGCCGAGATCTCGGCCTCCCTCGGAAGGCTCGGGATTGCGACCTGGGACGGCGACTACTACGCCTATGAGCTGGTCGGGGCGCTCGGGCTGGCGGAAACGGGCGGGATGGTCCGCGTCGGGCTGGTCCACTACAACACGGCCGAGGAAGTCGAGCGGCTCGTCGATGCCCTCGAGCAGCTGAGCAGGCCGAGAGCCTAGGCCCCCCTGGCAGCCGCCGCCCGACTGGGGCCCGCGGACTGGCGGGCGTTCGCCTCGGTGGCGAGCCAGCGCGGCAGCTCGCGACGGAGCGTCGCGAGGGGCACGGCGCCATGCCCCAGGAGCGCGTCGTGGAAGGACCGGAGGTCGAAGTCCCGACCGGCCCGCTCGGCGAGCTCTCGGCGGAGGGCGCCGATCTCGCGCTGGCCGACCATGTAGGCCAGGGCCTGGGCCGGCCAGCTGATGTAGCGATCGGTCTCCGTCTCTGCCTCGAGGCGGGAGAGGCCGCTCTGCTCGAGCAGCTGGACGCATCGCTCACGGTCCCAACGAAAGGCGTGGATGCCGGTGTCGACGACGAGGCGGGCCGCTCGCCAGGCCTGCGCATCGAGCATCCCCCAGCGCTCGCGGGCGTCGGCGTAGAGGCCCATCTCGTCGGCCAGGCGCTCGCTGTAGAGGCCCCAGCCCTCGCTATACGCCACGCCCGCGAGGCGGGAGCCGTGGCGCCGGAAGGGATGAAGATCCTCCAGCTCGCCCTCGATCGCGATCTGGAAGTGGTGCCCGGGGACGGCCTCGTGGAACGTCCGTGCCGCGAGCTGATGGAGCGGCCGGCTCTCCGGCCGGTACGTGTTGACGTAGTAGATGCCCGGCCGCGACCGGTCGGCGGTGGGCGGCAGGTAGAAGGCTGGCGGCGCCTCCTGTTCCTGAAACGGCTCCACGGCCCGGACCACGCATGCGGCGCGCGGCTGTCTACCGAACCAGCCCGGCGCCGCCGCCACGGCCCGCTCGATCTGGGCCTCGGCCAGGGCGACGATACCTTTCGGCAACTCGGCGTAGTTGTGCGGGTCGGAATCGAGCGAACGCCGCACGGCGGCCGCGTCCCGGTAACCAAGTTCGGCTGCGATCACCGCTCGCTCCTGGTCGATCGCCTCGAGCTGGCGCAGGCCGAACTCATGGAGATCCTGGGGATCGGCGTCGAGCGTGGTCCAGGCGAGGATGGCGGTGCGGTAGATCGCCTCGCCGTCGGCGAGCGCCCAGAGGCCGTCGCCGGACCGGGCATGAGGCGCATACGTCTCGAGCCTCTCGAGGAAATGGGCGAGCGCGGGACGGACCGTCCGCTCGAGCGTCTGTCGGAGGCGCCCGCGCTGGGGCTCGTCCAGGCTCGCCGCGAGGGCAACCAGGAGCGGCGCCTCGTCGACGGGCGTCTCGACCGCCCGGCGCGTCTGCTCGATGACCCGCGCGATCACCGGCGCCGCCGCCGTCCGCGCCTCGGACACGCCCTCGTCGAGGTTCGACTCGTGCGCCTGGAGGTAGGCCGGCAGGCGCTCGAGGCGGGCGATCAGGCGGTCGAACCGCTCGGGCGTATCGGCCCGCTGGATCCTGGCCAGATCCCCTGGCAGGGTCTGCGGCCCGTTGAACTGGTCGATGGGCGCAAGCTGCCAGACCCGGTGTCCGAGCTGGGCGAGGCCGATCCGTGCGACGACGCCCAGCATGTCGAGGGTGACCCGGTCGTCCTCGCCCAGGGACTCCTCGTCGATCGCGGCCGCTCCCTCGAGCACCTCCCGATAGGCGGCCTCGTCCGCGGCGCGACCCGCTGGACCCGGATCGTCGAGGCGGTCGTCGTAGCGCTCGTCGCCGAGGAAGGTCGCATAGAGCGGCTGGCGCTCGAGGAACCCCTCCCAGAAGCGGTCGGCAAGCTCCCCGACCGCCTTGGCCGCAGTGGGTTTCGATTCCTCGGGACGCGCCTGGGCCGTCCCGAGGCCCGCGCTTCGCGGGTCGCTCACCCCTCGAAGAGCGGCAGCTGCTCGCCCTGGAGCTCGATGTCCGGATCGAGGCCGAGGTACGGCGCGAGTCGTTCCAGGTCGGAGCCCTCGCTTGCCACGAGGGTGCGCAGATGGTCCGCTTTCAGGAGGTGCCAGTTGTCCTCATCGAGGGCCTGACGAAAGATCGGGGAGCGCTCGAGCTTGAAGCGGACAAGCTCGGCTCGCTCGGGCGGGATGACGAGGAAGCGGACGATCCGGTCGTCGGTGGGGATGCGCCGGCCGCGGCGAAGGAGCGGCTCGCCGAGCATCGCGGTCCAATCGACCTCGAAGAGAAGGGTCGCCCGCCCGCGCATGTACCAGATGCAATCGATCTGCTCGAGTGCCTCGGACGAGCCGCGCGAGACGAGCGGCAGGTAGGTCCGCTGCTCGAGCTCGGAGAGGAGAGAGCCCAACGCGACGCCGCGGTACTGGTGCTTCTGCTCGTGCTTGTTGATCCAGCAGCGCAGCCCGATCCGGTGCCCGAACTCCGTGAGCAGACCGATCAACTCCGTGTGTTCCTGGTAGCGCGCCTGGAGCCGGTCGTCGCTTCGGATCGCGTCGGGCGTCGAATCCGCGCTCCGGTAGCTCTCGAGGCAGGCTCGGACGAGCGGCTCGTCCGGGGTGTCGTGGCCGCGGAACATCCCCGCGATCCGCTCGAAGAAATCGGTCTCCGACAGGCCCGGCGAGGTGGACAGCAGGCTGAAGACCGCCCATTCGACCCGATCGCAGAGCGGCACCCCGGAAGCCGCGATGTCGTTCCGGTCGCGCAGCCACCAGCGGCCCGGCTCCACCTCGTCGAGCCGGGGGTGTGTCGGCCGCCGGAGCTCGTGGACGATGAGGTCGAGCAGGAGGCTCACCTGGTCCGTCCCAGCCCGGTCGTGGAGGGGGTCGGCCTCAACGGCCTCGCCCGTGCGCGCGGAGGTCGCCGGCTGCCGACCGAGCCCCTCCCCTTCCATCTCTGGCGCGCCAGCCGCGCCATCCACCCGCTCCCTCGTGGGCCCTGTCTCGGGCCCCGATTCTGTCGACGTCTCCGCCTCCGCCGCCGTGGCCTCGGCTTCCTCGAGGACGGAGCGCCGGGCGCGCTCGCGCACGGAGGCCGGGAGCTCACCGAACAGCCCCACCGCCTCGGCCGCTCGTTCCGCGCGCGCGACGGTCTCGCTGAAGACGCGCGTCCCGACGAGACGCCGCAGGTGACCGACCCGATCGAGCCCCACGAGAACCTCCGCCAGGAGGCGTTCGAAGCGGGCGGGCTCCCCTCGCGCCTGCAGGACCGAGACGGCGATCTCCGTCACGGCCTCCTCGAGATCGTGGAGGCGGAACGTGCTCGTCTCCTGGGGCGGAGGCGCTCCCCGAGCGTGGGAACGGAGCCAGTCGCGGCCCGTCGTCTCCGGCGGCGCGAACTCGAGCGTGCCGCCGATCTCGTCGCCTGCTTCCGCCAGCAGCGCGCCGGTAAGGCGATAGCCGGCGCCAACGCCGCCGAGCGCACCGGCCACGAGCCCTTCGGGACCGCCCGGCTCGAGCATGACGACCGCCCGCGCGTCCGGCGCGAGGGCCGGCGCGACCGCGGCGAGCGAACGCCGCAGGGCGGCCGCTTCCCACCCCCAATCGCTCCGCGGGGTCGGGCCGAAGAGTGCCTCGAGGGGCAGGCTCGCCGCCGCGTCGCGCCCGAGGACGAGCGCGCTCGCGAGGTAGGCGAAGCTGAGGTTCTCGGTCGACCAGCGGGGCGGCGGCTGGGTGAGAACGAGCCGCACCTTCGCCCGGGCCGTCTCCTCGGCCAGCGTCGTCGCGGCCGGCGGGAGCACCGGCTCATTCCCGCGCATCGCGGCGCTGCCTCGCTTCAGGACGACGTTGACCGAGCCGTCCATCAGCGCCCAGAGGTCCTCACCGAGACGGGCCTGGACGGTGACGCCGCCGGCTCCCTCGAGCGAGTGGAGGAACGCTCGGACCTTCTGGCAGCCCTCCAGGAAGAGATGCCAGGGGTTGTGCTCCCGCCACTGGCGATTGGCGGGAAGGTTGAAGCGGGCATTGCTGATGCGGAGCGGGGCAGGTCGCCCGGAGTGCGTGTTCAGCCGCGAGCCGGGCACGACGACGTGGAGGAGCGCAAGTCGAAGCGCGGCCTCGAGAGGGGCCGCGCGGAGGTCATCGCGCAGCCGCTCGAGGACCGCCTCGACGCAGATCAGGTTGCGCGGCGTATAGAGCTTGAGGAGCGCCTCGGGCAGCTCGTGCCGACCGTCGAGGACCGGGAAGCGCCCCAGGAGGTAAGCCAGCGTCGTCTCGGGCAGCTCGATCGAGCGGATCCGCTCGATGTCTCGCTCGTCGACATCGGCGGTTCGGAGCTCGGGTCCGCCGAGCTGTTCGCGGCAGGCTGGGCAGCGATAGAGCTTGCGCTCGGGTGCCTCGGCCTCGCCGTCCCAGATGAACTCCTCCACGATGACCGCGCGTTCGCAGCCCGGGCAGGTCGAGGCATAGAGATCGTTCAGGGCCTGATGCAGGCTGACGTGACCGCGGGGCTGGAACGTGAGCGACTTCACCGCGGCGTCGAAATGGCGCAGGTCGGGCGGTCGGAGGACTACCTCGGCGAGCAGCCTCGTCAGGGCGCTGGACTCGAAGGCGTAGGCGCGCCGCAGCCGGTTCACTGCCGCGCGAGCGACCCAGCCGCCCCGGCCGTGGAGGTCGAGGACGATGTCGCCGGGCGCGGTGCGCGCGTCGAGCTCGGCCTCGATGAGATTCGCGGGCGGAGGGGGCGCGAGCCGGGCGAGCGCGGGGAGGATCGGCGGCTGCTCCGGCCGGATCAGCGACGCGAGCGGGTCACCCATGCGGCGGCGCGGCCCTCCTGCTCATCCCGGCCAGTCTACCCGCCGGCCCAAGCTCCGCCCGCGTCCGGCCGGCACGGATCCGGGCCGGGCCGGGCGTCGCCGAGCGAGGGTCAGCTCTCCTCTTCCTCGAGCTCCTCGGTGGCTTCCACGAACGGGGACTCGGGCGGCTCCTCGTCCTCCGCTACCTCCGTCGGGAGGATGCGCCCGATGTCCTCGATCCCCTCGTCCTCCTCGTCGAGCTCGAGCTCCTCCTCGAGCTCCATCTCCTCCCGCACCAGCGTGCCCTTCGTGTAGGGACGCAGGTCACTCACCCGGGCTGCGGTCGGGAAGGAGACCTTCCCATAGTTCCGCGGGTCCTGGTAGATCTCCCGGATGATGATCCGGACGTCGCGATCGCCCAGGCTCGTGACCCCGGCGGCGTACTTGTTGCCATCAGCGATCAGCTTGAGCAGCCGCGCGGCGACGCGCGGCTCGACGGCCCCGATGACGTGGCCGTTCGAGCGAGCGACGAGTTTCGGCCCCTCGGGCATGAGCTCGACCGCATCGCCCGGGTTGACCTGGGCGAGCTCCTTGGGCCGGGCGAGGTCCCAGAGTCCGGCGAAGCCGGTCTTGCCGGTCTCCTCGATGAAGATCGCCACGGACGCCTTGCTGCCAGGGCTGGCAGGCACGGTCCGCTCGCCCGCCTCCGCCTGGAGAAGTCGGAGCCGGTCGATGTTCCGTTCGGCGATCCGATTCGTCGGATCGAGCTGGAGTGCGGCCTGATAGTGCTCGCGCGCCTCGGCGAGCTGGCCCATTTCCCAGAGCGCCTTCGCGAGCCGGTTCTCGACCTCGCCGTCGGCGGCCATCTCGAGGAGGCGACGATTGAGCTCGGCGGCCGTCTCCCAGTCGCCGGCCGTGGCGGCGTCGATCGCCTGTTCGGTCAGCTGCCGCTTGAGCCGGGTGGGGTTGATGGCCACAGGTGTCGGTTCGGTCAGATCGGGGAAGCTCATCGGTCCCTTCTGCGCGCGGGCGCGCGGGTCGACCATCGCGGGGGGTGGACAGTCGGGGGCTGCCCTCGCCCGGCCGCGCGGCTCGGTGGAAGCCGAAGGGTTGTACCAGAGGGCTTCGGGGGTGTCAAACGCGGGCGCGCCGATCAGCGGAGCAGGAGGTTCCAGGCGACGGCGAGGATCGCCGCGCCGGCAAGGGCGAGGTACTCGGTCAGCCAGCCAGACGAGCGGCGCTCCGCGCCCGAGGCGGACCGGTAGGCGCTCCAGAGGTAGAACACCGCCGCGAGCAACGCCGGACCGAGCAGCCCCGGCAGCGAGATCGCCCGCGCGAATCCGGCCGTGACTGCGATGACCACCGCGTACGTGCCGGCCGACCAGGTCGCCTGCCGGACCGAGGCCGAGCGGAAGGCGGCCAGCCGGTAGCCAAGGACGAAAGCGACGAGAGCATCGGCCGAGGCGAGGAGGGCAAGGGCGGCCCCGCGGCTGGGAAGCGCGGGAAGGACGGAGTGGCCGGATCCGCTATCGATCGCGCCAGCGATTGCCACGAACGAGAGGAAGGCGAGGAGGACGACCAGGGGCAGCGACTGCTGCTGGCGCCGTCCCTGGGCGATCTCCATCGACAACAGCAGCCGGGCCTCCATGAAAAGGGACACCCCGACGAGGCCGCCGCCAAGGGCGAGCGAGAGGAGGCCGGCGAGCGTGGGCCCTCCGAGATGCGCGAGGCCGACCGTCGCGAAGGCGGCAACCGATGGCGCCGCGAGCGATTCGAGGGGGACGCCGCGCGGGTCGAGGTCGGCGAGGACGCTGAACGCACCGAAGGCCGTGGCGCCAACGACGAGCAGGGATCCGAGCCAGAACGCCGGTCCGCGCAGGAAGAGCGCGATCGCGGCGACCGCGACGACGAGCGTCACGAGGTTGACCAGGCGTGCCCGCTCGGTGCGCACCGGTGGATTCTAGGCAGCCGGCCAGGCCAACCGTGCCCTACGCGACGCGGGCCGGCTTCTCCCCGACCCAGTCGAGGAAGGCATCGCGCGGGAGCGTGTTCGCGACGTCTGTCGCCGTGATCCACCCCCGCCGTGCGACGGCGACCCCCCAGCCGATGTTGTCGAACTCACGCAGGTAGTGAGCGTCCGAGTCGATCACCAGGCGGCAGCCCGCGTCTCGGGCCGCGCGGGCTCGTCGATCGTCGAGGTCGAGCCGCTCGTCCGAGCCGTTGATCTCGAGGAGCGTGCCCGTCCGGGCCGCCTCGGCATAGACGGCCTCCCAGTCGAGATCGAGATCGGCGCGGATCCCCAGTTTCCGCCCGGAAGGGTGGGCGAGGATGTCGACGTGAGGGCTGCGCAGGGCCGTGAGCGTGCGAGCCATGAGCTGCTCTCGGGGCTGGCGGCGGCCCACGTGCACACTGGCTACCACGACGTCGAACCCGGCCAGGAAGCGCTCGTCGAAGTCGAGGCGGCCGTCGGCACGAACTTCGAGCTCGCAGCCGTGGAGGAGCCGGAACCCGTCCGGATGTGCGCCGGGGGGGATTCGGCCCAGCGCCTCTTCGCGGGCGAAACTCTCGTTCAGCTCGCCCACGATCCGCCGCTGCTCCTCGAAGCGCTGGGGGTCCAGCCCGTTCGCGATCGAGAGGCTGATCGTGTGGTCGGTGAGGACCTGGTACGCGTACCCTCGCGCCCGACCGGTGCGCGCCATCCGCTCGATCGAAACGGCCCCGTCCGACCAGTCGGAGTGGGTGTGGCAGTCGCCCACGATCTCTTCGAGCGCGATCAGGTCGGGCAGCCGGCCCGCCCGGGCGGCCTCGATCTCCCCGCGATCCTCCCGTAGCTCGGGTGGGATGAAGGGCAGGCCGAGGAAGGCGTAGACGCCCTCCTCCTCGGCGAACGTGCGGAGCTCGGACTCGTCGCCGGCGAGCGGCTGGCCGCTCGGTCCCAGGCGCTGGAAGCCGTGCTCGGAAAGGGTCCAGCCCAGGTCGCGGGCGATTTCGCGAAGCCGTACGTTGTGTGCCGCGGACCCGGTGAAATGGACCAGGTAGGTCCCCGCCCTGTCCGGCGGCATGACCATCAGGTCGACCTGGGGGCCTCGGACGAGACGGACGGTGGCCTTATGGCCGCCGTGGGCGACGACCCGAGCCACCGAGGGCAGGGCCGCGAAGCGCTCGAGCAGCCTTACCGGGTCGTCCGTCTCGGCGAGAAGGTCGAGATCGCCGATCGTCTCGCGGCGGCGACGGAAGGATCCCGCCGGAATGACCCCCCGAAGGCCGCGGGTGCCGATCAACGCGCGGATCGTGCGCTCGATCAGCTCGGCGGCCTGGCCGAGCCGGAGGCGCGCCGGTTTCCGCTCGAGCGCGTCGAGCCCGGCAAGGACCTTCTCCTCGGTGCGCGCGGTCATCCCACGGACGGTCCGGAGGCGACCGGCGCGCGCGGCCTCCTCGAGTTCGCGGAGAGTCGTCACCCCGAGCTGCTCGTGCACGAGCCGGACCGTCCGTGGTCCGATGCCGGGCACCGCCAGGAGGTCGACGAGCGTCGGAGGAAGCTCCTGCCGCAGGCGCTCGTAGAAGCGGAGACGGCCCGTGTCGGCCAGTTCGGCAAGCTTCTCGTCGATCGCCTTGCCCACGCCGGGCAGCCTGGGCGGCCGACCCTCGCGGTAGCCCAACGCGACGTCGACCGTCGCGTGGGCGATCGAGTCGGCGGCGCGCCGGTAGGCGAGCGCCTTGAAGGGCAGCTCGCCCTTCAACTCCATCATGTCGCCGATCTCGTAGAAGAGCCGGGCCAGCTCCCCGTTCGAGAGGAGCGGCACGTCATCGCCGCGTGACGCCCGAGGCCGCTCGTCGAAGGGCGGCTGCTCAGGGTCGGGTGTGGCGGGACGATCCTCGAGCGGTCCCTCGCGCTCGCGACCCGTGGCCGCCCCTGATTCGGTGGCTCGCGGCATCTACGCGACGACGACGCGGTCCCGACCGGCCCGCTTGGCCGCGTAGAGTGCGCGGTCCGCGGCCGCGACGAGCTCGTTCAGTGGTGCCTCGGATCCCTCGGCGACGGCAACCCCGACCGAGACGCTGACCGGCTCCTCGATGCCCATCTCCCGGAGGGGGAGCGAGGCGACGGCCTGGCGTAGGCGCTCGGCGACGTCGAGGGCCTGCTCGGGGGTGGCGCGACGGAGGACGACGGCGAACTCCTCGCCCCCGTAGCGAGCGGGCAGGTCGTCCGCCCGGACGGTGGTCGCGATCGCCCCCGCAACGCGCCGCAGGACGAGATCGCCGGTCGCATGGCCGTACCGGTCGTTGAGGCCCTTGAAGTGGTCGATGTCGACCATGAGCGCACCGATCGCGTCGCCCACGCGACGCCGCCGGCTGGAGAGGACGTCAGCGAGCTCGTCGAGATACCGACGGTTCGGGAGGCCCGTGAGCGCATCGATATTCGCCCGCACCTCGGCCGCTTCGTGGGCGTAGGCGCGGGCCAGGGCGGCTGAAGCCTCCTCGGCCGCCCACGCGAGCCGCAGGCGGGTGCCAGGCGACCACCGATCGCCGGTCCGGCGCGAGAGGACGAGCGCCCCGATGACCCTTTCCTGGGCGAGCAAGGGGGCGGCCAGGGTGTGCTTGAAGCCGTAGGCGCGCCGGACGACGGCCGCGATCCGCTCGGCGGTCGCGCTCGGATGCGCCTCCGGCCGGGATGCACCGTTCCGAGTCGGCCGGCTCGGGGCCGCCTCGCCAGTCGGCCGGCTCGGCGCCGCCTCGCCGATCGGCGGATCGATGAGCAGAGGCCTCGAGCGACCGATTCGCGCCGCCGAGGCAGCCGCGCTCATCCGTCGGTCGGGGACCCCGGCGGAGAGGCGCACGACGCTCGGATCCATGACCGGCACTGAGAATGCCGGGCCGTCCGACTCGTCTGTGGGGAGCCTGCCGCCTGGCGGGTCCGCGGCGAGCAGCGTCGTCGCGGCGGGGACCTGGCCGCTCCCCGAGACGAGCGTCGTCTCCAGGAGACGATCGTCCTGTCGCAGGCGAGCGACGACGACATGGTCGGCGCGCGAGGCGGTCCGCAGCTCCTCGACGAGTGCCTCGACGATGGAGCCGGACGAGACCGAGCGCGAGAGGCCGGCCAGGAACCGCTTCGAGCTCTCCTCGCTCTCTCGCCAGCGGGCGGCCGCCGTGGCGACGAGCCGGCGATAACCCAGCAACGCGAGGGCCAGGGCGACAAGGAGGGCGAGCGCGGCCATGTCGAGCGGGTCGAAGGCGCCCGCGACTGACCGCGCGAGGACCGCGATCGCCAGAAGCACGGACGCGCCGACGATGACCCGCCAGAGCGTCTCGACGCGCGCCTCTTCGTGGCGGAGATTCGCCCGGATCCAGCGGTCGGGTCGCGCCAGGCGGCGACGCCGATCGATCACGGCGTCACGCCGCCACGGTGTTCACAGCGGCTGATTCTACGGAGACGCCCCGTCAGGCGAGGCGGGCTGTCGCGGGCGGGTGCCCGGCTACGCCGGATCTTGGCGAGGCGGGCTGTTCCGTGCGGGCGCTCGGAGCCGCTTCGGCACCCCGGCGCCCCGACGCCGCCACGGAATCAACCGACCCGCCCGGGGGTCGCACCAGACCAGCCCCGGCAGTGTCGGTGGCTCCGCACCCGAGGTGAGGGCGCTCGCCCAGCCGGCGGATGAGCCCGGGAAGGCGGCGGCGAACACCTCGGGATATCGGGCGACCAGCGAGCGATTCCGTGCGATCGAGCGTACGACCCAACATCCCGTGATGCGGTATCGGTTGCCCTGCCCGATCGCGACGGCCAGTGCCTCGGCTTCCGCAAGCTTCCGCACGAACGACCGTCGCGCGGCGCCGATATCGTCGATCGTGTTCCACGCCTCCACGACGAGAAGGAGCCGGCGGCGATCGTCGCGGAGGGCGACGTCGATCGAACGGCGCGGGTCGCTCGCGCGGGTGGGGAGCTCGAAGCTGCCGGCGAACCCGGCAGAACGCGCGAAGCGAAGGAGAACCTCCTGGATGGCCAGGTGGCCCGCGTCGACGGGGTCGCCGACGACATCCCGCTCGAGCTGAAGCCGCAGCGGTCGGCCGACCGCGAGCGCAACGCGCTGGAGAGTCGCGATCGACAGCCTGTCGCCGAACCCGCGCTCGATCCGACTGACAGTCGTCTGGTGAAGGCCACATCGCTCACCGACAGCGGCCTGGCTGAGACGCCGTCGTCGTCTTGCGGCCCGGAGCTCGCCTCCGAGCCTCGCGAGCTGCGTCCGATTCTCACGCTCGGCCTTGTCGGACATCGGCGGTCGACGGCGCCGGCGCTTGCGCTCGAGCGTTGGCGACGCGGCCATCGATTGGGCCGGACCAGGTCGCGACACCTGGGGCGTCTCCGGCTGCGACACCGGAGCATGTCGCGACACCTGGGGCGTCTCAAGCTGCCTTCCTGTCGGATGCATGCGGACGATGCTTGCAAGCGGGGCGTACCGGTGGATTGGCTGACGCGCTGCGAGCAACAGTCCCGGGCTTATCGGCGAGATCGCCCCTCCCTAAGCGCGCCTGGCATCGAGCCACGATAGGCGCGCCTGAGCGACGCGCTTGATCGTGTCCAGCCGGATCCCTAAGCATCCCCGGCTTGAGCGCGCTTGCTGGGGGGCGGAGGCGAGCCCGGGCGGGGGCGCGGCCGGCGAGGTGAGCCATCCCGCGCGGGTGCGCGGCAGCGCCGGATCTTGGCGAGGTGAGCTCGGCCGAGCGGGCCCGGCCGGCGAGGGCTGTCCCGCGCGGGTGCCCGACTCGGACTCTCATCGAGTTGACCCTCGACGCGGGGCGCCTCTACACTCGCGCCGCGGTCGTCGGATGCCGTCCATGTCCGGCGGCACGCGGCCGAACGAGCTTCGGAGGAGCGCTCCCGCAGTGGAGACCGGACCCAGTACGGTCGGCGCGCGACGCGCCGGCAAAAGCGAGGTCCGACCCGCCCCGTAGCCCGCCCGCGCCTCGGCGCCCGGGTCAGCGCACGGCGGGCGGACCGCCTGCGAGGTGGCCCATGCTCTACCTCAGCCAGGTCATCGGCCGTCCCGTGCGCGACGGCCAGGGGGAGTCGATCGGGAAGGTCGCCGACCTGATCGTGGCGCTCGGCGATCGCTACCCGCCCGTCACCGGGCTCGTCGTGATGACCGACCGCCGGCGGATCTTCCTGCCCTGGTCGGACGTGGCCAGCTTCGACGCGTCGGGGGCGACGCTGGCGACCTCGATCATCGACATCGGGAAGTTCGCCCAGCGGCCGAACGAGCTGCTTCTCTTCCTCGACCTCCAGGACAAGCAGATCGTCGACCTCGACGGCCGCAAGGTCGTCCGGGTGAACGACCTCGTCCTCGACGAGATCGAGGGCAAGCTCCATCTCGTCGCGGTGGACGTCGGTCCCGCCGGCCTGCTCCGTCGGCTCGGCGTCGAGGGACCGGTTCGGACGCTGGCCCGGAACCTGGGGCGCTCGGTGCCCGAGCGATTCATCGACTGGGAGGACGTCGACCCGCTCGAGAGCTCGATCGCCTCGATCCGCCTGCGCGTCCCTCACCGCGGCCTGCGCGAGCTCCACCCGGCCGATCTCGCCGGGATCATCGACGAGCTGGCACCTCGAGATCGGGCCGGGATTCTGGCGACGCTGGACGATGAGATCGCGGCCGATGCGATCGAGGAGATGGAGCCCGACACACAGGTCGAGGTCATGGAGGACCTGGCGCCGGAGCGGGCGGCCGACATCCTCGAGGAGATGAGCCCCGACGATGCCGCCGACCTGATCGCGGACCTGTCGGACACGGCGCGGGACCGGATCCTGCCGCTGATGGAACGCGAGGAGGCCGAGGAGGTGCAGGAGCTCCTGGGCTATCCCGAGGACAGCGCGGGCGGGATCATGACGACCGAGTACATCGGGATCCCGGCGACGCTCAAGGCGAGCGAGACGATCGACCGGCTCCGCGAGCTCGAGCCGGACGCCGAGACGATCTACTACGTCTACGTCGTCGACGAGGCCGGCAAGCTGGTCGGCGTCCTCTCGCTCCGCGACCTGATCGTCGCCCCGGCCGACGCGGTCGTGCGCGACTTCATGCTCGGCGAGCCCGTCGCCCTCGGAGTCCTCGCCGACCAGGAGGAGGTCGCCCGCGTCGTGGCTCGATACAACCTGCTCGCCGTTCCGGTCGTGGACGACGAGGGGCGGCTCGTGGGGATCGTCACAGTCGACGATGCGCTCGATACGGTATTGCCGACTGCCTGGAAGCGGCGGCTGCCCCGGGTCTTCAGCCGGGGCGGGGGCTGATGCGGCTGCCGGCCGCCCCGGAGGGGGTCCGCCGTCGGGTGCGGGCGGCCGGCTCGGAGCTCGGGCCGCTCGCGCGATTCCGGGAGCGGATCGCGGCAGGCGACCTCTTGCGACTGCGTCCCCGCTTCCGAGGTCGGGGCCTGCTCGCGTTCCTCGCCGTCATGGGCCCCGGGCTGATCGCGGGCATCGCGGGGAACGAGGCGGGTGGCCTGACGACCTACTCGGTGCTCGGCGCCGAGACCGGCTTCCGGCTGCTCTGGCTGTTCCCCCTGACGACCGTCGTCCTGATGATCGTCCAGGAAATGGCCGCTCGGTTGGGCGTCGTCACCGGCCAGGGCCTCTCCGACCTCATCCGCGACTGGTTCGGGGTCCGCTGGACGGCGTTCGCGATGCTCGTCCTGTTCGTCGCGAACCTGGGCCAGACGATCGCCGAGTTCGCGGGAATCGCGGCCGCGCTCGAGATCTTCGGCCTGCCGCGGCTGCTCACCGTGCCCTTGACGGCGGTCGCCCTGTGGGCGCTCGTCCTCTTCGCGAGCTACCGGACCGTCGAGCGAGTCTTCCTGTCGGTCATCCTCGTCTTCGTCACGTACATCGTGTCGGCCTTCGTCAGCGGGCCGGACTGGGGAGAGGTGGGACGGGCGCTCGTCACGCCGAGCTTCGAGCTCGCTCCGGCGACGCTCCTGCTCATGGTCGCGCTCGTGGGCACGACGATCACGCCGTACATGCAGTTCTACCTCCAGTCGGCCGTCGCCGAGAAGGGGATCGACGAGGAGGAGCTCCGGCTGGAGCAGGCCGACGCGGTCGGAGGCGCGATCTGGACGAACGTCGTCGCGCTCTTCGTCGTCGTGGCCACGGCCCAGACGCTCCACGCGGCGGGGGTGCGGATCACGGACGCGGCCGACGCCGCGCAGGCGCTGGGACCCGTGGCCGGGGAGCTCTCGACCGCCCTCTTCGCGATCGGGCTCTTCGGAGCAAGCGTGCTGGCGGCGATGATCCTGCCGATCAGCACCTCGTTCGTCATCTGCGAGGCGTTCGGCTGGGAGTCCGGGGTCGGGAAGCCCTTCCGGGAAGCACCCGCCTTCTTCGGGATCTACACCGTGACCCTGTTCGCAGGTGCGGTGATCGTCCTCCTCCCCTTCCTGCCGCCGCTCATCGACGTCCTGCTCTTCACGCAGAACCTGCAGGGGTTGCTCCTGCCGATCGTGCTCGTGTTCATGTTCCGGCTGGTGAACAACGAGCGCCTGCTGGGTCGCCACGTGAACGGCCCGATCCGGAACGCCTTGACGCTGGCGGCGATCGTGCTGGTCGTGGCCCTCGACGCGATCCTTCTAGGAGTCGGCGCGCTCGAGGCGATCGGTCTTCGGCTCGGCTGAGACGCGACTACGGGATGAAGCTTCCGGCGTCTCCGTCCGGAACGGCCCCGATCTTCTCGGTCAGCTCCTCCACGGTGCCGTGCCTGATCAGCTCCGGGCGGACGTACGGCTCGCGGGGAGGCGCGGCGGCGCCCTTCGTACCCGCGTCCTCCAGCCCGAGGCTGGCGGTCGCGCTCTCTGGCGTTCGGGTCTCCATCGATCTCCTCATGCCTGATCGGCCAGTTCGGCGTCGTGGCCATTGTCCACCGCCGGCGCAAGAGCCGCAGCGCTCGCCAGCGTCCGACGGCGGAGCGTTCGCGCTTCCATCCAGGCCTCGACGGCAACCGCGTTGATCACTCGTGGATCCAGGTCCCTTCGGTTCCGTCGATACGCCGCCCAGGCCGACCAGAGACCGGCCGGATCGGCGAGGACCGCCCTCGATGCGACGAATCCGCTGAGCAGGCGCTCGATCCGCGGCGCTTCGTGTTCGAGCAGGCCTCGCTCCACGAGGTCGGTGATCGTCGCCTTGGTCGTGCGTAAGCGGATCGTCTCCGGCAGCAGCCCGATCATCGCCTCCCTCAGCACTGCCCGCCCCCATCCGGCTCGATAGAGGACGGGCCGCGGCAGGTTGAGCGTGAAATCGACGAGGCGCCGGTCGAGGAACGGAAAGCGCCACTCGACCCCGGCATGACTCGCAAGCTCGTAGAACTCGACCCGGTACCAGGCTGTGAGGCCGTTGTGGAGACCTTCGTAGGCCAGTCTCGCGGCCCGGGTCCGGAGGGGCGGGGCCGGGAGCGGGTCGACGAAGGATTCCGAGCGCGGCTGGGCGGGACGCAACCCGTTCCGACGCCTGCTCCGCCTGAGCCGCCCCAGGGAGGCCCGCAGCCGCGGCGCGAGGCTCGCCCGCACCGATTCGCGTGCCAGGATCCGGAGGCCCCGGCGCCGGGAGAGCCGCCAGAAGTGCGGAAGCTCAACGGCGAAGTCGCGCAGCGACACGTCTCGCCAGAGGCGCGGAGCCAGGTGGTACGGCGTGGAGACGAGGATCTCGTCGCCTCCGTGGCCGCTCAACAGGACCCGCAACCCGTCGGCGTGGGCGGCCCGAAGCGCGCCCACCGAGAGCGCCCGGAACATGAACGGGTCGGGCTCGGGCAGTGGATATCCGGCGTCGTCGCCGAATTCGCGGAGCGCCCATCGGTCGTCGCTCGGGATCAGCGTGATCGGGCTACCAGGCAGGCACTCGAGGAGCGCGTCGAGGTAGCGCCGCTCGTCGGCGGCGGGCGAGCGTTCGTACACGTAGGAGTAGAGCCGAGGGGCAGGGACGGCGCCCTCGTCGCTGGCGCGGCCGGCGAGCGCCGCGATCGCTGACGAGTCGAGCCCGCCGCTGACTTTGATCGCCACCGGTCCGACGCTGCGGAGCCGGGCGCGCACCGCCAGGTCGAGGAGATCCCCGAACCGCTCGACGTAGTCGTGCTCGGAGCGGAGGGGCTGCTCGACCTGCGCGCCAGAGATCCAGAACCGTCGCAGTCCCACCTCGCCGTCGGCGGCTTGCAACTGATAGCCCTGCGGCAGCCGCGAGATGGGCCGGTAGGCGGTCTCGGTCGTCCATCGATCCCACTCGCCGAGGACGATCTCGGCGAGGAGCGGCTCGTTCAGCGGTGCGTCGCCGCCGAGGCCGGCAAGGACGGCGTCGACGCCAGAGGCGAAGACGAGGAGTGACCCGTGGCGCGCGTAGTAGAGCGTCCGGATCCCGGCTGGATCTCGCGCGCAGAGCAGGCGACCGGCGATCGAGTCCCAGAGCCCGAAGGCGAAGTCGCCGATCAGGTGGGTCGGACAGTCGCTGCCCCACCGCTGATAGGCGGCCAGGATGAGCTGCGCGTCGCTGGGAATGCCGGGCGGCAGGTACCCGGCCAGGATCGGCAGCAGCTCTTCCCGGTTGTCGATCCGCGCGTCGGCCGCGACGCAGACGTGCCCGCCGTGGCCCACGAGGGGCTGACGCTCGCCGAGCTCCTCGGGGGTCGTCCACGAATGGGCATGGATGAGCGCGACGTGCCCCCTGCTCCACCGGTCGATCCCGTCCGGGCCCCGGTGGCGCAATGCTTCGGTCAGGCTGGCAAGCAGGCTGGGGTCGACCGGCTGACCGGTCAGGTCCAGGAGCCCTGCGATCGCACTCATCGAACGGCCCGGACGCGGCCGGGGAGCGCGAGGAGCCGGGGGACGTACTTCCTCGTGAGACGAAGGGGGCGGATGGCACGATAGGCGATGGGCAGGCGTCGAGCGCCCGGCAGGGCATCCCAATCGCCGCGGGTGGGCGTCGACAACGCGGCCCAGACGAGCGCCACGCGGTCGCGCGCCCGTTCCCGGACCTGGAGGTCGAACCGTTCGAGGCCCTCGAACAGGCGATCGTCGCGTCCGCGCCCGCCCTCCATGAGACGAGCGTCGATCCACTCCGCCAGGCGTCCGGCCGTGGCATCCCTCGCCATGTTGGCCGCCACCTCGGGCGGGATCGTCGCGCCCCCGATCGTCTCGGCCAGACGCAACGCGATGGCAAGGATCCGATTGATCCCCTCTCTCCGCGCCCGGACCACAACGCGATCCCAGTCGAGGAAGGGCTCGGCTGCGATGAGCGCGGCGACGTCGGCGATCCAGGCCAGCCGTCCCCAGCGGTGCTTCGTCCCGTGGATAGCGAGTGCGAGCAGCAGGTCATCGAGCGCCAGGTCATTGACCGGCACACCGCCGAGCGAGGTCACCCGCAGGCGCTCCCAGATCGATTCGGCGTCGAAGCCGCGGGAGTAGTAGGTGGGCACGACAGTCCAGTGGATCTCGACGAAGGCCCTGCGACCGGGCGCCTGGAGCTGCACCTCACCGATCCGCTCGAGGTAGGCGCTCTCCTGCCAGTCCGGAAGCGGGTGGAACCGCTCGTAGCCGCGCTCGAGCAGGAGTCCGACGGATTCGGCGATCCGGCCCCGCGGCACGATGATGTCGAGATCACCGAACTGGCGCAGGCCGAGGTCACCGTAGGCGGACAGGGCGAGGAGGGGCCCCTTCCAGGGGACGGCCGGGATGCCCGCCTCGGCGAACGTCGCCAGGATCTCCATGAGGCGACCGGTCAGGGCGAGGTTCCGATCGGCGATCGCCCGCGCCCTGGTCGCGATCGCAACGGCCGCGTCCGGAGGAACGAGCCCGCCCCAGCCCGCCGCCGCCCGAGCCAGGAGAGGGACCAGCGCGTGTCTCTCCGCGGCAGCCAGCAGACCCGTCCAGTCGAGCCCGCGCGCCTCGGCCGGCGTGACCGAGGGCGGATCGGCGGGGAAGCGAGCCAGCGCGCGGAGGATCGTCGGCTCGCCTGAGACTGCCTCGGGCGTCCGATCCGCGGGAACCGCCGAAACTCCCGCCGCCATCGTCATGCCGGATCCTGGGCGACGATCCGCACCGCTTCGTCGAGCCGCGTCAGGTCACGCGGTCGCCGCAGCCGATCGATCGGGACCCCGGAGACGACCCTGGCGCACTGGCCGAGGTGCTCCCCGGCGGTCCCGGAATCGAGCAGGACGCGGGCAAGGAACGAGTGCCGCACGAGCTCCGCGATCGCATCGAGCGAAGCGATCCGCTCCCTCTCGACGCGGCGCCCCTCCGCGAGGACGTGGATCGCGGCCAGGGGAAAGGGCCTCTCCCCCGCCGGCTCGATCGGCCGGCCGCGTTTCTGGCGCGCGAAACCGAGAGGAACCACCGCCCGGTCCTCCTCGCCCAGGAAGGTGGCGGCCGCAGGGGTGAGCTTCAGCATCGGAACTCCCGGATGAAGCACCGGGGAGCCCGCGGCGATCTCGATCGCGGCGAGATCGTCGGTGAGCACCGTCATCCCGGCACGCCGACAGGCGGCGGCGAGCGTCGACTTGCCGGCGCCGGGTTGGCCGAGGAACAGGTGGGCCCGCCCGGCCATCAGGATCCCGCTCGCGTGCAGGGCCAGGTGGCCGCGCTGATGAAGGAGAAAGGCGAGCCCGGGACCGAGGATCATCGCCCGCAGCTGCTCCCCCGACGCGCCGGGCGCCGCCTCGACGACGATCTCGCGGCCGGCCTTCACCTCGAGGGCGCCGATCCCGTCGTAGACGAGGCGGGCGAGGTCCCTCTCCACCCGTCGCCGCCCCATCCTGAGCGACATCGGGATCATGTGCTCGTCGTGTTCGAGAGTCCCGCGCCGGACGGTCGCGACCGGATCGCCCGCCACCGGATGAAGCTCGGGCAGAGGCAGCTCCGAATCGAAGATCACGCCGTAGGCCCGATAGCGCCGGTCGGCCGCGCCGATCTCGGACCTGTGGCCCTCAGATCGCGTTGGCGATGCGCGATTCCACCGATACCGACCCATCGCTCCTTCCCGACTCACGACGAAGCTGGGTAAAGGCACGCCGCTCTTCTCCGCCGACCACGATCGTCTCGCCTGCCATCACCCATGCGTGCGCCCTGAGTCGCTCGCCCGGGGAACGCGCCACCCCGATCTGAAGCTCGCTGGGGACTCCCGAGCGAGCCAGGAGCAGCTGTGCGGCAAAGGCCTGCGTGAGGCAGCTCGCGCCCGGTACGACGCGGCTTGCGGCGCGCACCGCCCAGCCCACCCTGGCCACGTCGATCGGGGCACGTCCACTCGTGGCGCGCGATCGGCCGAGCACGAACGCGTGGACCCGACGGAACGAGAGCAGCGGCAGGACGGCACGAGTCGATGCGACCGCGATCAACGCCTGGAGCACCAGTCTCCGATCGGCCATCGACAGGCCGAGGAACCTACGCAGCCTCGCCATCGCCCCGTCGGGCGCCAGGGGCCTCGGTCTGGATGAGTCCCTGGCCGTTCAATTCCGTCATGAGGGCGATGAGATCGGCTTCGCAGCGCTCCGGCTCGACGTCGTACTCGCCGACGATCGTGTCCCGGATCTCGCGCACCGACCGGCGGCGCTCGAGGAGGCGCCAGATCCGGGCACCCACCCGGTTGAGCCCGTAGTAGACCCCGGCGTCCAGGTCGAGCAAGGCCGCCTCGCCGGAGAGATCGGCCGAGACCACGCGCGGCGTGGCCCAGACGACCGTGTCGAGCGTCATGTCCACGGGCACATCCTTGCCACCGGCGTCATGCCCTCAGCCCACGTGCTCGCCGGTCCCCCGCTCGACCGGATAGCCGGCTGCGCGCCACGAGGGCACGCCACCGCTGACCCACCCGACCCGCTCGAAGCCGGCCTGGCGGAGCAGGCTCGCGGCGACGGACGAGCGATAGCCCGAGGCACAGATGGTCACGATCGGCCGGTCGCGAGGCAGCCGATCGAGCCGCTCCGGGAGGTCGCCCGCCATCAGGTGGACGGAACCGGGGATGTGGGCTCGCTCGAACTCGTCGCGCTGGCGGACGTCGAGGATGAGCGGTCCCCGTCCATTCGCGGCCGGGACGTCACGCTCCCCGGTAGCGAGCAGGTCGTGGAGTTCGCCGACCGTGAACCGGCCGCTCGCCTCGACCGGCCCGCCCGAGCCCTGCCAGGCTTCAAAGCCCCCGTGCAGGTAGCCTTCGATGCCCTCGTATCCGATCCGCAGCGCCTGGCGGACCGCGTCGTCCCACTCCGCGGTCGAGGCGAGAAGCAGGATGAGCGGCCGGTCGTGGGGCACGACCCAGCCAAGCCACGTCCCGAACGAGCTGCCGGCGGGGATCGAGATCGAGCCCGGGACGTGCGCGAGGATGTGCTCGGCCGGGCTGCGCAGGTCGACCAGGAGATGATCACCCGCCAGGAGCTCACGCACCCGGTCCACCGGCAGCGGCTGGGCCTCGGGCAGGCGCCCGATCGGGCGTGGCCCCTGCTGGTTGATCGGCCGCATCCGGGCGAAGTACCGGGGATAGGCGGGCTGGTCGGCCAGGAGCGTCCGGACGAAGGTCTCGACGTCCTCGATCGCCAGCAGGCCGTCGTGCCGCCGCTCGTAGCCGAGCGTGCTCCAGGGCGTCGAGGCGATCGACTTCGAGCAGAGCGACCCGCCGCCGTGGGTCGGATAGATCGCCACATGATCGGGGTGGGGAAGGATCCGCTCGTGGAGCGAGGCGTGCATCTGGCGTGCGAATGACTCCGCGTTTTCCGCGCCGAGCAGATCCGTCCGTCCGACCGCGCCCACGAGCAGAGACCCACCCGTGAACATCAGGAGCGGCTCGTCGGCCCGACTCCGGTCGGCCACGGCATAGCAGACGTGCTCAGGCGTATGGCCCGGCGTCTCGAGCGTCGTGAAGCGGATCGAGCCCACGTCGAAGGCGTCTCCCTGCCGCAGGGCCTGGTACGGCTGCGCGAGGTCGGCCCCTGCGCCGATCACGTGCCGGGCGCCGGTGAGCTCGACGAGCTCGCGGGCACCGGAGACGTAGTCGTTGTGCAGGTGCGTCTCGGCGACGTGGCTGATCCGGAGCCCCCGCTCACGCGCGGCGTCGAGGTAGACGTCGACGTCACGGCGCGGATCGACGACCGCGGCGATCCCCTGGGTCTCGTCCGCGACGAGCGCGCTGATATGGCCAAGGCCCGGGACGACGAACTGCCGCAGGTCCATCGCCGGAGGATAGCAGCGCAGTGCGGCCGCTCCGACCCTGGGCTACCATCCGCTTCCCGTGCCCCCTTTGGATCGCTCGCGCCCGGCCGACGGCCTGCGATCGTTCGCCCGGCCGCTTCTCCAGCCGGGTCGCCCGCTGGCGGTCCACCCCGTGCTCTTCGCCGCCTACGCGGTCCTCTTTCTCTACGCCCAGAACATCGGCGAGGCGGAGCTCGGCGATCTGTGGCCGCCGCTCGTCAGGATCGTCCTCGCAGTCGCCGCCTCGCTCGTTCTCGGCACGCTCCTCTTGCGAGATGCTCGACGCGCAGCGCTCGTCCTGACGGCCGCGGTGGTGGCGTTCTTCGCGTTCGGCCACGTCGCGAACCTCATCGAGCCCTGGCGGGTCGACCCCGCCGCCCAGATGGCCGCCTGGGTGACTCTCATCCTCATCGCCGCCTTCGTCGCGCTGGTCGCGAGACCGCTCCTTTCGCCTGCGACGCGGCTGCTCGATGCGATCGGCGCCGTCCTCGTGGGGATCGCCCTCGTTCAGATCGTCCCGGCCGAGATCGCCCGGGCCGCGATCCATCCGACGGCGAGGGCCTCGACGGTCGCCGCGGGGAGCGCCACGACGCAGGGGCCGCTGCGCGACATCTACTACCTGATCTTCGATCGCTACGGCTCGAACAACTCCCTCAAGGTCGGCTTCGGCATCGACAACGACCTGCCCGACTGGCTGACCCAGCGCGGCTTCTCCGTCGCGCCGCTCAGCCACGCGAACTACGTGCGCACGACGCTGTCGCTGGCGGGGACCCTGAACCTGGACTACTGGAACGAACTGGCGGACCGGATGGGCCCGGACAACAGGAACTACGGACCGATCCACGAGATGCTCCAGGACCATGCCGTCGCTCGGTTCCTGAAGGACCGCGGCTACCGCTACATCCACCTGGGGTCCTGGTGGGACCCCACGAAGAGATTCCGGATCGCCGACGAGAACCTCGTCTGGGAGGATGCCCCGCCCGAGTTCGAGCTCGTGCTCTACGAGACGACCGCGGCGCCCACGATCGAGCGCTGGCTGTCGCCGCCGACCGCGATCCCCGGCGGAGAGCAAGCGCATCGGGAGAGCGCGCTCTACGAGCTGCGGACGCTCCTCGACCTCGTCGACGATCCGGGCCCCAAGCTCGTCACCGCCCACGTCCTCCTGCCCCATGAGCCGTACGTCTTCGACGCCCAGGGGCGCTACATCCCGAAGCCCCAGCGGCTCGCCCGTCCGGAGAGCGCGCGGTACGGCGACCAGATGCGCTACCTGAACGGCCGGATCCGCGAGCTCGTCTCGGCGATGCTCGCCCTCCCCGAGGAACGCCGCCCGATCATCGTCATCCAGGCCGACGAGGGCCCCTACCCTCCGCGCTTCGTCGACCCGAATCTGCCCTGGACCGAGGCGACGGTGCCCGAGCTGGAGATGAAGTACGGGATCATCAATGCCTTCTACCTGCCGGGCCTGAAGGAGGACCCCGTCTATCCCACGATCAGCTCGGTGAACACGTTCCGGCTCATCTTCAGCGAGTACTTCGGTGCGGATCTTCCCTTCCTGCCGGACCGGAGCTTCGTGAGCCGGACGAGCACGTATCCCTACGATCTGACCGAGATCACCGACTTGCTGCCGACCGTGAACGGCAAGCCGCCTCCTCCGCCGAAGTCGGTCATCCCGGGACCCGGGCGGGACGGCCGACCGCTCGAGCCCTCGGCCCCGCCGGCCGCTCCCGCACAGACGCCCCTGCCGCCCGAATAGCCGCGCGGGACGACGTTCCCACCGCGGGGACGACCACGTATCCTTCCTGCCGAGGAGGAGAGGGGTATGGGGCTCTTCATCGTCGGCGCCGGACACGTCGGACTGGTCACGGCGGTCGGCTTCGCGCGGCTCGGCCATCACGTGACGGTCAGCGACATCGATCCCGAACGGATCCGAAGTCTCGGCCTCGGGAGGAGCCCGTTCTACGAGCCAGGGCTCGATGACGGTCTGCGAGAGGCCGTCGAGAGCGGGCGCCTCTCCTACACCCACGACCCCCTTCCACCACCCGATGCGGCGGTCACGTTCGTCTGCACCGCGACGGCGCCGACCTCGATCGAGCGGCTGCCGATGGACTCCGTCGAGGCCGTCCTGGACGGCCTGCTGGTCGCCGCGGCCCCCGACCACGTCGTCGCCGTTCGCTCGACCCTGCCGCTCCATGGCGTGACACGGCTGCGGGGGATCCTGGGAGCACATGCCGGACCACGCCCGCGGGTGGTCGTGAATCCAGAGTTCATGCGCGAAGCGACAGCCCTCGCGGATTTCGCCCGCCCGAGCCGGGTGCTCGTGGGCTGGCTCGAGGATGAAGACCGCGCCGCCGCCGTCCGAGTCGCCGAGCTCTTCGCGCCGCTCGAGGCGCCGACGGTCGTCACCGACGCGAGCTCGGTGGCGATCGCGAAACTGGCCGCGAACTCCTTCCTGGCCGCCAAGGTCACGTTCGCAAACGAGGTGGCCCGGATCTGCGACGCGCTCGGGGCCGATGCGACGACCGTGCTGGGCGCGGTCGGGATGGACCCACGGATCGGGAGCGCCTTCCTCGCCCCCGGGCCAGGCGTCGGCGGCTCGTGTCTGCCCGACCAGGTCGCGGCGCTGGCCGACGACACTCGCCGGCGAGGGATCCGGCTACCGCTTCTCCAGACGATCGGCGAGGCGAACGAGGTCCACGCCGAAGCGATCGTGGAGCGACTGGGTCATGAGCTTGCGGATGAGGGTGGCCTGATCGGGAACCGGATCTGTCTGCTGGGACTCGCGTTCAAGTCGGACACCGACGACGTCTCGGCGTCACCTGCCCTGAGGCTCGCCGCGGCGCTTCGTCGGGCCGGGGCATGGGTGACCGCCTATGACCCGCGCGTCACGGCCGAGATCATCGGCCTCGAGGCCGGCGTCGAGCTCGCCCCCGATCCCGGCGCCGCGGTGGCTGGGACGCAGGCCGTGCTGATCACCACGGAATGGCCGGAGTTCGCCTCCCTCACCTGGGAGCAGCTCGCGAAACGGATGCGCGGGGACCTCGTCTTCGACACCCGGCGGATCGCCGACCCCGATGCGGTCGGGCGGGCCGGCCTACGCTACCTCGCGCTCGGCCGCGCGGACGGCCTTCCGGTCGCCGCGCACGAGATCCTCGTCCGGGCCTCGACCGGCTGAGGCCGGGCCAGCAGGCCGACGTGTGGCCCGGTCGATCCCGGCCGCGCGGTGCTCAGGTGGTCCAGCTCCCATTCGGAGGCCAGCTCGTCCAGGAGGCCGTCGCCCGGTTCGTCGTCGTCGGAGACGATCAGGCCGGAGGGCGCCATGAACGGGCGGACGGTACGGAACTCAAACTCGCGGTGTGACCGGGAGTGATCGGAGTCGTGCAGGAACAGGTCGATGGGCGCCAGGCGCGCGACCGCGTTGGGCAAGACCTTCCGGCTGTCGCCCAGGAGCAGCCTCCAGCGATGCCGGTACTCGTGGGCCACGAGCCAGCCCGGCCCGTCGACGCCGAGCGGCAGGTCTGTGCTGGGCAGGTCGATGCTCGTCAGCGCCCCGTGCCTGTTCCGGTCGAGGGCTCGGAGAATGAGCGCCGTCGACAGACCGTCGTGGACGCCCGTCTCGACGACGACGCCTGGACCCAAGAGGCGGACGAGCGCGTAGAGGATCTTGAATCGTCCGAGGTCGAACGTGTCAGCCCACTCCGGCCGCGTCTCGCGGTATCTGAGCCGCAGCTCCCCCAGGATCTGCTCCGCCTCCGCCTCACGAAAGAGCGCGTCGGCCACCGCCGCGGGCCGACCCGTGGCCTGCGCCACGAGCTCGATGCCGGCGAGGCGCGACGATGCCCGGTAGCGGTTCGAGAGGCCGAGCGGATCACCCCTCACCAAGCGAATGACGTGCCGTGCCGTGCGGTCGGGATGGCGAAGGGCGCGGGCGATCGCCGGCACCGCACCCTCGACTGCGATCCGGCGGCGGTAGATCTCCAGGAGACCGCGACGCGTACGGTCCCTCACCCCTGGCCTCCTCCGGCCGACGCGCCAGCCGCCTGAGGATGCTCGAGCCCGGGCTTGCGCGCGATCACCCCGATGTGGTTCGGCCGTCCATCGGAGAGAACGTCGGCGAGGCGGACGACCGCCCCGGCCAAAACCCGCACGGGTGCACGAGCTCGACTGAACCTGCGCAACGACAGGGCCCGACGCTGGCGATAAGGACGGGTCGACGTCAACTCAAAGCCGACGGATTCGAGGAGCTGCGCGATGCTCGTCGGGTCGAAGGCGAAGCGGTGGGCAGGCGAATAGACCTGCAGCAGGATCCAGGACCAGCGTCCGAATGACAGGCGATAGGCCATGCGCGCGATCCGGCGGTACGGTCCGTCCGAGGGCATCTGTGCGACGAGCCAGCCTCCGCGCCGCAGGAGCCGATGGATCGCCTCGAGCTCGACTCTCGGTTCGGTGACGTGCGGCAGCACGCACATGCTGGTGACGACGTCGCAGGAAGCGGGTTCGAGCTCGAGCCGAGGAAGGGGACCGACGAGGAACCGGATGCCCAGCCGACCGAGTGGCACGGCCGGGCCACCAACGAGGTCATTGCCCTGCGCCGTCCAGCCGCGCCTCGCGGCCTCCAGCAGGACCTGGCCGTTCCCGCAGCCGTGGTCGTGGAGAAGCCCAGGGCGGCGACGCGACCGACCCGACCAGATCGAGGATCTCCGCGGCCCGCTCATCGGTGCCGCACGACCCGGGCCGTCCGTAGAGCCGGTCCAGCGCCGCCTCCGTCCCATCGGTGGGTGGCGTTTCGCGGCAGTCGACGAAGTCCACCGAGTGCTCCGGGCAACGAAGCACGGGCGCAGTCGAGGCATCAGCGGGCACCGCGCCGATCCGGAGGTACTCGCGCCCCGGGCCGCAGAGCGGGCAGGCAGCGAACTGCGCTCGAGTGCGACGCTCCATCCCCGAATGATGACTCCACCTGCCGTCGGGGGACTGCCTGTCGTGGAGCCGGGACGATGATCGCGGCGCAGCTCCGGCGGATCGGTCGCAGGATCGCGGTCGTCGTCCTGCGTCCGGCCACGGTCCGGCGCTCGGCTCGGCTCCTGACGCGACGCGGTTTCGTGCCCCAGGCGCTCTGGCTCCGGCTTCCCGTCGACGCCGACTTCCCTGTCGCGGTCCCGGGGGGATCGTCGTTCCTGTACCGATCGAGTGCCGGGGACGGCGTCGGGCGCGCGCTTTACTGGCGCGGCCTGCGGGGCTATGAGCCCGAGACGGTCGCGATCTTCTCATCCCTGGCGCGTGCGGCTCGGACCGTTGTCGACGTGGGCGCGCATGCGGGAGTCTTCACCCTGCTCGCCTGCGCTGTGAACCCCGAGATCCGGGTCATCGCCTTCGAGCCGGTGCCCGGCCTCGTCGCCGCCCTCGAGCGAAACCTCGCCTTGAACGGCTGGACCCAGCGCTGCGACATCCGACGACTGGCCGCCGCAGACCTCATCGGATCCCTGCCGCTCCGCGTCCCTGCCGGAGGCGCCCCGGTGGGCGCCACGCTCGCCGAGCCACGTCATCGATCCCTCGACGAGCACACGATCGTGGTCCAGACGACGACGCTCGACGCGGCGATCGGCCCGGAAGCAGGTGCGGTCGATCTCGTGAAGATCGACGTCGAGCGTGCCGAGGATCGCGTCGTCCGAGGGATGATCGGGATCCTCCACAGGGACCGGCCGGCCATCGTGGTCGAGTGCATCAGGGGCGGTCCGACGGCCTCGATCGAGCAGCCGCTCCGAGGGCTCGGGTACCGCTTCTTCCACCTTCGTGATGCGCCGGTCGAGGTCGACCGGCTCGAGGCCGATCCCGGGCGCCGCTGGCGGAACTATCTCTGCCTGCCCGATTCCCGGACGCTGCCCTCTCCGACGGAGCTGCCCTGAGCGGACGTGCGACCGGAGGACGTCGCGCCCGCCGGGGCGAGCCCGCCCACCGGTCGTCCCGCCAGCGCCTCCTCGTAGACGCCCAGCGTCGCGCGAGCTACGTCGTCCCAACTCCAACTGGCGGCCCGCCGTCGGCCGGCCGCCACGAGCTCGTCGCGGCGCGCGAATGCCTGTCGGATCCCCTCGGCGATCCCGGGCTCACTGCGAGGGTCGACGAGGATCGCGGCTCCCCCGGCCGTCTCGGGCATCGCGGAGGTGGCCGACGCGACGACGGGGGCACCGGCGGCCATCGCGTCGAGGATGGGGAGCCCGAACCCCTCGTAGCGCGAGACATAGGCGAAGGCCCCGCAGGCCGCGGTGAGCTCGCGGAGCTCCTCGTCTGGCACGTAGCCCGCCAGGACAATCCTCCGGGCCGCAGGGCCCTCGCGCAGCAAGCGACGCGTGGGGCCGTCGCGCCAGCCGGGCGGGCCGCAGATGACGAGGCGGAGACCGGGGTCGTCGACAGCCAGCCGCGCGAAGGCCCCGGCCAGCCGGCCGAGGTTCTTGCGAGGCTCGAGCGTTCCCGCCGCGAGCACGTACCGGCCGGGCTCGAGTCCGAGCCGGCTGAGGATCCCGCCGCCCGATCGATGCGATCCGCCGGCGGAGGACGGCTCGGCAGGCGTCCCCCACGACGTGGCGAGCGGGATGACCGCGATCCGACCGCGAGGCACCCGGAGGAGACGCTCGACCTCGCCGCGGGTCGCATCGGAGGGAACGATCACGGCCCGTGCCACCCTCGCCGCGGCGAGGAGCAGCGGGACGGTGAGCAGCCGCCCGACCGGGTGGTAGTGGGGATAGCGCAGGACCGAGAGATCCTGGATCGTGAGGACGAACGGGACGCTCGAGCGCAGCGGCGCCGCCGCGTTCGTGTAGTGGGCGAGTGCGACGCCCAGCCTCCGGATCTCTCGGTCGGCGCGAACGAGCAGCCAGCGGTAGCGCGAGCCGCCGGCGAAGATCGTGGCGGCGAGCCCCGGCGGCGGCGGGGGATCGGCGTCCCCTCGGACCCCGACGAAGATAATGCGCTCCGGGGCGAGCCGGCCGAGCGCCGAGCGGAGCTCGCGTACGTAGACGCCCACGCCCGTGAGAGGACGTCGCTCCGGAGCCGCCTCGACGGCGATCCGCGGCATCCCTCGCTCCTCGTTCCCGTCGCGGCTGACGGGCGACCCTACAATCGGCACCCCCAGTCCGGTACTCACGGGGAAGGAGGAACGCCCTGACGCCTCCACGCGGCGCCGACTCGATGCCCGAGGTTTCGGTCGTCGTGCCCTCGATCCAGGGCTGGCCCGCCATCGCTCAGACGCTCGAGGCGATCCGCGACCAGGCGGATGGTCGCCCGGTCGAGGTCGTCGTCGTCGACGGGAGCGACCGGCCCGAGCCGCCCGAGGACGCGCGCTGGCCCGGCCTGCGCTGGCTGCGGGCGCCCGGCCGCTCGACATATCAGCTGCGCCCGCTTGGATATCGGGCGACGAGCGGAAGCCTCGTCGCGGTCACCGAGGATCACTGCATCCCCGCCGCGGACTGGATCGAGCGGATCGTGGCCGCTCATGCCGCCTATCCCCGGGCGGCCGTCGTCGGAGGCGCGATCGAGAACGCCTCGCCAGAGCAGGTCGTGGCGCGCGCCGCGTTCCTTGTGACTCACACTCGTTTCATGCCGCCACTGCCACGCGGACCCGCCGAGCACCTGCCCGGACCGGCCAACCTCTCCTTCAAGCGCCACGTCCTCGAGCGGATCCCGGAGCATGGCTCGCTCGGCGTCGTCGAGGGCTTCGACGGAGCCGCGCTCGCCGCCGAGGGCGAGATCCTCATCCTCGACGATCGGATCCGGGTCGGACACCGGCATGCCTTCGACCTCCGCGAGGAGTCGGCGATCCAGTTCCACGACGGGCGCACCGCGGCCGGCTTTCGCCGAACCGTCATGGACCGCCGGGACTGGCTCCGGCTCGCTGCGCTCGGCCTCCTCCCCTTCGCCCGTAGCCTCCGCGGAGCGACGACCGCAACGCGGAAGGGTGTCCCCCCGCGGCGCGTGGCGGGCGCGCTTCCGCTCATCGTATGGCTCCAGCTCTGCCATGCGCTGGGCGAGCTCGTCGGCTATGCCTCGGGACCCGGGACGAGCCCGGGCAAGCTCGTCTAGATCGTGGTCGTCGAGGCGGTCCCACGGGCGACAGCCGCGATGGGGCGGGCCCGCAGTCCCCGGCTCTCGATCGTCCTGGCCACCCGCGATGGGTGGCCGGCGGTGCGCTTCTGCCTCGACCCGATCCTCCGCCAGGTCGGCGATATCGGGGCGGAGATCGTCGTCGCCGACGGCAGCGGGCATCCCGTCCCCGCCCCATCCGAGGTGGGACCCGACGTCGTCTGGCTCGAGCAGCCCGGGTCCTCTGTCTTCCAGCTCTACCACCGGGCCTTCGCCGGGGCACGCGCAGGGATCGTCGCGCTGACCGAAGATCACTGCCGGCCGCGTCGCGACTGGCTGTCCGCGATCCTGCGAGCGTTCGACGAGCAGCCCGACGCAGTGGCGATCGGTGGGGCGATCGAGAACGGTTCGCGCGGCACGGCCGTGGACTGGGCGAGCTACTTCATCACCCAGGGCATCTACATGGCGCCGCTACCGCCACGTCCCCGCCGCATCTCGAATGAATCGAACGTCAGTTACCGGCGGGCCGCGTTGCGCGACGTGTCGGACCACGGCGGGCTGGGCGCGATGGTGCTCCTTCACAACGAGGCGCTTCGCGCCCGAGGCGAGAAGCTCTTCGCGGACGACCGGATCGTCGTGGACCACCATCAGTCGTTCCCGCTGCGGGAGACGTCGGCGGTCCATTTTCACAACGGCCGATCGATCGCGGGATTCAGCCGCCGCCGGATGAGCGGGCGCGATCGGCTCCGGTTGATCTGCTGGCCGCTGCTCCCCGTACACCGGACAGTGCGCACCATCCTGGCGATCGTGGGCAAGGGACGCGAGCGGCGGGCGCTCCTGCGGTGCCTCCACTTCGTCGTCTGGCTCGAGTACTGCCACGCGGCGGGCGCCGCCCTGGGGTACCTGAGCGGGCCCGGGCACAGTCCGGATCGGCTTCATTGAGCGATCGCCCGCCTCAGATCTCGGTCGTCATCGGCACGCCGCAGGGGTGGCCGGCGGTCCGCGTCGCGCTGGAGCCGCTGCTCGAGCAGGCTGCGGCGCACGACGCCGAGCTGATCGTCGCCGACGGGAGTGGGCGTGGAAGGCCGGACGGGCTTGGCCGGAAGGTCGTCTGGCTCGAGCGGCCCGGCGCGTCCGTTTTCCAGCTCTACGATGCGGGCCTCCGACGGGCCCGCGGCGTGTTCGTGGCGCTGACGGAGGATCACTGCGCGCCCTCGCCCGACTGGCTGGCCTCGATCCTCCGGGCCTTCGACGACCACCCCGACGCGGCCGGGATCGGCGGGGCGGTCCGCAACGGCTCGCCACAGACGCTCGTCGACTGGGCGAGCTATCTCATCACGAAGGGGGCCTACATCTCTCCGCTCGCCGCGCGGCCGCGACAGATCACGACGGAGTCGAATCTCGCCTACCGCCGCGCGGCCCTCGATGGCCTCGACGACCACGACGGGCTGGGGGCGATGATCCTGCTGCACAACGAAGCCCTGCGGGCCTCCGGCGCGGTGCTCGTCTGCGATGACCGGATGGTCGTCGCCCACCATCAGTCGTTCCCCCTGCCGAAGACGTCCGCCATTCACTTCCATGACGGGCGGGTGATCGCCGGCTTCAGCCGGGCACGGATGGGCCGGCGCGATCGGCTCAGGCTCGGGCTCTGGCCGGTCCTGCCGCTCTTCCGGGCCGTACGGGCGGTCGCCACGGCCCTCGCCAAGGGCCAGGATCCGGCGCTCGTCGTGCGCGCGGTCCCTTATGTCCTGTGGCTCCAGTACTGCCACGCGATGGGCACCGCGCTCGGCTACCTGACGGGCGTCGGGCGGAGCGCTCACCGCCTTCACTGACACCCTCCGGAAGGGCGGAGGGCCGCGGCTATACTGCCGCGGACATGCAGACGGCCCTGATCACCGGGATCACCGGTCAGGACGGCTCCTACCTGGCCGAGCTCCTTCTCGAGAAGGGCTATCGCGTCGTCGGGATGACCCGCCGGGCGAGCACCGACAGCAGCGAGCGGATCGCCCACCTGGTCGACCGCATCGAGCTCGTCCAGGGGGACCTCCTCGACCAGGCCTCGCTCGTGGCCGCGCTCCGGGACGCCCGTCCGGCGGAGGTCTACAACCTCGCCGCACAGAGCTTCGTCCCGACCTCCTGGAACCAGCCCGTGCTCACCGCCGAGTTCACCGCCCTGGGCGTGACGCGCCTCCTCGAGGCGATCCGGCAGGTCGACCCCGAGATCCGCTTCTACCAGGCTTCCTCGAGCGAGATGTTCGGGAAGGTCCGCCAGGTCCCTCAGAACGAGCTGACGCCTTTCCACCCGCGAAGTCCGTACGGGGTGGCCAAGGTCTACGCCCACTACATCACCGTGAACTACCGCGAGAGCTACGGGCTTCACACGGTCGCGGGGATCCTCTTCAACCACGAATCCCCGCGACGTGGTCTCGAATTCGTCACCCGCAAGGTGACCGACGCCGCCGCCCGGATCAAGCTGGGGCTGGCCGAGACCGTCGCGCTGGGCAACCTCGACGCCGAGCGGGATTGGGGCTTCGCGGGCGACTACGTGTGGGCGATGTGGCTGATGCTCCAACGTGACGAGCCCGTCGACTATGTCATCGCCAGCGGTCAGCGGCACTCGGTCCGCGAACTCTGCGAGATCGCCTTCCGCCGCGTCGGTCTCGACTACCGCGACCACGTCGTCGTCGACCCCCGGCTGCTTCGGCCGGCCGAGGTCGACGAGCTCTGCGGGGACGCCAGACGAGCGCGGTCGGAGCTGGGCTGGGAGCCGCGCACGACGTTCGACGAGCTCGTCCACTTGATGGTCGACTCGGACCTCGCGCAGCACCGCGCACGGCCTCAGGTTTCGGAAGCGATCGAAGGCTCGTCTGCGGCCGTTCGTTGAAGGTCCTCGTGACCGGCGCGAGCGGGTTCGTCGGGCACTGGCTGCGCGCCGAGCTCGAGGCGGCCGGGCACGAGGTCGAAGGGGACGAGCCCGACCGGATGCTCGACGTGACCGACCGGGCGCTCCTTGAAGAGCGGATCGCCGCGCTCCGCCCCGACGCCGTCGCGCACCTCGCGGCAGTCGCCTACGCGGGAGACGCAGCCGACGATCCGGCCGAAGCCTTCCGCGTCAACGCGGGGGGGACCCTGAACCTCTGCGAAGCCGTGCGGCGCGATCGGGCGTCGATCTGTGTCCTCGTCACGGGCTCCTCGGAGGTCTACGGGAACCCTGCACCGGCAGAGCTGCCGCTGACCGAGGAATCCCTTCTCGCCCCGGCGGCGACCTACGGATTGAGCAAGGCTGCCCAGGAGGCCGTCGCCCTCGCTGTCGCGGCCCGCTGGACGCTGCGGCTCGTCGTGACCCGTTCGTTCAACCACAGCGGGCCGGGCCAGCGGCCGGTCTTCGTCCTTCCCGCCCTCGCCCGCCGGGTGGCGAGCATGCGGATGGGACACGCCGCATCGATTCCGGTGGGGAACACCGACGTGCGGCGCGACTTCACCGACGTTCGCGACGTCGTGCGGGCCTACCGACTCCTGCTCGAAGCGCTCGTCGGCGGCCGGATCGCGCGTGGCGGGGCCGTCTTCAACGTCTGCTCCGGGCGCACCCTTGCGATCCGCGACGCGATCGAGCGCTTCTGCGGGCTGGCAGGGGTCGAGCCCCGCCTGGAGACCGATCCGAGCCTCGTCCGGGCGGACGACCCGGCGGAGATCCGTGGGGACGCCACGGCCCTGCGGACGGCGACCGGGTGGGAGCCGCAGATTGACCTCGAGACGATGCTCGACGACATCTGGGCCGAGGCCGCCCAGGCGGTCGGCCTGAGCGCGCGAGCCGCCGGAGGTTAGCCACCCCAGCCACCGCAGCGACCGGATCGACCGGAGGCCAGGTCCGGAGCCCGGAAGGCGCCGGCGGTTAGGCCGCTGGCCGACGCCGTGGCGAGCGCCGCGCGGGCAGGAGGTCGCGTTGCTCGAGCAGCTCCACGACGTGGCGAGCGCAGGCCTCCGGATCCTCGTCCTCGGTATCCAGGACGAGGTCGGGCTGGCGCGGGGGCTCATATGGGT
>DASYTK010000014.1:0-3386 GCA_036002405.1 Candidatus Limnocylindrales bacterium
GCTCCGCCGACTACGACCTGCGCACCGGCGAGGGGATCGAGCGCCTCGTTCGCGATGCCCGGCCCGAGCTCGTCATCCACCTGGCGGCGATCGTGGGCGGGATCGGAGCGAATCGTGCCAACCCGGGCCGCTTCTTCTACGACAACGCGATCATGGGGATCCAGCTCATCGAAGCGGCCCGGCTGGCCGGGGTCGAGAAGTTCGTGAGCGTCGGAACGGTCTGCTCCTACCCGAAATTCACCCCCGTACCCTTCCGGGAGGCCGACCTCTGGGAGGGCTATCCGGAGGAGACGAACGCCCCGTACGGACTGGCCAAGAAGATGCTCCTCGTCCAGGGGCAGGCCTACCGTGAGCAGTACGGTTTCAACGCGATCCACCTGATCCCGGTCAACCTCTACGGGCCCGGCGACAACATCGACCCGGAGCGCTCCCACGTCATCCCGGCTCTGATCAGGAAATGCGTCGAGGCGCGCGATCGCGGGGACGGCACGATCGAGGTATGGGGCACCGGCTCTGCGTCGCGGGAGTTCCTCTTCGTCGAAGACGCAGCCGAGGGGATCGTCCTCGCCGCGGAGCGCTACGACGATCCGGAACCGGTCAACCTCGGCGTGGGACAGGAGATCGCGATCCGGGATCTCGTGACGCTCATCGCACGCCTCGTCGGGTTCGAAGGCGAGATCTTCTGGGACGCCACGAAACCGGACGGCCAGCCGCGTCGGGCGCTCGATACGAGCCGGGCCCGCGAGCGCTTCGGCTTCCAGGCCCGAACGAGCTTCGAGGACGGCCTGCGTCGGACGATCGAATGGTATGAGCGGGTCGTTCCCAGAGAGGTCGAGGCAGGCACCTCGTGAACGTGGCGGCCGTGCGGGCCGTGTTCAGCGACGACGTCACCCAGGTGGGCTGGCGTGTCGCCCGGCGGCTCTACTTCCTCGGCCTGCTCACGCTCGGCCTCGTGTCGATCCGCCCGGTCCTCGGCTTCACGGTGTCCGACTGGCTCTTCCTGGCCGCGCTGATCGTGACGCTCCCGCTCGCCCTCCTCCGCCGGGCGCGCTTCGAGCCAGGCCTCCCCCGCCTCCTCGTGGCCGGAGCGGCGCTCATGATCGCCGGCGGCCTCGTCTCCTCGGTCCTCGCTGCCCAGAACACGGGTGGCTCGCTCGCCGTCGTCGCCCGGCTCGCCTATCTCCTCTTCGCCTGGTTCTGGCTGGGCCGGGTACTGCTCACCGAGCCGGACGACCTGCGAACGGCGATCCTCCTGTGGACGGCCTCGGCCGCGATCGACGGCCTGGGCGCGATCGCCCAGCTCTTCTTCGGCGACATCATCCCTGGCGCCTCGATCGGCATGGGCCGGATGTCCGGGTTCACCCAGCACGTCAACGATCTCGGTGCCGTCGCGGCACTCGCGCTCGTGCCGGCCCTGGCGGTCACGGCCGAGCGCCGCTGGGGGGCGGTCCCCTGGGGCGCCGTGGCGGCCATCCTCGTGACGGTTGGACTCCTGCTCTCGGGATCCGTGGGGGCGTTTGTCGCGGCGGCCGCGGCCCTCCTCGTCTGGTCTCTGCGGGGTGAGCGCAGGGCTTTCTCCGCGCTGCTTCTCGGGCTCGGCGTCCTCCTCACCGCGGCGCTCATCATCGCTGCCCCACTCGTGCGTCCGACCCGCAACCCCCTTGGCCAGCCGGCGCCGCTCGAGCGCGTGGTCCGTGTCGCGGAGCCCGAAGGCGAGCCAGGCAGCGGGTCGCTCTGGATCCGGGTCGAGGGCTATCGGCAGGCGGCCGTACGGATCGCCGCGCAGCCGATCGTGGGTGTCGGGCACGACCCTGCCAGCGCGCGGACCGCGAACGGCATTTCCGTCCATAACTTCGAGCTGGGGGCGTGGTACGAGGCCGGATTGCTCGCGCTCGCCGGCGCCCTCCTGATCCTCGTCGCGCTGGCCCGCATCGCGCTCACGTTCCTCCGCTGGCCGCGCTCGAGCCGGCTGCGCGACCTGGGCGTGGGCCTCGCCGCCGCCACGGCGGCATTCGCCGTCTACGTCCAGGGAGCGCCCATCGACACCCAGCGCTACGCCTGGATCGGGCCCGCGCTCCTCCTCGTCGTCGAGGCTCACGCCGCGCGCTGGCGCGCCGGCGACGACTGAGCCCGCCTCGATGACGGCGTGGCCCGCGTGGTTGCGCTGCCCGGTCTGCCACGGGATCCTCACCCGGGCTAGCTCGACCACCCGCTGCCTCGACTGCGCAACCTCGTACTCGATCGTCGACGAGATCCCGATCCTTCTTCGGCCAGGGACCGACTCGGCCCAGGCCGGGCACTTCGATGAGCCCGAAGACCCCGAGTTCGAGATCGAGCGCCCCCGCGGAACGCCGGCCCTCCATCGCTGGATCCTCGACGAGAAGGCCCGGCGCAGCCTGACCGGGCTCGAGGACAGGATCTCCGGCTGGAGCGCACTGACCGTCTGTGGCGGGTCGGGCATGGACGCCGAGTGGCTCGCGGGCGCGGGAGCCCAGGCCGTCTCCTCGGACATCGCCCTGGGCGCGGCCAGGCGGGCAGGGGAACGATCCCGCCGCCACGGGGTCTCGTTCGGCTCGATCGTCGCCGACGCGACGGCGCTCCCGGCTGCCGACCGGTCGATCGACCTCGTCTACGTCCACGATGGGCTCCACCACCTCGAGCGGCCCCAGGCCGGCCTTTCCGAGCTCCTGCGCGTCTGTCGCCGCGCGGTCTCGATCACCGAGCCCTCACGGGCGACTGCTACCGCCATCGCCATCCGGCTCGGTCTCGCCCGCGAGTGGGAGGAATCGGGCAATCGGATCGCTCGCCAGTCCCTGGACGAGCTCGTCGGTCACGTCCGAGCAGCGGGCTTCCGGATCGTGCGGGCCGAACGCTATGCGCTCTATTACCGCCATCGGCCGGGCCGCCTCACGAAGGCGCTCAGCCTGCCGCTCGCGCTGCCCCTGGCGCGGGCCGCCTGGCGGCTCGTCGATCGGCTCCTCGGCCGGGCCGGCAACAAGCTCGTCGTCGTCGCTCTCCGGGATGGCGACGAGGCGGTGGAGGATCGCGAGGGCGGGACGGCGGTCGAGGCTTCCTAGCGGCCTTCGGCCCGGAGGAGGGCCGGGATCGTCCGGAGAAGGATCGCCAGATCGAGCCCAAGGGACCAGTGCTCGACGTATTCGATGTCCTTCAGGACCCAGACGTCGAAGTCCGTCGCAGTTCGGGCCTCGACCTGCCAGAGCCCGGTGATGCCCGGCTTCATCGCCAGGCGTCGGCGGTGCCAGCGGTCGTAACCGGCGACGTCGTCGAACGGGTGCGGTCGGGGACCCACGAGGCTCATCTCCCCGCGAAGAACGTTCCAGAGCTGCGGGAGCTCGTCGATGCTCGTGCGACGCAGCCAGCGCCCG
>DASYTK010000015.1:0-17685 GCA_036002405.1 Candidatus Limnocylindrales bacterium
GGGCCGGTGCGTCGGTCGTCGCGGTCGAGATCGATCGAAACCTCGCAGAGCACCTTCGCGCCCGCTTCCGCGCCGCGCTCGGGGCCGCCCAGGAGACGACGCCCGGAGCGCTCCGGCTCGTCGAAGGCGATGCCCTGGCGATCCCGGTCGGCGAGCTCGTCGACGCGCCGTACGACCTCGTGGCGAACCTGCCCTACAGCGTCACGAGCCCGATCCTCCACCACGTCCTGGGCGGCGAGCCACGGCCGGAGCGGCTCGTCCTGATGCTCCAACGGGAGGTTGCCGAGCGGATCGCTGCCCGGCCCGGGTCGATGAGCTACGTCTCGGTCTTCGTCCAGTATCACGCGGAGGTGCGCGTGGCGCAGGTCGTGCCCGCCTCGGCGTTCGAGCCCGCCCCCGCCGTCGAGTCCGCCATCCTGGTCGGCGAGACCCGGGCGCGCCGGCTCGGGCCCGCCGCGGAGGACGAGTTCTGGCGACTCGTCCAGGCAGGATTCCGGGAGCGTCGAAAGATGCTCCACAACGTGCTTCCCCGCCAGCTCCCGTGGGTCGGCCGCGATCGGATCGTGGCCGCGCTCGGGCGAGCCGGGATCGCCGCCGACCGGCGCCCACAGACACTGAGCGTGGGCGAGTGGCTCGACCTGGCCCAGACGCTGGGACCCCTCGAGCGAGCGAGCGAGTGATCAGGGATCGACTGCCGACCAGCCGCTACGCCCCGGCGAAGATCAACCTGACCCTGGCCGTCGTGGCCTCGCGCGACGACGGCTATCACGACCTCGAGTCGCTCGTGCTCCGGATCGGGCTGGCCGATCAGCTGACGGCGGCTGTGCTGCCCCTGCGGGCGACCTTCGACCCGGAGGTGGATCGGCTCTCGGTCGAGGGGGAGCCGGGGCTCGAGACGCCCGACAACCTCGTCCTTCGAGCCGTTCGGGCCCTTCGACGGGCGGCGGGCCGCCCGCTCGCGCCGCTTGGGATCCGCCTGAGGAAAGAGATCCCGCCGGCAGCGGGGTTGGGGGGCGGCAGCTCCGATGCGGCGGCGGCGATCGATCTGGCGGCTGCCGCCTGGGGCGTTCCGCTCACGCTCGACAACCGGCTGCGGCTGGCGGACGAGCTGGGCTCCGACGTGCCTTTCTTCGTCACCGGCGCGCCTGCCGCGGTCGTCGGTGGACGAGGGGAGGGGGTCACCCCGCTGCCGGCACCCCTCGGGGGGCTTGGGCTCGTCCTCGTCACGCCCCGGCGCGGGCTATCGACGACGGAGGTCTTCACCGCTTACGACCGAATCGAGAAACGCCGTACCCGACTTGCTCGTCGGGGCACAGCCGTGGCGACTGCCACGCTCGCCCGCGAGGTGACCGCCGAGCTCGCCCGCGCCCTCGACGCGGGCTGCGAGGGCCGGGGGCTGCTCGATCTCCCGCTCGAGCTGCGGGAGGCGAACGATCTCTGGCCCGCCGCGCTGAGCCTGATGCCGGGTCTCGACGATCTCCGCGAGGCGCTGGAGCGACGGCTCGGGCGGCCCGTCCTGATGACCGGCTCCGGCCCGACGCTCGTGGCGCTCTATCCTTCGGTCGCCGGCGCGACGCGCGCGGCCCGCGAGCTGACCGTGTCGCGGACGACGCGGGGCGAGGCGACGATCATCGCCGGCGACCTCTCGAATCCGGACCCCACCTGGCGGACCCGCTAGTCATCGCCCGGAACCCGGGAAACCGAGGAGGAGACCCATGCCCCATCGCCACGTCGCCACGACCACGGCCCCGGCCGCGATCGGCCCGTACAGCCAGGCGATCGACACGGGCGGGCTCGTCTTCTGCTCGGGCCAGCTCGGGCTCGATCCGGGGAGCGGCGAGCTCGTCCCCGGCGGCGTGGGGGAGCAGGCCGAACGGGCCTTGCGGAACATCCGGGCGATCCTCGACGCGGCGGGGCTCGATCTGGGCGCGGTCGTGAAGACGACCGTCTTTCTCGCCGACATGGCCGACTTCCCCGCTCTCAACGAGGTCTACGCGCCCTTCTTCCCGGATCCGCCGCCGGCACGCTCGACGTTCGCCGTTTCCGCGCTCCCCAAGGGCGCCCGCGTGGAGATCGAGGCGATCGCCGCCCGCGCGCGATGAGGCCTCCGACCTGTTTGACAGCCTCCCTCCGGCGGCTGAAGATGGCGCCCATCCTTCATGCCCACGAACCCCCCATCAGCCGACGGCGAGACGAGCGGCGCCGATCCCGCGATCGCTGACCAACTGACCGCGGTCGTCCTCGCCGCCGGGCTCGGGACGCGGTTCCGCTCCCGCACCCCCAAGGTCCTCCACCCGCTCTGCGGTCGGCCGCTTCTCGCCTACGTCCTCGACGCGGCCACGGCGGCGACCGAGGCGCGACCGCTCGTCGTCTACTCCCCCGCCAGCGAAGGGGTCTGTGAAGCCTTCGCCGACCGGGCGGCCTTCGCCCTCCAGGCCGAGCCGCTGGGCACGGGCGACGCCCTCCGCGTGGCCGTCGAGGCCCTTCACCCGACCGTCGGCGAGATCGTCGTCCTGAGCGGCGACACGCCGCTCGTCCGCGCCGAGACGATCCGGGCCCTGGCACAGCAGCGGCGCCGTGACGGGGCGGTCATGACGCTCGCGACGTTCCGCCCCGACGATCCCCGCTCGTACGGGCGCGTCGAGCTCGAGGGGGACCAGGTTCACAGGATCGTCGAGCGCAAGGACGCCAGCCCCGAGGAGCTCGAAACGCCGGCCGACCTGAACGCCGGCCTGTACGCCTTCGATCTCGGCTGGCTCCGGGGCCGGGCGGCCGACCTGCAGCCCTCATCCGCCACGGGCGAGATCTATCTCACCTCGCTCGTCGAGCTGGCGCGCGGGGAGGGCAAGTCCGTGACGGCCCTCGCGCTGGACGACGAGGTCGAGCTGCTCGGAGTGGACGATCGGGTCCAGCTCGCGACCGCCGAGGCGGAGCTGCGCTGGCGGATCCTCGAGGCCCACCTGCTCGCGGGGGTGACGATGGAGGACCCCCTGACCGCCTATGTCGACGCGACGGTGGAGCTCGCGCCGGACGTGACCCTCGAGCCGAACGTCGTCCTGCGCGGGCGTACCCGGATCGGGCGTGGGACCGTCGTCGGCTCGGGCAGCCGGATCGTCGACTCGGTCGTTGGCGAGGCATGCCGGATCTGGTCGAGCGTGGTCGAGCAGAGCGAGATCGAGGACGACGTCCGTATCGGGCCCTTCTCCCACATTCGGGCCGGCGCTTCGATCGGTCGCGGCGCGATGCTCGGGAACTTCGCCGAGGTGAAGAAGAGCCGGATCGGCTCGGGCACGAAGCAGCATCACTTCAGCTACATCGGCGACGCCGAGGTCGGGGAGCGGGTGAACATCGGGGCCGGCACGATCACCGCGAACTACGACGGGCAGGCGAAGCACCCGACGCGGATCGGGGACGGCGCGTTCATCGGATCGGACACGATGCTCATCGCGCCGATCACGGTGGGTGAGGGCGCAGCCACCGGCGCCGGGGCCGTCGTCACGCGTGACGTCCCGCCCGGCAAGGTCGCGGTGGGCGTGCCCGCCCGGATCCGGGAGCGGCGGACGAAACCCACGGACGAGCCGGAGGGCGGACAGCCGCCAGGTCCCGGCGGCGACGCTCCGGTCGAGGATGACGCCTGATGCCGGACCTTGGGCTCGTCCTCATCATCGCGTTCCTGATCTTCCTCGAGGCGCTCTTCGTAGCCGCCGAGATCGCCCTCGTCACGGTGCGACGCACGAGGATCGAGCAGCTCATCGACGAGGGGAACCGCCGGGCGCGCGTCGCCCAGGCGCTGCTCTCGCATCCCGGCCGATTCCTGGCCGTCATCCAGATCGGGATTACCTTCGTCACGCTCCTCGCGTCCGCGTATGCAGCCGAGCGGCAGGTCAAAGGCCTGGCGGACACGCTGGCCACGATGCCGATCCTCGCGCCGTACGCGAGCACGATCGCCCTCATCGTCATCACCGCGATCGTGAGCCTCGCCACGATCCTCTTCGGGGAGCTCCTCCCGAAGACGCTGGCGCTGGCCTATCCGGAGCGGTTCGCGCTCATCGCCGCCCGCCCGGTCGACCTCCTGGGAAGGGTGCTCGGCCCGCTCGTGTGGTTCCTCACCCGGCTCAACACGGCGATCCTCCGCATCTTCGGGGTCCGGGAGGTGAACCCATCTCCGGTCAGCACGGAGGAGCTCCGGATCCTCATCGAGCGCGGCACGGAGCAGGGCATCCTCGAGGCCGAGGAGGAGCAGATGATCAGCGCCGTCATCGAGCTGAGCGAACGGCGCGCTCACGAGGTGATGGTGCCGCGGGTGGACATCGTCGCGGTCCCTGTGGACGTGTCGCTCGCGGAGCTCGTCGATACGTTCGTCCAGCAGGGCCATTCCCGGATCCCGGTCTACGAAGGCTCGATCGACCAGGTCGTCGGCGTGCTCTACGCGAAGGACCTGTTGCCCTACCTCAAGGGGCCCGACGAGCCGCCCGACATCCGCTCGCTGATGCGGACACCGGTCTACGTGCCCGAGTCGATCTCGGTCGACGACCTCCTGCACGAGCTCCAGCGCCGGAAGGTGCACCTGGCGATCGTCTTCGACGAATACGGTGGAACGGCCGGTCTCGTCACGATCGAGGACTTGATCGAGGAGATCGTGGGGGAGATCGAGGACGAGTACGACGTCGCCGAGGAGCCGCTCGTCGAGCGGATCTCGGAGGATGAGGCGAGGGTCGACGGCCGGGTGAGCGTCGACGACCTGGCCGAGCTCTTCGAGCTCCACTTGAATGGCGAGGACCAGGAGGAGTACGACACGGTCGGCGGGATGGTCTACCACTACATCGGCGGGGTCCCGAAGGCGGGCGACACGGTCGAGCTCGACGGGCTCGTCCTGACGGTCGAATCGACCGACGGGCGCCGCGTCGGCAAGGTGCTCGCCGTCCGTCGGCGTACCGCCGAGGAGGAGGTCGCCGAGGAGGAGTCCCAGGCCTAGCCTGGGGGCTGCCGGCGGGGTAACGCCGACCCGATCAGGCGGCGATCGCGGAGAGCACGATCGCGCGCAGCTGGTCGCGCGCGGCCCCCGTCGCCAGGCCGGCCGTCTCGAGTTGGGCGAGCGCCTCGTCGCGGTAGCGTCGGGCCTGCCGGCGCGTGTAATCCCGCGCTCCCGTCCGCTCGAGGATCGCGCGCGCCTGGGCGATCTCCGCCCTTCCCGGGTGCCCGCCGGCGAGGATGGCCGAGAGTCGCTCCCGGTCGTCGGGGTCGGCCTGCTCGAAGGCGTAGATCAGGGGCAGTGTCTTCTTGCGTTTCGCGAGGTCGGATGGCTCCTTGCCGGTCGCCTCTTCCTCGCCCCAGATCCCGAGCAGATCGTCGTTGAGCTGGAAGGCGAGGCCAAGGGCCCAACCGAAGCGGTGGTAGGCCCCGTGGACCGCCTCGTCCTCCGTGGCCAGGATCGCGCCCGCCTCGATCGAGGCGGCGATGAGTGCGGCGGTCTTCCGCCCGATCATGTCGAAGTAGCGGTCCACCGTCAGCAGCTCGTCGTGCTCGGACGTCCAGATGTCGATGAACTGCCCCTCGCAGAGAGCCAGGCAGGTGTCGTCGTACAGGCGCATCAGGCGGAGCACGGTCGCGTCGCTGAAGCCCAGCTCGCTCAGCCGGTAGAGGGCGAGCCGGGAGAGCACGAACAGCGTGTCGCCGGCATTGATCGCCTGGGGGACGCCGTAGACGGTCCAGAGCGCGGCGCGATGCCGGCGCTCGACGTCGCGGTCCTCGATGTCGTCGTGGACGAGGCTGAAGTTATGCCCGAGCTCGACCGCCGCCGCTCCCGGGAGGGCGGGTCGGTGGTCCCCGGCGATCGACTCGTAGGCCAGCAGGCCAAGGAGCGGGCGGAGCCGCTTCCCGCTTGCGCCGTCTCCATCGAGGCCGAGGTGGTAGCGGGCCATCTCGTAGAGAGGCCGTGTCTCGGCGTCCTCGTTCGCCTCGATGACGCGGAGGATCTCCGCCTCCGTGTCCGCGATGAGGGCCTCGAGGTCGGGCGTCGTGAGCACGAAAACATGATACCAAAAGGGAGCGAGTATCCCCGAGGGATGGCCTCCGCATACATCCGATCCCGCCGCTTCGCTCGAACTAGATGACGCCGGCGCGGATCGCGTCCCCCGCGCCGGCGTAGGCCGCGTGGCAACCCGTACCTGGCAGGGTTCCCTGAGCGGACCCCCGGCGCGGGCGTTCAGCGCGGCCCGGCGTGCGAGCTTCGCCGCGATTTTTGTGTCACGCACGAATCAGGCTCGTACGAGGAAGATGTCCCCGCACGATTCGTTGTCATGTACGAGCCAGGGTCGTGGTAGGCAGGGTTCGCGGAGCCGGCCGCCGTTTCCCGGCCCGCCTTGAGCACGACAAAGCTCGTCGCATCGGCTCGATCGCATCCCGGCCCGGTCAAGACGTGGACGAAGACGAACCTGGCTCGTATTTGGCAGGATTGTTGATCACCTCTGGGGCGTGGGTGCCCCACGCCTCGCGGAGACCCCAGCAGCACAAATCACTGCCGTGGCACCAACGGGATGGGCGGCGCACGGTGTAGTCTCGAGCCGTGCCGCTTCCCCGCCTGTACAAGACGTCCGGCATCGTGCTGACTCGCTTCGATCTCGGAGAAGCCGACCGCGTCCTGACCGTCCTGACGCCGCATGACGGAAAGCTGCGCGTCATCGCTCGCGGCGTCCGCCGGCCCACGAGCCGTCTCGGGGGATCGCTCGAGCCGTTTGCCGAGCTCCACCTCGTGCTCGCCCGAGGCCGGACGTTCGACGTCGTCACCCAGGTCAGCGTCGGGCAGGCCTGGCTGGCCCTGCGCGACGAGCTCGAGTCGGCCGCCACCGCCTGGTATCTAGGGGAGCTGGCAGACCGCGCGGTCGAGGATGGGGGCGTCGCCTATCCGGTCTATGCGCTCCTCCGACGCGGCTTCCAGCTCCTCGACGACGGGATGGATCCCGGCCGCGTGGCTCGCTGGTTCGAGTTCAACCTGGCCGACGCGATGGGTGTCCGACCGGAGGTCGAGCGGTGTGTCGAGTGCGACCGGACGCTCGAGTCGACCGACTCCTTCCGCTGGGTGCCGGCCCTCGGCGGCGTCCTCTGCTCCGGGCACGTCCCGCCGCCCGCCGAGCAGCTCGAGCTGTCGCTCGCCGCGCTCAAGCTCCTGCGCGCCTACCGCCGCCTCGACATCGAGGCGATCGCCGCCCTCCGCCTGCCGGCCGCCGTGGAGGCGGAGGTCGAGTCGGCGCTTCGGCGATTCGTCCGCCACGCGCTCGAGCGCGAGGCGCGCTCCCTCGCCTTCCTCGACGAGGTGCGGGAGGCCCACCGGACCGGCCGGCCGATCATCGGAAGCTGGGCCGCCCGCACGACCTGACCCGGCCGCGAGGGCCCCGGGCCGATGCGGCTGCCGGATAGAATTCCCCCGGCGCTTGACCCGGCATTGGTACCGGCGTAACCTCTCGTCTCCATGGCTGCCGTCGCCCGCGCACTCCCGCCAGCGATCGTGATCCGGAGCTTGCCGATCCGACTGCTCTCCTCGGTCACGGGGGCGGATCGGAGGACCGTCGAGCGCTGGCGCTCGGGGACCTCGCCCCGCGCCCGGTACCGCGCTCGGGTCGACGAGCTGGGAGCGGTGCTCGCGATCCTTGGCGACGGGATCTCCGAGGCGGGCAAGCGGGCCTGGCTCGAGGCGCGGAATCCCTTCCTCCGCTGGGAGCGACCGGCCGACCTCCTCGCCGAGGGACGCTTCGACGACGTCCGGGGAGCGGCTGAGGCGTACCAGGCCGGCGACAGCGTCTGACCGCTTCGGAGGACCGCCCGGCCACAGAGACTGCTCTCGAGTCTTTCGACGGTCCCTCGCGTGGGAGAATCGCGCGGCCCAGCCCAGGACGCTGCACCGGAGCCGCTTGACCGTGACCGACACCCTCGAGGACCGACCCGCTCCCGCGGCCCCGCGGAGCGACGGAGATCCCGGTCCCGCCGTCGGCGATCTCGAGACGATCGTCTCGCTCTCGAAGCGGCGCGGTTTCGTCTTCCCCAGCTCCGAGATCTACGGCGGGATCAACGCGGTCTGGGATTACGGGCCGCTCGGCGTCGAGCTGAAGAACAACGTGAAGCGCGCCTGGTGGCGGGCGATGGTCCAGGACCGTGACGACATCGTGGGCCTCGACGCCGGGATCCTCATGCATCCCCAGGTCTGGGTGACCTCCGGACACGTGGCCGCCTTCTCCGACCCCCTCGTGGAGTGCCAGACGTGCCACCAGCGCTTCCGGGTCGACGAGCTCCCGGGCGCCGAGAGCCTGAGTCCCGCCGAGGCGGCGGACCCCGCCGTCGTCGAGAGGCTCGGCCTGCGCTGCCCGGTCGACGGCGGCCCGCTCACCCCACCCCGCCGCTTCAACCTCATGCTCAAGACGTTCCTCGGCCCGGTCGAGGACGAGGCTTCCGTGGCCTACCTTCGGCCCGAGACGGCGCAGGGGATCTACGTGAACTTCCGGAACGTCCAGGCCGCCAGCCGCAAGAAGCTGCCCTTCGGGATCGCCCAGATCGGCAAGGCGTTCCGCAACGAGATCAGCCCGGGCAACTTCGTCTTCCGGATGCGCGAGTTCGAGCAGATGGAGATGCAGTACTTCGTGAAGGCCCAGGAGGCGGCCGACTGGTTCGAGCGCTGGCGGCCGGCCCGCCGGGCGTGGTACGAGCGGTACGGCGTCGACCCCCGCCGCCTTCGCTTCCGCGAGCACGGCCCAGGTGAGCTCGCCCATTACGCGAAGCGGGCGGTCGACATCGAGTATCGCTTCCCGTTCGGCTGGAAGGAGCTGGAGGGCATCCACAACCGGGGCGACTGGGACCTCGGACGACACCAGGAGGCGTCAGGGGAGAGCCTCGAGTACTTCGACCCGACCACGAACGAGCACTATGTGCCCTGGATCGTGGAGACGTCCGCCGGGGCCGATCGGGCGGCCTTCACCTTCCTCATCGACGCCTACCGTGAGGAAGCGGTGCGCGGGGAGAAGCGGGTCGTCCTGGCCTTCCATCCCGAGCTCGCCCCCTACAAGGTCGCCGTCCTGCCGCTGCTGAAGAAGCGGCCCGAGATCGTCGAGCTCTGCCGGCGAATCGTCCGTGACTTGCGGGTCGATCTCATGGCCGTCTACGACGACACGGCCTCGATCGGCAAGCTCTACCGCCGCCAGGACGAGATCGGCACACCCTGGTGCGTGACGGTCGACGTCGAGTCGCTCGACGACCGCGCGGTCACCGTCCGCGATCGGGACTCGATGACGCAGGAGCGGGTCCCCGTCGAGGGCGTGAAGCGGGCGATCCTGGACCGCCTTGCCGCCGCGCGCGCCTCGGCCGGCGGAGATGCTTCCGGCGCCGACGGTCAGGCTCCGAGCGATGGCCCGTTCGGGGGGTAGCGCGAGGACGCCGCCGACGCGACCCTCCCCGATGGCCGGTGCCAGGACGCGCCGGCGTCTCCTTGCTTCGGGGAGTCGGCATGAACTCGCTCATCGTTCGGATCGGCCTCGTGGCCCTCATCGCCGGGGGCGGCTTCCTGCTGCGCGACCGGCTGACCGGAAACGTCACGGGTCTCCAGGTGGGTGACTGCTTCGACCTCCCTTCCGACTCCCTGGCATCGCAGGTGGAGGACGTCCAGCACCATCCCTGCACGGAGCCTCACGACTACGAGGCGTTTGCGGAGTTCGGGTATCCCGTGGCCACGGAAGCCGATTATCCCGGTGAGCGAGCCCTCGAGCGCTGGGCGGACGAGCGCTGCGCTGAAGGTTTCGCGACGTACGTGGGCATCCCGATCGAGCGCTCGGGCCTCACGTTCTACTTCTTCACCCCGACCCGCGAGGGCTGGGGTCGCGGCGACCGGGTCGTCAACTGCGTCCTGGCCACCGATCCGGTCGTCAAGCAGTCCGTCTCGCTGAAGGGAAGCGCACGGTAGGCGAGGCTCGCCTCGCGGCCGATCGGGGGAGGTTCCCTGGCGCCTCGGTCGACCTGCCTGGCTTCTGGACAGCCCGCCGGGCGTGGCTCTGGCTCGTCGCCGCGGCGATCGCGGCCTGGCTGCCCGCCCTGGGTGTCGGATTCCGAGGCTGGCTCGACTTCAGCGCCTTCTACGCCGCTGGCAGGTTCGCCCTGACGCCCGACGTCGCCCGGCTCGAGCCGATCGTCCGCTTCCAGGCCGATCACGGGCTCCCGATCACCCCTTACGTCTATCCAGCCTGGGTCGCGCTGGCCTACCTGCCGCTGGCCCAGCTGCCTTACGCCCTGGCGGGCGCCGTTCACCTGGGCCTGATGCTCGCGGCGCTCGTCCTCGCCGCGACGATCGGAGGGTGGCTCCTCGGCCTGCCCCGCCGCTGGGCGGTCGTGGGGACGCTCGCCTGGGGGCCGGCCGCGGCAGGCGTGCTCTCCGGCCAGAACACCTCGATCGCGCTGCTGCTCGTCGTCCTCACCGCGCTGGCGCTCGTCCGGGCGGAGGACCGGGCCTCGTCCGGATCGGGCGTTCCGGCCGGTCGTCCCGGCCGGTGGGAAGGGCTCGCGGGCGTCCTCGTCGGCGCCCTTGCCTACAAGCCGCAGCTCGGTGCGCCCCTGGGTGGTCTGCTCCTCCTCCGGGGCCGCTGGCTGGCGATCGTCCTCGCCGTGGCCGCGGTCACGGTCCAGTACGTCCTCGGCATCGTCGCGGCGGGCGGGAACGTCGCCTGGCCAGCCGACTGGCTCGCCACGGTGGGCGCGTACAGCGTCGAGGACTTCCGGGCGAACGGCTGGCAGGCCGTGAGCCCGGTCGCCTTGCTTGCCCGGGCCGACGTCTTCCTCGGGTCGGGGTCGCCCTACGGCCCGCTGGCGGTCGTGGGGCTCGGGCTGGGTGCGATCGTCGTCCTCCTGGCGCTGCCCTGGCTTGGCCGAGCGCCTGTCGTCCAGGCAGTCGCGCTCGCCTGCGCGGCGGGTCTCGTCGTCAACCCGCACGCCTGGGTCTACGACGCCACGCTGCTTCTGCCCGCCATCGGCGTCTTCGCGGCCTCCGCCTCCGAGCGCGGCTGGCCGGTCGGCGATCGGTGGCTGCTCGCCGTGGCCTACGCGCTGGCTGCGACCTGGCCGGTCGGGGGAGTCGTCGGCTTCGTCCCGCTTCTGCTCGTCGTGGCCGCGGCGCCCCTCGTTCTCGTTCGACTGCCACAGATCCGTTCCTCCGCGGCCGGAACCCCGGTGGCCGGAGCGGTGTAAGGGAGTCGATCGCGGCGCAGGGTCGCGCTCGGGCCCCGGGACTCGGGACCCGCCTCGTCAGGCAGGAGGTACGGACGATGCGATCCATCCGCCGCCCGAGCCGTGGCCGCGCCGGCGCCCTCGCGCTCGCGGCGCTCGCGCTCGTGGGCCTCGCCACCGCCGCTCCCGTCGCCGCCGGCGGCTGGGCGAGCGCCACCCTCGACGGAACACCCCCGTCCCCGAACGCGGGCCAGCCGGCCGAGATCCTCTTCACCCTCAAGCAGCACGGCATCACACCGATCGACTGGGAGCAGGCCACGGTCGTCGCGCGCCACTCGGAGACCGGCGAGACGCTCCGCGTCATCGCCGAGGCGCGAGGCGGCGGCCACTATGCCGCGATCGTGACGTTCCCGAAGGCGGGCACCTGGACCTGGACGCTCGAGTTGCGCGATCTGCTGCTCGACGCGCCAGCCTTCCCGGCGATCACCGTCCGCCCGGCCGCGGCGGTGCCCTCGAACCCAGGGTTCCCCTCGGAGATGACGATCGCCGCACTCGTTCTCGCCGCGCTCGCCGCCGTGGGCGCGAGCGTCTTCGTGGCACGCCGCCGCGCCCGTGCAGGTCGCCTCGTCCCCGCCTGACCGCTCCTCGGCGCGAGCTCGCGGGCCGTCGGGTCTCCCCGACGGCCCGCTTGATGTGTCTGTGCCGACGGCTTACCGACCGCGAACTCGGTCGGCTCTGTTCAGAGGAGCGCCCCCTAGGGCTGCGGCGGAATCGGCGCTCGCTCGACCGTGCCCTTCGGTTCTTTGCCCTTTGGCCAGTAGAGCTCCTTCTTGATCTGCTGGGCGGGGTAGCCGCGCGCGGTGAGAAGCTCGTCCACGGCGGTGATCATGTCCGGGTTTCCGCAGAGGTAGGCGATCGAGTTCTCGGGCGTGAGCGCGAGCTCGTCGAAGGCGGCCGGGACGATCGCTTCGACCCGCCCGACCCGACCGGTCCACATCTCGTTTTCGGGGGCCCCCGGACGTGAGACGCTGGGGATGTAGCGGACCGGGTATTCGCCGCTCTGCTCCCAGTCCTCGAGGAGCTCACGGTAGCCAAGGTCGTGCTGGAAGCTCGCGCCGTGGAGGACGATCGTGGGACGGGGCCGGCCATCGATCAGGAGCGTCTTCATCATCGAGATGAACGGCGCGATCCCGGTCCCGCTGCTGATGAAGACGTGCGTCCGCTCGTCGTCAGGCTCGAGCAGGAACTTTCCCTTCGGGCCGCGCATGCTCATCCCGTGGCCGACCGGCACTCCCCACAGCAGCGGCGTGAACTGGCCGCCCAGGACCAGCCGCAGGTAGAACTCGTAGCCGTCCCCGAGCTCCCGGGGCGAGCTCGCGACGGAATACGGCCGCTGGATGAGCTTGCCGCCCGATTCGAGCCCGATCGTCAGGTATTGCCCTGGCTCGAAGAGCACGGGCTCGCCCGCAAAGCCGACCCAGACGAAGGCGAGCGACTCGGTCAGGTCGACCCGCCGGCTCAGCGTGGCGTTGTAGTGGGGCGACTGGGCGGAGACCGGCAGATCCTCGGTGGCGAGGTCGGTCATGAAGCCCTCGGGGTACTCACTGGCGGACGATGGTATCCGCTGGCCGGCGCCGGATGGCGGAGTACGATCGGCCGATGTCGCCCGAGATCGGCCGGGTCCTCCTCGTCGTCGGCCTCGTCCTGGCCGGCATCGGGCTCCTCGCGATCCTGGGTGTTCGCCTTCCGCTCGGGCGCCTGCCCGGAGACATCGTTATCGGCGGCGAGCGTGGCGGCATCTTCATCCTCCTCGCGACCTCGATCGTCATCTCGATCGTCCTGACGGTCATCGTCAACCTGCTCATCCGGCGCTGACCGTGGCCGACGCTACAATCTCGCGGCCGCCTCGCGCCTCCTCGCCGCCCGGCTCGCCCAGCCAAGGAGCCCGCCGATGACCGAGACCGTCGCCCCTGCCGCCGAGCGTCGGCACCACGCCCCGAAGCGCTACATCTATGCCTTCGGAGGTGGACGGGCCGAAGGCGACGCCTCGATGCGCGACCAGCTCGGTGGGAAAGGGGCGGGGCTCGCCGAGATGACGAACGCGGGACTCCCGGTTCCGCCCGGCTTCACGATCACGACCGAGGCGTGCAACGACTACTTCGCGAACGGCGAGCGGATGCCCGACGGTCTCTGGGACGACGTGCTCGAGTCAGTCCGGGAGCTCGAGCGCGAGACGGGCAAGGGCTTCGGCGATCCCCAGGACCCGCTTCTCGTCAGCGTCCGCTCCGGCGCGAAGTTCTCGATGCCCGGGATGATGGACACCGTCCTCAACCTGGGCCTGAACGAGTCGACCCTCCAGGGGCTGGTCGCCCTGACGGGCAACGAGCGCTTCGCATGGGACGCTCACCGGCGGTTCATCCAGATGTTCGGGCGCATCGTCATGGGCGTGGACGGCGAGCGCTTCGAGCGTGCCCTCGACGAGCAGAAGCACGCCCGCGGCGTGGAGCTGGACACGGATCTCGACGCGGGGGCGCTCCGTGAGGTGAGCGGGCGGTTCCTCGACATCGTCCGCGAGGACACCAGCCGCGAGTTCCCGAGCGATCCCTACGAGCAGCTCGACCTGGCGATCAAGGCGGTGTTCGCGAGCTGGTTCGGCAAGCGCGCTCGCGACTACCGCGAGTTCAACAAGATCCCGCATGACCTGGGCACGGCCGTCAACGTCGTGACGATGGTCTTCGGGAACATGGGCGACGACTCAGGCACCGGGGTCGCGTTCACACGCGATCCGAATACCGGCGAGAAGGTTCTCGACGGCGAGTACCTCACGAACGCCCAGGGCGAGGACGTCGTGGCCGGGATCCGGACGCCCCGCCGGATCAGCCAGATGGCGGAGGACCTGCCCGAGGTCTACGGGCAGTTCGAGGAGATCGCGGAGCGGCTCGAGCGCCACTACCGGGACGTCCAGGACCTCGAGTTCACGATCGAGCGCGGCCGCCTCTACATGCTCCAGACGCGTTCGGCGAAACGAACGGCCGCGGCCGCCGTCCGGATCGCGGCCGACATGGTCGAGGCCGGGATCCTCACCGAGCGCGAGGCCCTCGCCCGGATCGAGCCGGCACACGTCGACCAGCTCCTGCGCGACCAGTTCGATCCCGACGCGAAGCGGAAGGCGACCCGGATCACGGCCGGGCTGAACGCCTCGCCCGGCGCCGCCGTGGGCAAGGCCGTCTTCGACGCCGACCGGGCAGCCGAGGGGGCCGCGAAGGGTGAGAAGATCATCCTCGTCCGGATCGAGACCTCGCCCGACGACTTCCACGGCATGGCCGCGAGCCAGGGCGTCCTCACCGCGCGCGGGGGCGCGACATCGCATGCCGCGGTCGTGGCCCGACAGATCGGGAAGCCATGCGTGGCCGGCTGTGCGCAGCTCCTCATCGATTACTCGACGAGGAGCGCCCACGTCGACGGCCTCGGCTTCAGCGAGGGGGATTGGATCAGCCTGGACGGCACGACCGGCGAGGTGTACGTCGGCGCCCTCCCCACGGTCGAGGTCCGCTTCGAGGAGCAGGCTGGCCTCCAGCGGATCCTCGAGTGGGCCGACCGGGTCCGCCGCCTCCAGGTCTGGACGAACGCCGACAAGCCCGAGGAGGCCGCCCTCGCCCGGCGCTACGGCGCCCAGGGCATCGGCCTCTGTCGCACCGAACACATGTTCCGCGAGGGCGAGCGACTCGAGATCGTCCGCGACGCGATCCTCGTCGCGTTCCAGGCCACCCGGGCGAAGGAGAAGCGGGACGCCGGGACGGAGCTGACCGCGGACGAGTCGGCCGCCGTCGAGACCTTCGATCGCGCATTGGGCAAGTTGGAGGAGCTCCAGGCCGGCGACTTCCGCGGGATCCTCGACGCGATGAGCGGCCTCCCGGTCGTCATCCGGCTCATCGACCCGCCGCTCCACGAGTTCCTTCCGAACCACGCCGATCTCGTCGCCGAGGTGACCCGCTATCGAGTCCAGGGAACGGCCGAGGCCGACCCCGGGTACGCCGAGGCGCGGACGCTCCTCCGCGCCGTCGAGGCGCTGCGCGAGCAGAACCCGATGCTCGGCCTGCGCGGCTGCCGTTTGGGCCTGATGATCCCCGACTTCGTGAAGATGCAGACCCGGGCGATCCTGAACGCCGCGATCGACGTCCGCGAGGCCGGCGGCGACCCCCACGCCGAGATCATGATCCCGCTCGTGGGCCACGTGAACGAGCTCGCCGCGACCCGCGAGATCCTCGAGGCGGAGGCGAAGCGCGTGGAAGAGGCGCGCGGCGTCCAGGTCGACTACAAGTTCGGGACGATGATCGAGGTCCCCCGCGGCGCGCTCACCGCCGACGAGATCGCCGGCCATGCCGAGTTCTTCAGTTTCGGCACGAACGACCTGACGCAGATGACCTACGGCTTCAGCCGTGACGACGCCGAGGGCGGTTTCCTCCTCGCCTACGTCGAGCGGAAGATCCTCCCCGAGAACCCGTTCCAATCGCTCGACACGACCGGCGTGGGGGCGCTCATGCGGACGGCCGTCGAGAAGGGCCGCGGCGCCCGGCCCGGGCTCGAGATCGGGATCTGCGGCGAGCACGGGGGCGATCCCGCCTCGATCGCGTTTTGCGATTCGATCGGGCTCGATTACGTCTCCTGCTCGCCCTTCCGCGTCCCGGTCGCCCGGCTCGCGGCCGCGCAGGCCGCCCTCGCGGGCACCGCCGAACGCGACAAGTAGCTCCCGCCGGATCGGCGTAGCGCGGGGGTGACCCCACCGCGAGAGCGGAAGGCACCTGGTCGCGTGGCCGGGCTCCTCGTCGACATCTCGCCGCTCCGGCTCGACCGGGACTACCGCCGGATCTGGGCCGGCCAGGTCATCAGCGGCACCGGGGCGCAGGTCACCCGCGTCGCCCTTCCGTTCCAGATCTACGTGCTCACGGGCTCCACGCTCATGGTGGGCCTGCTGGCCGCTGTCCAGCTGGTGGGGATCCTCGTCTTCGCCCTGGGAGGCGGCGCGATCGCCGACGCGTTCGACCGGCGGCGGCTCCTCCTGCTCACGCAGGCCGGGCTGGCGGCCACGAGCGGTCTGCTCGCGATCCTCGCCCTGTCCGGGAGCCCGCCTGTCGCCGCGCTCTTCGGGCTCGCCTTCGTGTCGGCGGCGATCGGGGCGATCGACAGCCCGGCCCGTTCGTCTTCCATCCCGCGGCTCGTCCCGGCTGAGCGGCTGCCGGCCGCGATCGCCCTGAACCAGCTCAATTTCCAGGCCGCCTCCGTCATCGGTCCGGCCGTGGGCGGCGTTCTCCTCGGGACGGTGGGAGTCGGGGGCGCCTACCTGGTCGACTCCGTCTCGTACGCCGCGGCGATGCTGGCCGTGCTCGGGATCCGCCCCCTTCCACCGCTCGGCGAGCTGCCCCGTGCGACCCTTGGCGCGATCCGCGACGGGCTGTCCTTCGCACTGCGCCGGCGACTGATCCTCTCGACGTTCGCGATCGACCTGAACGCGATGATCTTCGGCATGCCGGCGGCCCTCTGGCCCGTCCTCGCCCTCGACGTCTTCCGGGTCGGACCGACCGGCGTTGGCCTGCTCGCCGCGGCGCCCGGGGCGGGTGCCTTCCTCGGCGCGCTGCTCTCCGGGTGGGTCGGTCGGATCGAGCGGATCGGCTGGGCGGTCATCGTTGCCGTGGCCGCCTGGGGTGCGGCGATCGTCGCCTTCGGCCTCGCGACCTTCTCCTTCCCGCTCGCGCTCGTCTTCCTGGCGCTCGCCGGGGCGGCCGACGTCCTCTCCGCCGTCTTCCGCTCCACGATCGTCCAGCTCGACACGCCGGATGCCCTGCGCGGCCGGGTCACTGCCCTGCACATCCTCGTCGTCACGAGTGGCCCGCGGTTGGGCGATGTCGAAGCGGCCGCGGTGGCCTCGATCGCGGGCGCCCAGTTCTCGGTCGTTTCGGGCGGCCTCCTTTGCCTGCTGGGTGTCGTCGCCGTGGCGCGCCTCTTCCCGGAGCTGCGGCAGCACGTCGCAAGCGGCGAGGCTCCCCGCCGCGACGTCCCCGAAGGGGCGTCGGGTCCATGAGCGCATCGGGCGCTCCCCAGGCCGACCTGGACCGTGCTCGCCGGCTTGCGCGGGCACGTCGGGAACTCGGCGATCTGGCTTGGCTCCTGGACGAGAGCATCCGCGTCCCCGGGACGCGGTTCCGTTTCGGGCTCGAGCCGATCATCGGCCTGATCCCGGGGGCGGGCGACTTGCTCTCGGGGGCGCTGGGGCTCTACATCGTCGCCCGGGCCCTCGGCCACGGGCTGCCCGGCGTCGTGGTCGCCCGGATGGTGGCGAACACGCTTCTCGACCTCGCGATCGGCGCGATCCCCGTGCTGGGCGACCTGTTCGACTTCGCCTACAAGTCGAACCGCAGGAACATCGAGCTCTTCGAGCGCCACGCGAGCGACCCCACGGCGAGCACTCGGTCAGACCGGATCTTCTTCGGG